>JBJOIS010000005.1:0-127249 GCA_046047035.1 Pseudomonadota bacterium
GGTTACAGGTTCGATTCCTGTCGGGCAGGCCATACAAATCCAGCTTTATGGTGGCTGTAGCTCAGTTGGTAGAGCCCTGGATTGTGATTCCAGTTGTCGTGGGTTCGAGCCCCATCAGCCACCCCAACTTTCCTTGTAATATAAGATAGTAAATAAGTGTTACGTGCTCAGCGCAGCAATACTTTTACGCCTTTTCTTTCCTCTGTACTTTTGCGCACTATCTTAGTTTTACATATTCAATTAATCATTGGATACCTGAGACTTTTACATATAAAATTTCTTGGATGAGCACGATTAAAGTTAATGCTGAGGACGAAGTAATTTGCCACTGCAGTGGGACCACGCGCGCAAAGGTTCGTCTCCTTTTTGAGCAGGGCCTCGATACCGAAGCCATCTCTCGTCGAACGGGTGCGCTCTCAGGCTGCGGTGGTTGCGAGTGGGAGATCGCTGACATGCTAAAGGCGCTTGCAGAGGAAAAGGATGGCCTATATTAAAAGGGTCAATTTACAAAACGGACTAATTCTCATTTGTAAAAAACTTAAAAAATAGTCACCTAGAAAAAACAAAGCCAACTTTATGGAATCGAAGGCTGGTATTGCCTTGCGGGCATATTTTTATGTCGTCAAAGATTAGTGCTTAGTATGGTTAACGCTTGCTGGTAAAATTCAGCACATGAACGACAATCAGCTCCTCCGATACAGCCGCCACATCCTCCTCCCTTCCATCGCTTATGAGGGCCAAGAGGCCCTTACCAAAAGCCATGCGTTGATAGTGGGTGCTGGCGGACTAGGTTCGCCAGCCGCTTTGTACATGGCCGCGGGCGGTGTCGGCACGATAACCATCTGTGACTTTGATGAGGTGGATTTAACTAATTTGCAGCGTCAGATCATCCATACCACGTCGTCAGTGGGCATGAATAAAGCAGCTTCCGCTCAGCAGACCATCAAGGCGATCAACCCTGAGGTGGTCGTCAATACAGTACAAGAAAAATCAACGGAAGTCAGCATGGCGGCTTTAATTAAAGCGGCTGATGTGGTGCTTGATTGCTCAGATAACTTTGCGACGCGCTATGCGCTCAATCGACTTTGTCACCAACATAAAAAGCCGTTGGTTTCAGGCGCGGCGATTGGCTTTGAGGGCCAAATTACCGTGTTCGATTTTAGGCATGAGGCCAGCCCTTGTTACCACTGTTTGTTCCCAGATGATGGCACGGATACTGAAATGCGTTGTTCGGAGAATGGCGTATTTGCTCCGCTGGTGGGCATGATAGGTACAGCGCAGGCTGCTGAGGCGATGAAGCTTTTAATGAAGATTGGTAAGAGTCTGGAAGGCCGTTTGCTATTACTAGATGCGCTGGCGATGGAATGGCGCACGATTAAGCTTAGTAAAGATTCAAAGTGCCCAGTCTGTGGCACAAAATCCCCAACCTAATTTTTGATGACGGCTTTCAAGCTGATATGGCTGATACAAGGCCTTATGTTAAAATTACGTCATGAAT
This sequence comes from Pseudomonadota bacterium, assembly GCA_046047035.1. Lineage (GTDB taxonomy): Bacteria > Pseudomonadota > Gammaproteobacteria > Burkholderiales > Methylophilaceae > Methylopumilus_A. Next base: position 1,499 of record JBJOIS010000005.1, read on the forward strand.
ACTGACACCCAACAAAACAATACAGCGGCAGGTAGCGAACTTGCCAAGTCCTTTGACCCCAAAAACCTTGAAAGTAAGTGGTATGAATTTTGGGAAAGCCAAGGCTATTACGCTGCTGGTTTAGACACGACTAAGCAAGATAACTTCTGCATCTTGCTTCCTCCGCCAAATGTAACGGGCACTCTGCATATGGGGCATGGTTTTAATCAAACCATCATGGATGCGTTAACGCGTTACCACCGCATGCGCGGCGATAACACGCTTTGGCAGCCGGGCACTGACCATGCAGGGATTGCAACGCAAATCGTTGTTGAGCGTCAACTAGATGCGCAAGGTGTGAGCCGCCATGACTTGGGTCGTGAGAAGTTCCTAGAAAAAGTGTGGGAGTGGAAAGAGTACTCAGGCGGCACGATTACCAAGCAAATGCGCCGATTGGGTACCTCGCCTGACTGGTCCCGTGAGCGCTTCACGATGGATGCTGGTCTCAATAAAGTGGTCACAGAAAGCTTCGTGCGCTTATATAACGAGGGTCTGATTTACCGCGGTAAGCGTCTCGTGAATTGGGACCCTAAGCTCGGCACGGCTGTTTCTGACTTGGAAGTAATTTCTGAAGAAGAAGATGGCTCAATGTGGCATATCAGCTATCCTTTGGCGGATGGCTCGGGTCAATTAATCGTTGCGACGACACGTCCAGAAACTATGTTGGGTGACGTTGCGGTGATGGTGCATCCAGAAGATGAGCGTTACAAGCACTTGATTGGCAAACATGTGAAATTGCCATTGTGCGACCGTGAAATCCAGATTATTGCCGATGATTATGTGGATAAAGAGTTCGGTACTGGCGTGGTCAAAGTGACTCCTGCGCATGACTTTAATGATTATGCAGTTGGTCAGCGCCACAACTTGCCTATGATAGGCATTTTGAACCTAGAAGGCTTTGTGAACGAAGCTGCCCCTAAACAGTATCAAGGTTTAGAGCGCTTTGCAGCGCGTAAGCAAATTGTTGCTGATTTAGAAGCTCAAGGTTATTTAGTTAAGATTGATAAGCATAAACTCAAAGTGCCACGCGGCGACCGTACAGGCGTTGTAATTGAGCCGATGTTGACTGATCAATGGTTTGTGGCGATGAGTAAACCATCGGCAGATGGTAAGAGCATTACGCAAAAAGCGATAGATGTTGTGGCTTCTGGTGAGATTAAGTTTTATCCAGAAAATTGGGTCAATACTTACAACCAATGGCTCAATAACATTCAAGATTGGTGTATTTCTCGCCAGCTTTGGTGGGGGCATCAAATCCCTGCTTGGTATAGCGATGATGGCAAAGTGTATGTGGCACATGATGAAGCTGAAGCAAAAGCTTTGGCCGCCAAAGATGGTTATGCAGGCAACTTGAAACGAGATGATGATGTCCTCGACACTTGGTATTCTTCAGCGCTTTGGCCTTTCTCCACTTTAGACTGGACTGGCGACGAAGCGAAAGATGCTGCCAATATTGCCCTTCAGCAATACCTGCCTTCCTCTGTGCTGGTGACCGGTTTCGATATTATTTTCTTCTGGGTGGCGCGTATGGTCATGATGACCAAGCACATCACAGGAAAAATTCCATTTAAAGATGTTTATGTGCACGGCTTAATTCGCGATGCCGAAGGCCAAAAAATGTCTAAATCAAAAGGCAATGTACTTGATCCGATTGATTTGATTGATGGCATTTCGCTAGAAGATTTATTGAAAAAGCGCACGACAGGCTTGATGAATCCTAAGCAGGCAGAAAGCATTGAAAAGAAAACGCGCAAAGAATTTCCTGAAGGTATTTCAGCCTTTGGTACGGATGCTTTGCGCTTTACGTTTGCAAGCCTTGCCAGCCCTGGTCGCGATATCAAATTTGATATGCAGCGTTGTGAAGGTTACCGTAATTTCTGCAATAAACTTTGGAATGCAACACGTTTTGTATTGATGAATACTGAAGGTCAAGATTGTGGTCTTGAGCAATGCAGTTCTCAGCCAGAGGGCTATTTGAGCTTCTCGCAAGCAGATCGCTGGATTGTGAGTTTATTGCAACGTGTGGAAGCTGATATTGAAAAAGGCTTTGCAGATTATCGTTTTGATAACGTCGCACAAAGCATTTATAAGTTTGTTTGGGATGAGTATTGCGATTGGTATTTGGAGCTTGCGAAAGTGCAAATCCAGCTAGGGACAGACGCTGAAAAACGCGCAACTCGCCGTACATTGCTTCGCGTGCTAGAAACCATTCTTCGTTTGGCACATCCAGTCATGCCGTTTATCACTGAAGAAATTTGGCAAACCATAGGCAAAATGAGCGGTCGTACAGGCCCAAGTATTATGCTGGAAGCCTATCCTAAGGCTCAGCCTGAGAAGGTTGATGAGGCAGCAGAGGCTTGGGTGGCTTTACTAAAAGAATCGGTTGACGCTTGTCGTAGCTTGCGCGGTGAAATGAATATCTCGCCTGCGACTAAAGTGCCATTAATTGCCGCCGGCGATGTCACTAAATTACAAGCTTATGCGCCACATTTAAAAGCCCTCGCTAAGTTAGCAGATGTAGAAATTGTGGCTGATTTACCAGAAGCGGATGCACCGGTTGCATTGGCGGGTGATTTCAGACTCATGCTAAAAATTGAGATTGATGTTGCCGCTGAAAAAGATCGCTTGGGTAAAGAAATTGCACGTTTGTCAGGTGAAATTGCGAAAGCAAATGGCAAGTTAACCAATGAAAGTTTTGTAGCCCGTGCGCCAGCGGCAGTGGTTGAGCAAGAAAAAGCCCGTGTTGCGGAATTTACAGCGAGCCTAGATAAACTCAATGCGCAATTGGCAAAATTAGCTAAATAAGTTTGATTGAGTTAACTTAAAAAAGGCGGCCTAGTGAGAAACTAGCCCGCCTTTTTTTGTATGTGGAAAACAAACACGGGTGTATCCGCCTCTTTAGTTTCATCTAAAGAAAGCATGATATGTCCAGTTTGTTTGCAAAATGCTTGAAAGTCTTTTACAGCACCTGGGTCAGTGGCATAGGCTTTGAGTACCTGACCAGCTTCTAATTCAGAAAGTGCTTTTTTGCAGCGCAAAATTGGGAGCGGGCATTTAAGGCCGCGGGTATTTAATTCTTGGTCAAAATTCATGATGTTTTTATTTAAGCTCTGTAAATCCAAATCCAGCATTCGCCCAAGCTAACACACCGCCGCGCAAATTATAAATGTTCGCTTCAATTTGATCTGCAACGAATGCAGCGGCTTGTGCAGAGCGCACGCCAGCATGGCAATAAAATACCACGGTTTGGTTTTCTAACTGTGAAAAGTTAACGGATGGAATAGATGACAGGGTAATGTAAGTGGCGCCTGGAATTACTCCACGGGCGACCTCATCATCATTGCGAACATCAATAAGATAGATTTGTTGCGTTTCGAGTAGCGAATGAAGCTCTGTCGCTTCAATGTCTTGATGTTTTTTCATATGCGCTACGTTATTGCTCGACTGTTGTGATCGTTGATCTTCTAATGAGTTTTAACGACATGTTAAAAAGAATGAGCGTAATGGTGATGCCAAGTAAGTCGCCAATAAACATGGTTGCGCAGTTAGCCCAAGAAGTTTTTAACGATTCTAATTGGAAATATAAATGGTGGCTTAAGCAGTTAAATATGGCAGAAAAAAAACCCATTAAGATAAGTTCTTTTGCACTAAGCTTCTTAAGCAGGTTATCTAATTTCAGTAATCGTTTTGTGATGCAAATGGCGACGTAGGGATTAAGCGCAGAAATGAGACTAATCACTAAAGATTCCGTGAGGTTTGTGCCGATGACAGGACTCGTAATAAGTGCACCTATAAAAAGTCCAATCACTGCATACTCATCAAACAATAGGACGGATAACAAACGCACGCCGGCCGGCATAAAAATCCAGTTAACAAATTGCGTTTGTTCAAGATAAGAAAAAATAGAACTATTTAATCTAAAAAATAAAACCCACGCTAATGCGACGCCTCCAATACAAAGCGTAGCTTTTTGGAGATTATTTAAAAACAAATGCAAAGGTACACCTCAGTCGATTTTTTAGCTGGTGGCTTTCAACAATAACTTACCCATTTTGTTGAAGTAGCTATCTGTCATAGGGGTTGGAGAGACATATTTTACGCGGTTGTCTAGATCATCCACTACCAACTCAATATAGCCTTTTTGGCGCAATTTTTTGAGATAACGGAAAATAGTGGATGTTGAGATATCACTCGTCATATGCATTGCTTCAACTACTGTAATTTTTTGTTTTCCAGACCAATATTTGCTAAGCAAGGCCAACAATTTTTGCTCAACAGGATCAAGTGTTGGGAACTCTGAAAGCTCTTCCACTGCGTTTGCGAGATTTAGAAACTTCTGATAAATCTGCTTGAAATTAGCCATTAAAACGCCTCTTTATGTAAAGTGATGCGAAATATAAAAAATGTATTATATGATAACAATGGGAATTTATTCCCACTATTCAAGTCGGGTTTCTACTTTAATTTTCATTGATTAGGCAATCACTATCAATTGATTTGTATCAACTTTTTTTGAACTTGCTATGGTAAAGTGCTGTCAGATTTGGAGACTTAATTTATTTACTGGAGAAGAATGATGAAAAAAATCCAAGCATTATTGATTGCAGCGATGTTTACAACAACTGCCACGGCTTTTGCCGACCATGATGGCATGGGTGAGCATTGCAAAATGCATACTAAAGTGACTTTCGAGCAAGCTGATAAAGACAAAGATGGCACATTAGACCGTGAAGAAGCGAAAGCAGTATGCGGTGAAAAGTTTGACGTGATGGACACAGACAAAGATGGTACGCTGACTAAAGAAGAACTTAATGTTTGTGGGCGTAAAAAACACAACGAGCATGACAAGCTTCATCAAAAACGCTCAAAAGAGTTTGCAGCGGCAGACAAAGATGCAGATGGCACTTTGACCAAAGACGAAGCAAAACAATTGAAAAAAGTGTACAAAAATTTTGACGCGATTGATGCTGACAAAGACGGCACAGTAAGTCGTGATGAAGTACATGACTTCATGCATAAAGCGCAATAAGCGTTACTTGTTATGAAAAAAGGCAGCCTAGGCTGCCTTTTTTATTGCTTGAAAAGCCTACTAAATATCTTCCTTCAAATCTTTTAGCAGAATAATTTTAGTCGTCAAAAGCTTGAGGTCGTCGGCAGAAAAATGATCCATTTTTGTATAGATAAAATCAACCAGTTTGGTTAAATCACTCTCGGACTCAACGAGCAGGTACCTAACATCACAGGGTTTAAACTTCAAGGGATTGGAACGGCAGAGTAGGTTGTTTCGCTCAATGCCTTTCACGTTGCCCTCATCATGCAAAACCCCGCCATGCGAGGTGTCTACGTATCGCCATTCACACTCTTCGTAAAAGTCTTTTTCTAATACTTTGTTTCCCACTTGCATTTTCCCTTTGAGCGGCTTAGTAAAAGCAAGGGAAGTCATCACATAGAATTTAGTATTTCGATGGTCGTTGGGGTTTGAAAAAAGCCCTTTTAACGAGGTCGACAATAGCGACTTTTCAGAGATATACAGTAAAGGATTGAGTCCTTTTTTGATGCCCCAGTCTCTTTTCATGCCTATGCCATAGCGACCATAAAACGCGGTATGTTCATCTAGTTTTGATAGTGAGATATCACAGAAACATACCATGGCATTGCCATAGAAGTCAGTGTCACTGACCCAGTGAATATCTTCAAAAGAGTATTGCGGCCAAAAGCCATTCTCAAGAATAGAAAATAGCGTGTCTAATTTTTTAGTGAAGTGAAAAAGGCTCTGTGTTCTCATGGCAACTAGACCAATCAATGATTGTAATTATAACTATATACCCGTTAAATGATTAATGTGGCTATAGTCAATCAATTATTCAACCGAGGGTTAACGAAATCATGAGAAAACGGCTTAACAGCTTTAATTACTTAGGAAGATTAGCGGTGATACTATGGCCATTAATCTTACTCACATTTGCAAATAACGCCATGGCTATTGAAGAACCAAAATACACGCTACTTGAAAAAGACCAAGCCTTTGAGTTGCGAGACTATGCCCCGAAGATCATTGCTGAGGTGTTGGTGGATGGCGATATGCGAGAATCTTCAAGTAAGGGATTTAGGCTCATTGCCGATTTTATTTTTGGAAATAACACAGCGCAGTCTGGCAAGTCTGAAAAAATAAGCATGACAGCGCCAGTATCGGTAGAGCCAAGTGCTGAGAAGATATCGATGACTGCCCCTGTTGGTGCTCAGCAATCGAATCAGGGCTGGAAAGTATATTTTGTGATGCCCAGCCAATATACTTTAGAGACTTTACCTAAGCCTAACAATCCGCAGGTTACTATCAAATCAATCCCTAGCCAGAAATTTGCAGTGCTTCGATTTTCAGGTTTGGTTGATGAAGAAAAGATGGCGAAAAGAGTAGCTGAATTAAAAGAGTGGACCGGCAACAAGAAGCTAAAAACTTTGGGCAATCCCGAATTGGCAAGATACAACCCGCCTTGGACATTGCCATTTTTGAGACGAAACGAAGTGATGGTAGAGATTGAGTGATGGCATTTTATCAATAGTTTTTATTGTTTTTTACTAATTGCCAATCGCTATAAATAGGTACAATATTTAGTTCGCTTATGACTTATTCAAGCGCTTTTAAGAAAATCATTTAAACAGTTTTTGGGAGAGAAATAATGAAGAAAGTATTAGCTTTGTTAATTGCTGTATTTGCTTTAAATGCTGTTCCTGTTGTTTATGCTGATGAGCCTGCTTCAGAAGCAATTTCTGCTGAAGCCTTACCTGAAGGCGTAGCGCCATTGCCAGATTTTGTGCCAGCTGAATAAGCCTGTTTGAATAAGAAATAAAAAGCCACCTAGTGTGGCTTTTTTGTTGTTCAGCGCTAGCGTGGAACAAAAAAGTGTATTTGCCATCAAAACAACATCATCAATCAATCAAAAATTTTATGAAAATATTCAACGCAATATTAAGCTGCCTAGTTTTTATCACTTATGCAGTTACATCACTTGCCCAACCAGTCTATGATAAAAATTTTACTGGCACTCAAAAAGAACAGTATGCAGATGGCAAGCCTAAATATGAAGTGCACATCGAAAAAGGTAAAAAGCAGGGGCTCGAAACTTTCTGGTACGCCAGTGGTGCGCTATATATCCAAACTAACTATGTCGATGATAAAGAGGATGGTGTTTGGAAACAGTGGTATGAAAGCGGCCAGCTAAAGCTAGAAGCCAACTACAAAGGTGGGCGGGAGCACGGAAGCTTTACGCAGTGGTATGAAAATGGGCAAATGCGCGTGCAAAGTCAGTTTGTCGATGGCAATAAAGTAGGCGCAGAAACTGCGTGGAATAAGGATGGCAGTGTGAAATACAAAAGTACTTACATGAATGGACAAGAAGTTAAGCAATAGAAGCTTTAGACGTAAAAAAAGCCCACATTTGTGGACTTAATTGGTGGTGGCTGGGGGCGGAATCGAACCGCCGACACGCGGATTTTCAAAACTCTAAGTGACTGTAAATAAACAGTTTTTTCATTGAATTAATTCTACACCTATTTTCCCGTGATATACGCAGCGACTTAAATGGCTTGATCTGGCGCCATTTGGCAGCTTTGATTCATCGACAGATGGTCGATTCCCAAATTAAGCATCGAACTAATATACATAAGCGTCGCGTAACACGACGCTTATGTAATTTTTAAAGTTAATTATTTACCGCAAGAATTTTTGTCTGTGCCGCAACTTTCTTTCTTACCACTGCAGCAAGAACAGCCACAATTGCATCCGCAATTACAGCCACAGCCGCAACCAGATTTACCCTTGATAAGGTATTTGACTAACGCAGCAATTGATAGCACCAAAGCAACATTCATTAAGATGCACATTGCAATTGCGTGCATAGGGATCGTTCCATTAAAAACTTCATTCATGATGTTCTCCTAAGGTTAATTTAAAAAACTACTTGGACATTTTCTCCTTTGTCCAATCTGAGGCTTTTTCTAAATCCTTACCAGCCCCCTTAACAGTGGCGCAAGCAGTAAGTGAAATTAGAACGAACAAAACAAATATCTTTTTCATAACAGTACTTCATATAGACCCAGATACTATTCATACTACTCCGCTTAGAATCTTTAATCATTGAATTACTATAAGCGTAAAAACTTTTGACGTTCAATTTGAGAAACGTCGGGATTCCCGACACTTCTAGTGTTAATAGTTTTGACACTTGCCCAACACAAAACCACACATCAGGTCTGCATTGAAATTTTGGACGAAAAAAAGGGCTACGTTTTCACGTAACCCTTTTGTAATACTTGGTGGGCTGTGCGGGGATCCAAACTTAGTCTAGGAAGCCTCTACGCTAGGCCTAAGCTGTTTGTTAAATGAGAATTTTGTACATATTTTTGTAATTTAAACTAGAGTTAGTTGAAGAAACTGGATGCATTTAGCCAAAAACGTAAGCAGAAATCGTGGTTTCCATCACACGATCAGAAAATACTTTTCGACCATTGTCATTTTTTGCCGCACCTGCTACTAATATCAAGGGTAATAAATGCTCTTCTTGACGAAGGGGATGGCATAAGCGCGCACCGGGCGCACGCTCCCAATCTAATAGAGCTTTACTTCGTTCCTTTGAATCGCTCTCAACAGTATGTGTAAGCCATTCATCAAACTCATCGGAAATCGGTCCAAAATGTGGATCGCCATACCCTCGCATATTGTGAAAACTCATACCACTGCCGATAATCAATACACCTTTATCGCGTAAATTCTCAAGTGCCTGTCCTAACTTAAATTGAGCGTGAGGATCCAGATTGCTGTTTAATGAAAGCTGAACAACAGGAATATCTGCATCCGGAAACATCAGCATCATAGGAATGAACATGCCATGATCAAAACCACGAGAAATATCAATTCTTGCAGGTATATCAGCATCCCCCAGAGCATCAACAATCTCTTTAGCCAGTTCGGGGTTTCCTGAAGCAGGATATTTTAATTTATATGTATGGGCTGGAAATCCATAATAATCATAAATGAGCTCAGGCTTTTCAGCTCCTGTAACGCTCACTTTAGATTCAAGCCAATGGGCTGAAACTACAATTATGGAAGATGGTTTTCTAGGCAGGGTTGATGCTAAGCCCTTTAAAAAACTAGCCATCTTATCCCATGCGTCTAGTGGATTCCAATCCATAAAAAAACATGGCCCTCCTCCATGAGGAATGAACCATGTTGGCATACGGGATAAACTATCTGACTTAGCCATTTTAATTGTGTTGGCCACTTCAATCAAAGAACCATTCCAATTTCTGGCTCAAGTCTATAAGCAAGAAGTAAGCATTCAATGAATTCTGGTTCCACTTAATTACTACTTGCTGTGACTACCGTCACACATTGGTTGTTTGGCTGATTTTTTACACCCGCAGAAATAAGCTGTTTTGTTTTCTGTTGCTTTATATTCTACTGGCGTAAAAGAAGTACCTTGATGTGATCCATCGCAAAAAGGTTGCGTCTTACTTTTGCCGCAAGAGCACCAATAATAACTTTCACCCGCTTCAACTTCGACTGCATAAGGTGAATTTTGTGGGTTTTCTGCTTGCATTTTAATCTCCAAATTTAAGTTAATTACTCTTTGATTGCCTCAACAGGAATATCGATTGTTACTTCATCACTGACATAAGGCACATGCTTGCCCATATTAAAATCACTGCGCTTAATTACTGCTGTTGCGTTTGCACCACAAGCATCTTTCTTGGCCATTGGGTGTGGCATACATAGGAATGAAGTGACTGCAAAAGTTACAGGCTTAGCAATACCCTTGATAGTTAAAGTGCCATCAATTGATGAAAGCTTATCGCCTTTGAAATTCAGCTTATTTGATGTGAATGTTGCTGTTGGGAATTTCGCAGTATCAAAGAAATCTTCTGCTTGGATGTGTTCATTAAATAATGCATAACCAGTATTAACAGAGGTGGTTTGAATCGTCACATCTACAGAACCTTGTTTAGCCTCTTTATCTAAAATAATCTTGCCTGAAGTTTTATCAAACTTACTTAGTTGGGTTGAATAACCAAAATGGCTGTATGAAAATCTCGGCATCGTATGGTTAGCATCGATGATATAAGTTTCAGGCGCGGCTGTTGCATTCACACTTAACCCAAATGCGACGAATAGTGGTGCTAATAATTTCGATTTCATTTAATTCTCCTTAAAGTGAATCTTAATAATTTGTTAGAAAATGGCTCTTAGCTTTTTCAATGAACCTTGTATCTCCGCCATTTCATCTTCAGACAACTTCCCAAAAGCTTTTTCTAAATGATCTAAATGATGGGGAAATACTTTTTCAAATAATTGTTGACCGTCTTTTGTTAATCCAATCATCTGACTACGCGCATCCTCGGGATTAAGCTTCCTTTCGAGGATGCCTTTCATCTCAAGGCGCTCAAGGACGCCAGTTAAAGTGCCTTTTGTAACCAATGTTTTCTCACCAAGCTGCTTACACGTCATGTGAGGCTGGTTTCCTAAAGTTGCAATAATGTCGAATTGAGTATGCGTTAAACCCAACACCTTTATATCTGGGGCTGAATATCGTTCAAATGATTGATACGCTAATGCCAACTCTCTTAATACAGGTAAGAAATTCATCTTTGCACACTCAATATAAAGTACTTGTTAGTACCAATATAGTACTAACTAAAACTAAATTCAAGTGCAAATTAAAAAAATGATGTGCCATTTAAGAAAAATCGGGATTTCCGACCTTTTTAATCGAGGACCTTTTGAGTTAAAACCACACATCAGGTCTGCATTGAAATTTTGGACAAAAAAATGGCTACGTTTTAACGTAGCCATTTCTTACACCTATCCCTTAATTATTTACCGCAAGAATTTTTGTCTATGCCACAACTTTCTTTCTTACCATTGCAGCAAGAACATCCGCAATTACATCTGCATCCACATTTGCCTTTGATAAGGTATTTGACTAACGCAGCAATGGATAGCACCAAAGCAACATTCATTAAAATGCACATTGCAATTGCGTGCATAGGGATTGTTCCATTAAACATTTCATACATAATTCTCTCCTAAAGTTAAAAAAACTTATAACGACAGACTTTCGATACTTGGTTCAGATTAGTCTAGCCAATAAGGCGCAACAAAAGCGAACCAAGAACCCACTGCAAAAAACAGTAACGAGATGCCATAAATCACATTCGACATCTTTCTTGCCTTCATACAAGCTTGCGCCAGTTGTTTGTCTGCTGGACAAGGTAGCTTGGACGAACGCCACTGCATGAGCCCAGCAAGCAGTAATAACGTGCCTGCGATACCAAACACAAGTGGCTTATGCTCACTAATCCAAATCAGTTCTGGCACGTTACTCACCAATCCGATTAATACTGCCCCTAAGCCTAGGCTTACTAACAGCGCCGGAATAGCACAACAAATAAGCGTCGCACTGCTGGTAAAAAGAATTAACCAGTTCACTGCTAATACTTTCTTCATCGATAAAAGTTGAGAATTCACAGTCATTACTTCACCTCTTTCATATGGGTATGATCTGCCTTAATTTCAACAAGTGTCTTGTTAATATACTCAACACTAGCAACATCGTAGCCAGCGTCTTTAATTAACTTGGTGAATGCTTCTAAGCTCATGGTTTTTTGGTCTTTAAGTTCAACTACCACCATACGGCTTTTTAAATCCACCCAAACATCTTGAGTTGAATCCAATTCACGCAATTTCTTATTAATGCCTTTTGCGCAAAATGCACAAACCATACCTTTCACTTCAGCGTGAATAGAAGTTGCAGCAAATGCTGTGTTAGTAAAAATTGCTAATACTGCAATAACAAATAGTTTTTTCATGATGATTCCTTATTAAAAAGTGAACATTAAATTGAGTCTAGGTGTGCGCGATTGGCTATCCCATGGGTTTGTAACACCCAACTCAAGAAAGTAGTTTTGATTGATGAGTCTTAACGCTGGCGTCACTTCATTACGCATCGCCATGTTTTCTGTGGTGCGTGCTTCAACGACAAACCAAGGTTGAGTTTCCTCAAAACTTGTTTCGTATAAAGAGAAGCCACCTTGAACGCTATAGGTGTCATATTGAATATGTGGTGCACGGACCATTCTGGCTTTTGCCAAGAAATAGACACGTGTCGTTTCATAATCAAACTGAACGCTTGGTGAATAAGAAAACCCACTAGAGTCACCAGACGCCTCGCCTATGCCAGTCATAAACCATAAGTTGGCCTGACCGCTAGGCATATTCCAGCGTTTGATAAGTCCCGTGTAGCTGATGTTAGTAATGAGATTGGTTTGCTTCTCTCCTCTCATCCACATCGTTTCCACGCCAAAAGCGTGACCCACTGCGGGAGAGTAGTTCAGCATGAGCTCTTTTCTGTCTGTCGAGAACTCACTCATTAACATTGCGCTATCTTTGAATCCCATTAGCGCAGCTGCTTGAGCTGGCAATGTGATCAATAGCAGCAATGCAAGCGATAATCTTGCAAGCATGATGCCTCCGAAAATAATTTAAAAAATTACGATGCGTTAAGCATCAATCGGAGGGCGATGATCTGGAGTGATGTGATAAGTAGAAGAAACCCACATCGCGTGATAAGCGAGTGAAGGGGCTTGAAGAACGACTTTATAAACAAGCTCATTGAGTGGTGCTGCAAAACTTGTGCAGAAGCTACAATGCTGACAATGTGAATTCTTAACAGGATGCTTAATATCATGGTGCACAGCAGATCCATTTAAATCAGACTCATGGCAAGAATGTGTCTTCTGGGCAACTTCATGCGTCGTCGCATTCGCTAATTCCATTTGCGTTGCAGCATAAGCCGCACCACTAAAAAATAGTGGCGTCCAAAGCAGTAACAGCAAAGCAACGAATTTACGAATTGACTTCATATTACTTATGATACGCTTCATATAAGTAAAGTTCATCTATTAATAAATGAGGTAAAAATGCAGTGGATTGTCTTTAAGTATGCGATTACAGCTGGAATGGTTGTATTGATCTCAGAGATTGCTAAACGCAGTGATAAGTTAGGTGGCTTGATTGCCGCTCTGCCATTAGTAACTGTTCTAACGCTGATTTGGCTCTTTATGGAAAACCAATCCAGCGAGAAGATTGCTAATCATGCTTGGTATACCTTTTGGTATGTCATCCCAACCCTTCCAATGTTTTTAGCGTTTCCTTGGTTACTAAAGCGTTTTAGCTTTTGGTCAACTATGGGCATTTCTATCATCATCACCTTTGTGAGCTTTTATCTTTTCGCCAAGCTAGTTAAAGGTTGCGGAATCGACTTGATGTAATAAGTTTTTTCTGTGAGGCATTTATGTTAAGGGTAAAAACTAATGAGTATAACCGTCGCATTGCCCGATGCTTAATAGGCGAGCTTCTCAGCACTTAGCATTGGTGTAATTTTTGAGTAATGGCGTTCAATCATTGCAATTGATGTGCCCATTTGTTTAGCTAGTGTATGGATATCTATACCTTCTGTAAGAGCAAAAGTCGCATAGGTATGACGTAAGCTATATAAAGATCTAAATTTTCCAGCCATGTCTTTTCGAAGTCCTGATGAATTCATCAAGTTCCTAAATACGCTTTCAAAACTTCTTGGCTTGTGACCTTCATGCGTTACAAAAATTGGCCTATCTAGTCTTTCTGCAATCACTTCATCTAAGTTTTGATAAGGCAATTTCTGAATTTGAATGAGCCTATTCAATGTATCAATTACAGCTGGTCTAGCAATCAGATATCGTGGGCCTGTTTTACCCGATACCCATATTCTTAAGTATCTCTTTTCTCCAATCCAATGCCACTGAAAATGCAGCCATCTCAAAGGCAATGATTCTGTACCTTGCCTAATCCCTGTGTAAAGTAAGAACTCTACGTAGCATCGACATAGCTTTCTAAAGTCACTGAAGATCGGCATAAATCCGCCTTTCTCCCATTCAGGCATAAAGGCCAAAAGCTGTTCAATTTCTTCTTTATTGAAGGCAGGCCGCGGACTACCTTTTTCGCCTACAGCACTTAATATAGGAACAGGTTTATTGTCGTGAATATAGCCTTGTTGGCGAGCTGTTTTAATTACGCGGTTGTATGCGCTAGCATGATTACGAAGGGTACTGGCTTTAGGTTCTGTTGGCATTTGTGTTAAACGCCATGCTTCAAAATCATTAATATCTTTAGCAGTAATAGCACTTACTTCTATTGATCCAAAGAACGGCACCAGATACTTTCTGAGTACGATTTCGTAATCGTTATAGGTCTTTTTCCATTTCCTAGCGGCTTTCGTTCTCTCCATTTCATTCACGACATCTCTAGCGATCTGGGCGAAAGTCCTTGTGCCTAGAGATAAGCCATTACTGATATTAATCTTAGCTGTTTCATAAATAATCGCTGCTTGCGATTTAGCGTCATCAACATTATTTTTTCCAGTAGATGCTTGGTGCCACTGACCAGTAGGTAATTTAAAACGACATTGCCATTGATGAGAATCTGGTCGTTTAAAGAGGGTAATTTTGCCATCATGAAATTTGATGGTTTGGGCTATTGATAAAGAATTGGTTTGAAATAAGCTGTTTAAGTTTTGCATATTAAGCGTCGTGTTACGCGACGCTTAATTATGTTTTCTGATTAGATAAAGAGCGATCGAAAAATTAACCGTCTTCAAGCATTCTTTCGTTTTTGGTTTTAATTCTTTTAGTTGAATTCGATGGCGACAGAATTTTCCCGTATTCTTTTTTATTCTTTTCTTCCTCAACTAATAAATCCCAAGTTCTTTTAGCGTAAAGATCTTGCTGCTTTTTGATAGTGACGTAATCAAACTTCAATCCGCCTTTAATTGGCTCTAAGCTAGGGAATTTTCCTCTGGCGGCATTCTCAGCAATACATAAGGCATCACTTAAGTGTTTACTGGCCAAGATGCTTAGGTAAGTTCTAGTTTCTAGGTTCGCAGATGTCTTTTTACTATTCAACCTGATCTCTTTGGTCTTAGTTGAATTAATCCCAATATATTTCGCTAATTTCCATAACTGTTCTTTTTTAATTTTGTTCTGAAAGAACTCCGCTTTAGCTAATACCAACTGATATCGATTATGAAGTGATGTCACTCTGATCTTATTCACTTCAAATTGAATCTTGCTAGATGGTGTTTTCTTGTTCCGATTATCTAGTTTTGCCAACAACTCCATAAAGTCATCTAACAACTCTTGTTTAGGTTTAGTTGGGTCAATGCTGAGCACAATACGATCTTTGGTGTTCTTGTCAGCAAACAAATCTTTGCCAGTTTGTTCCCACCACTTAATAAAGTGTGTCGAGTAAATATCCCCAAACTTTTTATATAAGGCTAAGACCTGATCAAAATCCTTTGGCAGTTCACTTGCTGGGATAACTTCATTCAAATGGATATGCCGATGCGCAAGCCAATAGCTCGGACTTATCATCAAGTAATAAAACATGTACTCATGTTTGTAATTTGCATTACCTGATGCTTGACGCCATCCAAAGCCGAATCCCAGTATATTTTTCATATAAAAATATTATATCAAATATAAACATCATTATTTTACATAAATTACGTACCTCCAAATTTTTAGGAAAATGCTCGACATGTTGATTGATACACAAAACAAATTGATCGACATGCAGTTCATTTTTTTATTAATTGGCTAGACGCCAGAAAGGCAGTACAAAATGGTTAAAACATTTACTCCAGCGGCTACTAACGTAGCTTTTTCTAACGAAGCGGTAGCAACACTTGATGCGTTACGTGCAAAACGCATTACTTGGGAAGCAACAGATTACAAAAAAGCAAACGAAGGTCTTTACGACTTGTTGGCTCAATGTAAGAAATTGTTTGATGAAAAGTTTGTTAAAGCTTCAGATGACGATCGCAAAACTTTGCGTATGGATTTGGAAGCTAAGTTAAAAGCAGATGGCTTAAAAGCCCAACGCAATACAACAACGCTAACAATGTTTGTACGTTATGTGTTTGGTAATGATCGCAAACGTGCTCACGCCTATACATACGTAATTAAAGCAGCGATTTCTTATGATGTTACAGCTGAAAACTTACCTGCTTACATTACTAATGAAGGCGGCATTGAAGAAATTAAACGCAAGATGGTAGTGAAAGAAGAAACACTCCAAAAACGTGCTGAGCTTTCTAAGGCACAAGAGGCGGTTGTTGCTGATTTAGAAGTAGCGAAGATTAAACCACTTGCTACTGTAAAACTAGGCAACATTAAAGGTGACTACGCTGTATTGGTTGCTAAGCCAAACGTAAATGGTGACACAGACATCATTGGTGTATTAGGCGAAGTCAATGAAGCGCTTTACAACGCTTTGTTGAAGAAATTAGCTAAACAACACGTTGAAGCTGAGGCTGAAAAAACAGCAATGGCAAGTGAGGTGAATGATTTGCTAGATGTGCCTAGCAATGACGACACATTAGCTGAACAACTCGCTGCTTAATTAAGCAAACAAGGGGCACGTTCTGTGCCCCTTTTATATTCATTTTTTGGAGAAATATGATGAAGTGTGAAGAAAAATACGCACCTCAAAATCTAAATGAGGTGCTTTACCCAAATACGGCAGTTGAGCGTCGTATTAAAGCGTATGCGAGCAAGGGCTTAGAAGGACATATTTTGCTACACGGGCCTAACGGCACTAGCAAAACAAGTATTGCTAATTTATTGCCTTATGCAATTGATGGTGAACACGCAATAATTGAAGATAAGGACTTTGAAGATGTATTAGGGCAAAAGAACTTAAAAGATTATCTGCGTAATGCTTGTTCTATTAATCAGTGGTCAGTTAATGAGCCCAAGTTTTACATGGTATTTCATGAGTTTGATAACAACAGTTCAAAACTACATAAGCTATGGACTGCAATGGATGACTTAGGCGATATGTTGATGGTAATTATCACCACCAATGAGCCAACCAATATTCATCAAAGTGTACGTGATCGTTGCGATGTTATTGGATTGCCTGCCGTTACAGTGAAGTCCTTTTTACCGCGTGCTCAATATATCTTACAAGCGGAAGGCTTAGTCTTACCTGACTATCAAGTGGAGTATCACTTAGCCCAATGGGAAAAATTTGGTAGTTTGCGGAAATATCTGCGCTGTTTAGATGAGTTGTTATTTTTAAATAGTAATGGATTGCCAATCTCCCCTGCTCCACAACCCAGTAAAACCTCTTTATCAGTGGTTAAGAAAAAGGCTTAACGCTATTAAACAACAAGCGTCGTGTTACGCGACGCTTGTATCAAATTTACTATTGGAGAATATGATGAGTGAACTTACAGTTTGTTATGAAGCAGCAAGTAATTGGAGTTTGAACTTTGATTTAAACGATGTCGCTGATTGGTACGTAAAATGGGATACCCTTTTTGTGAAACACAATGAGGAGGATGAGGATTATGACGAATATGAACCTGATAACTCGGCTTCTGAGAGCTATGATTTCAAACGTCCCCATGAAATTTACTTGAACGATAAGTTATGTAATTAAAGATAAAACAGTAAAGCCCACTAATAAGCGTCGCGTAACGCGACGCTTATTTAACTTAAATCAATTCAACTGCATTCCGCTTCATATCATCATTCACATCAATATATTGCTGTGTCACCATAATTGATTTGTGACCTGCCAAACTTGCTAGTACACGAACACCAATGCCTTTACTCGCCAAGCTGGTAATAAAGCTTCTTCTTCCACTGTGACTGCTAGCCCCATTAATTCCTGCTCGCTTATAAGTCCAAAAGAACCACTGACATAATCCATTAGGACTAAACCCTAATCGGTTCTCGGTATGAAATAATGGTACATCTAAATGCTGTACCTTTCTTGTCGTTAAGTAACTAGCCCATTCATCTTTGAGCTTTTGTGGAATGAATACTAAACGCCCTTTATCGCCTTTTGTTTGGGCTGCACTTAAACGCACTTCGTTTTTCAAACTACCATCATCATTTAATACATCGCGCATTCTCAAGTTGGCGATTTCACCCACACGCATTCCCGACCAGAAACTAGTCAATATCATTGCGCGATCCCTTAATGCGTACTTTTTAATGCTGATGAAACGAAGAACTTGGTCCAGTTCTGATTGAGTAAATGTCTTTGCTTGTGCCATATATAAATATCTCCGATAAAGAAAAGTATTTATACATTGTGTTTTCTTAGGCTTAAAAGGACAACCGAAAAAGGCACTAGCGAAGAACCAATAAAATCAATTGGTTATGTTTATGGTTAAGAAAATGCTACTTTTCTTAACCTAAATTTTGAAGTACTTGCTGCCCTGCTTTGATTTTCTGGCGTGCTTTTTCAGCTTTAATTGCCTTTTGTGTATTCTTAACTTGGTTCTTCATTCCCTGAATACGTGCTTGATCTGGTGTTAGTGGTTTCTTAATCGCACTAGCGAACTCATAAAAACGCATAATAGTTATCCAATTTTAGTAGGTGCAAATGGCACATTACTGCGCCCGAATTGATACTGCGCAATCAAACGAGCGTGTAGATCATTGTCAGCAAAGATCACAGTCTTCACCCATGTTCCATTTACTCTCGCTTGTACTTGATATCGATACATGTAACTATTTATCAAACATAAGCGTCGCGTAACACGACGCTTATGTTTTTATATTATCCTTCGCTAGTGTTGAAATCCAGCTCTTAAGTTAGTACTCGCTAGTTCTATCTGGCTATCTAATTCGCCACTTTCAACAGCAACCTTTATAGTCTCTAGTGCTTTGACTAAGTCCTGTGGACTATCAACTTCAACACTAGGTTTTCCTTTTGCTAGCTCCAATACGCTAGTGCCGTACTTAATAGAAATACACACTTTCCCGTTAGCTGAAATAAACCACCATGGCCTAATCCGTTTAGGTACTTCTAGTTGTTTTCTTAATCCTGTTTCTTGATCTTTAAATGAACGGTATTTCTTCACTACAAATTCAGTGCCTTCAATTTGGCTTTTGGCTAATTGGATCTGTTCCCATAAGCGATGCGATAGTTTGTTTCTGCGTTGCTGAACTGGCGCAATGTGTTGTGGTTTAGTTTCTGCTGTTAACTTCAATTGACCTAATGTGCTCATTTGTTTTCTCCTTTAGTTGAATGGGCACTCAGTAAGTTAATGTCAGATTCGGTGAATGGACAACCGATTTATTGGTGACCTTTCGTTTTGGCTCATTTTTTACCAGTTTTAAGCGGTATTTATTTGTCAGGGATAAATACTTTTGCGAGTTGCTTAGGTGGCTTGTGGGTTGAGTAGAAGTTACAGAAGAAGAAAAAAGAAGTTGCTGTTACTAGGTGTAGTTGCTACTAAACAGCAACTTGCAACAAGTGAGACAAATGGGAAGCCCTGAGCAGCAACTTAACAGGCAACTAAAATCACAGTGACTCTCTTTTTCTTCTTCTGCAACCAAAGAACACAAGGCGACTTAGCGACAGCGCAACTTAAAAATGGAGAAACTAAAATGAAAGAACGAGAAATTGCAGTACGAGGATTTGTAAATGAGAAATTTGGCAGTACCTATGGCAAGGGCTTGTTTCATCGAGCCATCTATAACGGCTCAGTTGAAGTGCGTAACCCTTATGCCAAATACCTAATTGATTTATTTGAATTTGGTCGCTGGGATATCACAGCAAGATCACCAGAGCAGCTTGGATGGTCCAAAAAGCTTCATCAAGCCGACGTTCATAATGCGCCAGAAGCACTAGCCTCATGGATTCAACATTACGATCCAGTGACTAAAGTAAAGACCTTGGCTGATGGTGTATGCGTTTACCTGCCTTTGACGCAAGAACTGTACGTCAGTATTAACGACCCTGAGCATGGGGTAAGCGATGAATGGACCTTGCTAACAAAGAATTGCACTAAGACAGGAGTTAACAAACCCGTTTTTATCGCAACGAATGTAGACCTGTCCGTTACTAATTCGGTGTCTTAGACCTGCGCTAGTGCATCTTAAAGCTAAGATCTTTTGAAGTTAAGCGTCGTGTAACGCGACGCTTATCAGATAATGAAAAAGAAGAATATTTTAGCAAAAACCACATTGACTTACACAAAATAAAGGAATAAATTCATAATAAGACACAAGATGTTGTGGTTTAAATGTGTTTACGGCTCAAATCTATTGACGTAGAAATGAGCCGTGGAGTTAATGATCGAAATCATTTTGTGTGAAACGGTGTTAATACTATTACGCTTTTAACGCCTAATCAAGGATTTTCAATCTATGCTCATAAGCCACTTTTTTAATTTTAAAAAAGGAAAATTAGTATGGCAAAAGATCGTAATGAAAAAACCAGCAGTAAAGTTGCAAGTAAGGCTGGGAAGGTATTAAGCGACCCAAAGTCAACAGCTCAACAGAAGGCGATTGCTGCATCTGCGTTGACTCAAGCTCGTGACAAAAAGAAGTAAAGTAATATAGAAGAAGGGGCTGTTGATTAATCTCAGCAGCCCTTTTTGATTGATGCTTAAAACAACATCGGCAGTATCACCCACGGTCAATCAGCGTGGTACATCCCCACTCCTAGGATTAGATACGTTCAATGTTGTCAGCATAGTCAGTCTTTGTAAGTAATTCTCAAAAGCTATAGACGTAAAAAAACGACTTAGATTTAACATAAGTCGTTGATTTTATTGGTGGCCGAGACTGGAATCGAACCAGTAATCATCAAGATTTGAAAACGCTGATAATTGGATCAATAGTTTCGAATTGTTCTATTAAATGACATTAACATGATCTGCTAATGCTGAATCAGTATGCGCAGACCTGATGAATATTAAATAACAATTGACAACTAGTTAGCTGGCTAACCATAATGTCGGTTATGCTTCAACTAAAAGACCTGCCGGACGAAAAAGTCCTAAAAAAATTCGCTGAAAGATATGACGGTGTGGACACACAGTCTGTTTCCCACTTTTTAAGTATTCTTCGTATCGGGACTGAACTTGCCGAATCCTTAGATCGTTTTCTTGCCACGCATGGATTGCTTCAGGGTAGATGGTGGGTGCTCATTCTGCTAATGCGTGAAGATGATCAAATCTCTACTCCTTCTGAGCTTGCTGAGAAGGCTGGAGTAAGCAGGGCAACAATGAGTGGGCTAATTAATGGCTTGTTGCGAGATGGCTTGGTTGCTCGTAAGGATGACAGCCAAGACCGTAGAAGCTATTCAATTATTCTTACTGCTGCAGGGCAGAATAAACTGGATGAAGTAATGCCTGATTATTACCCAAGAATAAAAAAAATCATGGGCGCTGTTCCAGAGCAACAAAGAGAAGATTTGCTAAAACAATTAATACTCTTGAAAGAGCAATGCAAAGTATTTGATTGATTTTTTTGGCCACATAGTTAGCTGGCTAATCAATTTAGAATTAACAATATTCTTTAAATTTATTTAACACCATAGGAGATACACATGAACAATAGATTAATCATAGAAGCAGCTAACGCTGAATGGAACAAGGCCCTTAATACCGGTAATATTGGACAGTTGGCTGCGCTTTATGCGGAGAATGCGATGCTCTCTCCAGGAAATGGGAAGACTTTAGTAGGTCGTGAAGAAATAGAAAATCTATTTAAAAGTTTTGTTGATGGTGGAGTTCACAATCACATGCTAGAGATTGTCGAGCTGGGCGGCTCCGAGAAAACTATTTATCAAGTTGCCAGATGGAGTGCTCAAGGTGCAGAAATTAATGGTGAAAATCCAACCTTTGGAGGCATCACAACAAGCGTATTTGAGCAAGCTGCAGATGGCAACTGGTTAACCCGAACACATATATGGAATGTAAACCAATAGGAAAAAATTATGCCGCTTGTGAATATCTCAATACTTAAAGGTAAGTCTCCCGAATACATTAAAGCCGTTGCAGATGGCATTAACGCAGCAGTTATTGAAACAATGGGATTCCCCGATGATGATCGTTATCAGATTATCCATCAACTGGAACCAGAGTGCCTGCAGTTGCAGAAACGCGAAGGGGATCGCGTGATGATGCATTTGGTTATGAGAGCTGGCCGTTCAAATAAATCCAAGCAGGCATTTTACAAAAAGGCAACTGAAAATCTAGCGGATAATCCAGGCATTTCTGCTGCCAATGTGTTGATTACGATCACTGAAAACCATGACATAGATTGGTCATTTGGAGATGGTGTCGCACAATTTATTGTTTGATTTTAGTTAGACAAGCGTCGCGTTACGCGACGCTGATCAAACGACTTTATTCAAACCAGTATCAGCCACGGTCCATTAGCGTGGAGAATCCCCACTAATAGATTCCTCAGGCTGTAAATTGTCAGTACAGTCAGTCTTTGTAAGGAATTCTCAAAAGCTATAGACATAAAAAAAGCCCACATTAGTGGGCTTAATTAGTGGTGGCTGGGGGCGGAATCGAACCGCCGACACGCGGATTTTCAATCCGCTGCTCTACCAACTGAGCTACCCAGCCATCATTTCTTGATGTTTGCACATCGCGAAAGACCGGCATTATAGCAAACTAAATCTATTGTGGCATCCTAAAATCGTAAATCAGTCATGATTCTGTTGGAAAATGCCCGCCTTATGCAATAATCGATGGGTGGATTTAAGTGTTGATTCGAGAATTGAATGGATGTTTATTTAGTGCGGCATACGACTCCAGACGTCTCATCTGCGGTGTGTTATGGGCAGGCTGACGTTGGTTTGGCGTTGAGTTTTAATGATGAGTGGGCGACATTAAAGCCAAAGCTTGAGGGTTTGGAGAATCCGTTGGTATTTAGCAGTCCACTTCAGCGCTGTGTTAAGTTGGCGGTGAAGGCTGTAGATCATTTTAATTTTTCATCGCCACTTATAGATGTTCGATTGTTGGAACTTGATTTCGGCGATTGGGAGCTCAAAGCTTGGCAGGATATTCCGCAGGGGGTAGTGGATGAGTGGACTGATGAGCACGTGAAGCAAGCGCCGCCCAATGGCGAGTCCTATCAAGATTTACATCAACGAGCCAAAGGGTTCTTGGTGGATTTGGAGAGTAATCAGAATGGTAAACAGGCGCTTATTTTTACTCACTCAGGGGTGATTAGAGCGTTAGTTGCCGATGCTTTGAATGTGCCCTTGCGGGAAGCTTCGCGACTACAAGTGAATTATGGAAGCGTGACCCTGATTACAATTGATGCAGGGGTCACGCGACTTGAGTTTGTGAATCGTTAAGCGATTTTGCTTTGATGAACTGAGCGTTTAGCAAAGGCTGCTTTAGCTAACCAAGCGGCGCCTAAGTAAAACATTGTATAGCCGAGGTAAGGTGTAAAGTACTGAGCCACGCGTGTTGAGAATTCAACAATACTTAAGCTGTTTATTTTGTCTGAGAACGCATACCAAAAAGCGTTTGATGAAACAAAGGCCAAGCTAGTTGCTATCAAAGCGGCAGAGACAAAAGCGCTCAATTCAAAAGGCTGTTCTTGTTTAGCAAGGTAACGGCCTACGCCCCATACCATCCCATAAGTTGGGATTAAGCCCCAATAACCTAATGACATGCAGTAATCTGAAACACCAGCAAAGCCTAGCGCGTAAAAATCTACCGCAAAAGCAACAGTGATGGCAATTGCCAACCAGCGTAGTTTTTGCATCAACATGCCTGTTAAGAAAAGTGCGGCTAATGTAGCGTCAGGAAGAAGAAAGCTAGTGCCAAAATGACTGCTACGAGTCAGGAGAATTAAGGCGATAAGCGCAATTCCGATTTGCGTTGAATTTTGTGTTTTTGAAAACATAACAAACTCCGTTGATATTTAGTTGTATTGTAACTTCTAATAAAGGGTTTCATCAAAAATTATAACTTACCGAGGCTAACAGGGATCTTGGGTCGCTTGGGTAGTAGTAATAGCTATCACGAAACAAAGGTGCATTTTGGAAACTCACTGATGTTATACCACCATAGGTTGCATAGTGACTGTTGCCGATATTTTTGATCGTAACTCTCGCATCCCAATGTTCACTTTTGTAGGCGGCATAAACATCAGCAACAACATATGATGGAATTTTCTCGTAAGGGTTGCTGATTCCAGTTGGGAAGGGTGAGCTATTATAATCATTTGCCCCATTGTAATATTGGGTTCCTACATAGTTAACTAAAGTGCCTATTGACCAATGTTGGTCAAACTTATAGTTCACTCTAGCATTGACCATGAGATTTGGTGCAAGTGGAACAGACTTCCCGCGATTTGGTCCATTGGCATATGAAACATCTTGTAGATTAGAGTTTGTATAGAGTGCCAGCCTATCAGTGATGGACGAGTTCGTGCTTAAATAAACCCCGTTTCTCTCAATGAGGTGCTGATCATTAATGTTTTCAAAAGCAACTGGGTTGTATCGAATTTCATTTGAAGTATCTGTATGAAATGCAGATGCTGTAAATTTAGTATTGCCCAGAAGAAAGTCGCCGCCGGCTTGATAGCTACGATCAGTTTGTGGCGTTAAGATTGCTCCTTTGAATATGCGTCCGTAAGGTGGGTTTGAATCCCATCCCCAAAACTCGTCAATATTTGGGAAGCGAAAGGCTTGGTTATATTTCAAATACAATTTTTCATTACTCGAAAACTTGTAATTAAGTCCTACTTCCCAAGCATCTGCAGATGTTGTCTTTTTTCCTACGGGTGAGTTATTGATGGGGTCGTCGTTTGCTGTTGCACTTTCTATTTGGCGACGATAGCCAGTGACTAATTCAGTGTTGCCTAAGAGTGGTAATGCGTGCAATGCGTATATGGAGTTATCTATTAGAGATGCGCTAGATTTTTTATCGTCTCCATAGGCATGACTAAAGTCGTATCCAGCTGTTAGTCTACCCCATTGTTTTAAATCAAGTCTCAAGCGTGGTGAGAATGTTAGGCTCCATCTGGAATATTCATTATGTTTGCTTTGATAGTTTTGATCTTGATATGGCTCATCATAAGTAAGGTCTGCTTTTTTGTAAGCGATATCAGCCTCTAATACAGAGCTTGGATTTAATTGCATAAAGTTGCCAAGCGTAAACCCATAGTTTTCGCCACTATTGATCGAGCCAATATTATTGAACTTTGCACTTTTAGGGCCACCTTGCCCAACCAGACCAATCACACCTCCAGGAGCTTGAGCATTGTTGTGGCTGCCAAATATGTCAAAGTAAACACTATTTTCATCAAAGAATTGTGTTATTCGTGCATTTGCAGCATAAGAAGTAGCTGCTGAATTATCACGCCATCCGCTTGTGTGCGCGGTGTTCGCAGAAACTTTTATAAGAGTATCGTTGAATTTGTTTTGTAATAATGCACTGAGGGTTTGCGTATTAAAACTCCCAAAAGATGCTGAAACGCGATTGATATTTTGTTGACCTTCATTAGTGATAATGTTGATTACTCCACCAACTGCACGATTGCCGTACTGAACAGCAGCAGCTCCTCTAATGATTTCAATTCGGTCTATTGCCTCCACTGGAATCATCTCCCATGCTGGCGACGAAGAGTCAATAGGGCTAATCCGTTGGCCGTTAATGAGTACCAGCGTATTATTGTTCGCAGCCTCACCATGGCCGCCAATATCAACACTCGCGCCAAGATTAAACTGTCCTAAAGAGTTTCCTCTTATTATAAGGCCGCCTAATTGAGAGAGTATTTGTGGGACTGAGCTTGGGCTTAATGATTTAATATCATCTCGGCCAATTACTTGGATATTGGCAGGGATATTTTGAATGTCTTCATGTATACGGGATGCAGTAACAACTACATTGTCTGCATCTACCCTAGTTTCCGTGGCTAAAAGTGGTGCTGTAAAAAGCAAGCCTATTAGGCCTGCAATAGTGGTTTTTTTCATTATCATTCCCTAGTAAAGGCGTACGTCCCCGTGCGCCAATATCAAAATGAAAATGTCGAGAGTGCGGCTAGATTAGAATAATTAATAGTGGTATTAACTCAATAAAGATTTAATACAACAGAAACCGTCACCCCGCGGCATTTCCATGCTTAGGTTGTGTAGGCCGGTCTCCGGGCTTGTGAGGATACGATTTGCGCCTTCCCAAACTATCGTTCAGTGGCGTGTTGCAAATCTACAATCACTTACCGTTGCGGGGGCAGCATAGGACTTGTTAAAAAAACGCACCTATTTCCCAGTTTCACCTTTGTTGCTGAAAAGCATCGCGGGCACCTATCAACTTGTGTTCATTATATTTGATTTTAATTAGACCCGTTCGTGAATTTATATAAACACGCTCTCATCAAGGTGCAGTAAAGCTTTCAAAGTAATCGCTTAGAAGTTGACTTAATGAGGAATTAACAATTATAGTGCGTGGATGGATGCTGATTTAAAAGCTTTAGAGGAGAAGATTTCACAACTCGTACAGTTGTGTAAATCTCTGCGTGAAGACAACACGGAGCTTAGGCAATCTCTTGCCCTAGTTCAAGGGGCTGAGCGCGATCTAAAAGCACGTATGCAGCAAGCTCAAATTCGTATTGAAAGCATCATGGATCGCTTGCCAGAGGATGTTTTATGAGTGAGGTTAAAGGCGTTGAAGTCAGTATTATGGGGCGAGATTTCACGATTGCTTGTCCTCCAGACGAGCGTGAGAGCTTGTTAAGTGCTGTTGCCTATCTTGATAAAAAAATGTGTGATATTCGTGACGCTGGAAAAATTGTCGGTGCTGAGCGTATTGCCATGATGGCAGCGCTTAATTTGGCGCATGAATTACTCACGACCCGCAGTGGCGGTGTTGATATTGGTGGGATGAAAGGTAAAGTCGCTCGCATGCAAAGCATGGTGGATAACGCAATCGCTGAGCAAAATAAACTGTTCTAATTCATCTTCACAATCTGTTCTACAAGTTACTTTTGTTCCCCGCGGTGTGGTTTAGGTTATATATTCCTTGAACTAGTTTCTAGCATAGGTCTCCGTTATTCAAGTTGCTGTGAGCTCGATCCACTGCGGTTGAGCCTAATGCGCTTTAGATGGTTACCACTTGAGCCTTTTTGGTTCAGGATGCTAGCCTAGGCTACATGCAGTGGGGAACTCCTTATTTTTAGCGAAGTTCGTGATATTTCAAGTCGGCTAAGCTTACTTTTTCTAAACATTTTTCATGACTTGCTTCAAGAATAACGGGCGGTGCAAATCCAGCTTCAGCAGCTTCGTGCCAACGTGATGCACATAGACACCATCGATCTCCCGGCTGAAGCCCTTCAAATCCAAACTCCGGACGAGGCGTACTAAGGTCATTGCCTTGGCTGGCAGAAAAAATTAAAAATTCTTCTGTAACTTGCGCGCAAACGGTATGACTCCCAGTATCTTGAGCGCCCGTTTCACAGCATCCTGATCTAGTAAATCCAGTCATTGGATCTAGGCTGCAAACTTGTAATGTCGTTCCCAATACATTTTTTGCCATCGCGCTTCTCATCTTTAATGGTTAAGTCGGGTTATGATAAGCGCATATTTGAATCTCAGGAAAGATAAGGAATAAATAATGCGTTATTGGCTAATGAAATCTGAACCAGCTGACGTTTCTATTGATGATTTAGCATCTTTCCCAAATCAAACGGTAGACTGGTACGGTGTGCGTAATTACCAAGCGCGTAATTTTATGCGTGACCAAATGCAAGTGGGTGATGGCGTGTTGTTCTATCACTCAAATTGTGACCAGCCGGGTGTTGCGGGGATTGCAGAAGTCTCAACGCTTGCTTATCCAGACCGATTACAGTTTATTAAAGACCACAAATACTACGATCCAAAAGCCACGCCTGAAACGCCGCGTTGGTTTAATGTGGATGTGAAATTGGTGCGTAAGACGCGATTGCTCAGTTTAAAAGAGATGCGTGAAAATCCAGGACTAGAGAATTTGAAAATTTTACAGCGAGGCAATCGACTTTCGATTACGCCTGTTGATCCAAGGGATTGGCAAACCATTATGACTTTATTAGCCTAAAGACTAATCAATTCAAAGCGCAATAAAAAAGCCCTGAAAATTCAGGGCTTTTTTGCGACAAGACTTACATTAAGGCTGGTCTAAACTTCCCATTGATTTAGGATAGGTGACTACTCCCCAAGGCATTTCTTTATCGGCAATCTCTTTGGTTTTTTCTAAGGTCTCTGTATCAATCACCATTAAAGCTTGTGACTTACCGCAGGCCAGCAAAATTTGTTTGTCGTCTGGCGTAAAGCTAAAGTGCCAGCAACGGTTACCAGTACTGATGTCTTTAATTTTTTCAAAAGACTTTGCATCAAATACTTGTAAGGCTTTTTCTTTCGATGAGGCGATAAAAATGCGTTCGCCTTTACGGTCAAATGAGATGCCGTAAGGTGCTTGGCCTGTTTCAACAGTGCGTGTCACGTTGAATTTTTTATCTAGCACCATAAATTTATTTCCGTACTCCAAAGTGGCTACGTAATAATTGCCATCAGGTGACACTTTAATGCCGCGTGGGCGGTCTCCGTATTCTTTGGTTGAAATGGTTTTGAGTAATTTGCCAGTCGCAAAATTGTGAATGGTGATGGTGTTATCGGCCTCATTGGTGATGATAATTTTTTTGCCATCTTTCGAGAACTCAACTCCTTCAGTTTCTGGGCCGCCAACAATCTCACGTACCTTTTTGCCTTTTTTCAGATCCACAACCGCAATGATGGCTGGCACTTTGTCATCATCGTCATCCTCTTTAACCGCTTCACCTGGTTTTGGAGGTGGACCACCTTTTGAGCTGGGTTCGGTTGAAACAAAAACGAAGCCTTTGTAAATGCGTACAAATTCTGGATTTTTTCCTACGGCGATATGTTTAATAAGTTGGCCAGTTGAGCGGTCAATGACTGAAATATTGTCATCGTCTTTGTTTGCCGTAATCAAGAGCTTGCCATCTGCAGTAACTGCGATGCCGCGTGGGCTTTTGGCTTGGATATCAATATTGCTGGTTGCTTCCATACTTTCTAAATCAATGACGGTCACGCCACCATCTTGATTTGATACATAAGCATTTCCTTTTTCACCAGCAAGGCTGGTTGATGCAAAAATAAGCGCTGCGACAAGCAGTGAAAGATGTTTCATGTATTTCTTCTCCAGTATTGAATGTGCTTATTTTAGTCAGTTGTCTGGCAAATAGGTTCTATCAAGCCCCAAGTCGGGAATTTATCCTAAAAAGAGTTTGTATGCAGGGTTGTTGCTTTCATCCCAATACGGATAACCAAGTTGATCTAAGAAGCTTGTGAATGCAGCACGGTCACTGGGCGGCACTTGCATCCCAACCAAGACTCGCCCGTAGTCAGCACCGTGGTTCCGGTAATGGAATAAACTGATATTCCAATCGTGCCCCATGGTGTCCAGGAAGTTCATGAGTGCGCCTGGTCTTTCAGGGAACTCAAAACGATAAATGACCTCGTTAGTGGCTTGCGGCGCATGTCCACCGACCAAATGACGCAAGTGCAACTTCGCAACTTCATTATCGCTAAGGTCTATAGCAGGCAAGTCATTTGCTTTAAGCATTTCAACTAGCTGACTAGGCGCTTTGTTGTCATTAATCGCAATGCCGACAAAAATATGTGCAGATTTTGGGTCTGAATAACGATAGTTAAATTCAGTAATACTTCGTCCGCTCAACAATCGGCAGAATTTTTTGAATGAGCCTGGTTTCTCAGGAATAGTCACCGCCAAAACGGCTTCACGTTTTTCACCAATCTCAGCGCGTTCAGCCACAAATCGTAAGCGATCAAAATTCATGTTGGCACCAGAGGCAATGCCCACCATGGTTTTACCGTGCACATTGTTTCGTTTGATGTATTCCTTCATGCCAGCAACAGCGAGGGCGCCAGCAGGCTCCAAAATAGAGCGAGTGTCTTCAAACACATCTTTAATTGCCGCACAGATCGCATCGTTATCGACCAAGATCATTTCATCGACATACTCCTGACAAAGCTTGAAGGTATGTTCTCCGACTTGTTTCACTGCTGCGCCATCAGCAAACAAGCCGACTTGATCCAACATTAAACGTTTGCCCGCTTTGAGTGATTGCGTCATGGCATCGGCGTCGTTCGCCTCTACGCCAATCACTTTAATTTCTGGACGCAAAGCTTTTACATAAGCAGCAATGCCCGCAAGTAAGCCACCACCGCCCACGCAGCAAAATATTGCTTCGATAGGCTCTGGATGCTCATTGAGGATTTCCATGGCAATGGTGCCTTGGCCGGCGATGACTTCAGGGTCGTCGTATGGATGAACGAACGTGAGACCTTCTGACTTTTCTAATTCTAGTGCATGTAAATAGGCATCTGAATAGGAGTCACCAAATAGGACAACTTCACCACCGCGGCTTTTTACTGCGTTGACCTTAATAAGCGGGGTGGTGGTTGGCATCACAATCACAGCCCGACAGCCTAGTTTTTGAGCAGATAAAGCAACGCCTTGCGCGTGATTGCCAGCAGAAGCGGCAATCACTCCGCGCGCAAGCGCCTCTTTTGATAAGTGCGCCATCATGTTGTAAGCGCCACGAATCTTAAATGAAAATACGGGCTGCATATCTTCGCGTTTTAGCAGTACACGGTTGTCCACTCGCGTTGATAAATTCGGCTGATATTCAAGCGGTGTTTTTTTAGCCACGTCATAGACGCGAGCGTTACGAATTTTTTCTAAGTAGTCGTTTTTCATTCAGTCTTGCAAAGTGTATGATTGAGGGTAGCTTGTAATTATAAAGAAAACGCATCATTAAAGAATTTTATTATGCAATTTGAAGGATAAAAGAACATGGCAACGCAAGACGAACTAAAACAACAAGTCGCAAAAGCGGCGGTCGAGTATGTAAAAGGCGGCATTATTGGCGTGGGCACAGGCTCTACTGCGAACTTCTTTATTGATGAACTTGCAAAAGTAAAATCAAAAATTGATGGCGCTGTGGCCAGTTCGGAAGCGACTGCACAGCGTTTGCGTGCACATGGCATTGAAGTGTTCGACTTGAATGCTGTAGATGGCATGGAAATCTATGTGGATGGCGCTGATGAAATTACAGAACATCTTCATATGCTTAAAGGTGGTGGTGGTGCTTTGACGCGCGAAAAAATCGTTGCGGCATGTGCTAAGAGTTTTATCTGTATTTGCGATGAGAGCAAATATGTTCCAGTATTAGGCAAATTCCCTTTGCCGGTGGAAGTCTTGCCAATGGCGCGTAGCTATGTGGCGCGTGAATTGGTGAAGCTTGGTGGTCAGCCAAAATTGCGTGACTTCACAACTGACAACGGTAACGTCATTTTGGATGTGCATGGTTTAACGATTAGCAACCCAATTGAAATGGAAGCTAAGATTAACCAAATCGTGGGCGTAGTCACCAATGGTTTATTTGCTGCTCGTCCAGCTAACGTATTGTTGCTTGCAACTGCTGATGGTGTAAAAACTTACACAGCTAAATGACATTAAACTGTCATAAATAGAGTTTAAGCTACGCTATTTAGTCTAGGTTTTAGCTACTACTTTTAATAAGGATTTCTTGATGCAAAACGAACACATTTATAAGTTGTACGATGCTGAGCTTGAAGCGGTGCGTGCAAAAGTGTTGCAAATGGGCGGCTTGGTAGAGCAACAAATCGTCAATGCGCTTGAAGCATTGGTGAGCGTTAATCCAAAGCTCGCAGAAGAAGTGATGGAAGCTGACCATCGTGTCAATGCGCTTGAAGTCCAAGTGGACGAAGATTGTAGCCATATCATTGCGCGCCGTCAGCCTGCTGCTGGCGACTTGCGCATGATTATGATGGTTGTTAAAACCATTACTGATCTTGAGCGGATTGGTGATGAGGCGACTAAAATCGCCCGTGTAGCTCAAAAGATTTATGAGTCAGATCGGATGTATAAACCACGCTTCAATGAAATCACTACGATGGTTGCCTTGGTGCGTGAAATGTTGCGTACGTCTTTAGACGCTTTCGCGCGCTTGGACGTTACTAAAACGGTTGAAGTCGCTCGTCAGGATGAGCAAGTAGATGAGCAATTCCGTGCTGCGATGCGTCAGTTAATTACCTTTATGTTGGAAGATCCACGTACCATTTCTATGTCATTAGAAGTGTTGTTTGTGGCAAAGGCGATTGAACGTATCGGTGACCATGCTAAAAACATCGCTGAATATGTGGTGTATATGGTGAAAGGTAAAGACGTTCGTCACACCACTGTGGCTGAGATGGAACGCGAAACGCTCGCACCGTAATTTTCTGTTTTTTTGTTAGAAGAATAAAGGTTGGTCTTGGTCAATAGTAAACCAACTTTCTCTGAAATTGCTGCGGTTGATTTAGGCTCCAATAGTTTCAGATTGCAACTTGCAAGGGTGGTCGACGACCACCTCATTTTTCATGACTCCCTGCGTGAGGTCGTAAGACTAGGCGCGGGGCTCAGTGATGATAAAACCCTAAGTGATGAAGCCTTAGCCCGCGCTGTTGATTGCCTCAAGCGCTTTGGCGAGCGGTTGCGTGGCTTACCTCCACAAGCTGTCCGCGCTGTCGCAACCAATACTTTCCGGGTTGCCAAAAATGCACCTGCGCTGCTAAAAGCTGCGCAGGAAGCACTTGGCTTTCCTATTGAAATTATTGCTGGCCGTGAAGAAGCGCGCATGATTTTTGTTGGGGTTAGTCATAGCCTCCCCAAGGCAGATCATAAGCGTTTGGTGATTGATATTGGTGGCGGCTCAACAGAGTTTATTATCGGTGAGGGCTTGGAGCCTTTAGAGATGGAAAGTCTCTATATGGGCTGTGTGAGTTACAGTCTGCGATATTTTTCTGACGGAAAAATTACGGAGGACGCTTTTGAGCGCGCTCAAATTGCAGCGGCGACAGAAATTCAAACTATTTCCAAAAAATTCAAATCTAAGCACTGGCAAGAAGCGGTTGGATCTTCTGGCACTGCCAGAACGCTTGGTGAAGTCTTACGCCTGAATGGATTGACTGATGGTGCTGTGACGCTAGAGGGTCTGTATCAATTGCGCCAATTACTGATTAAATCCAAAGAAATTAAAAGGATTGAATTAAGCGGATTAAGCGCTGATCGCGCTGCAGTTATTTCTGGCGGCCTAGCAATTATGCTTGCTGCTTTTGAAGGGTTAAATATCGACAAATTAACCGTTGCTAATAGCGCGCTTCGCGAAGGTGTTTTGTATGAGTTGTTAGGCCGTATGCAACATGATGACACGCGCGATTTAACGGTGAATAGCTTTATGCGTCGCTATCATGTGGATAGGGATCAAGTGAAGCGCGTTCAAGCCTTAGCCTTGGTATTGCTTTCGCAAGTTGAGCATAAGTTAAGCATGGATGTTACAGTGGCAAAGCAGTATTTGTTGTGGGCTTCTAAATTGCATGAAATTGGTGTTTCGATTGCGCACGGAGGCTATCACAAGCATTCGGCCTACATTATTGAAAATGCTGATATGCCTGGCTTTTCTAAAATGGAACAAGAAAGTTTAGGATTTTTAGTGCGCGCACAACGACGCTCGCTTGCTAAGCTACAAATGCCTGCACTTTCTGATGATCGTACAGTGTTAGTGATGATTTTCAGATTAGCGGTTTTGTTCCATCGCAACCGCTTAGATATCACGCCGCCAGAGCTCAATTTGGCTTGGCATAAAGCTGGTTTTGGTTTGGATGTTGAGCCAGGCTGGCTTGCTAAGAATCCATTGACGGACGCCGAACTAGCCAGTGAGGTGGTGTACTGGGAAGACCTTAATATTACGTTGTCTCTAGCTTAGCCCTTTTGGCTTTCTTGAGCGGGTAAGTCCTGACCATAAAGTTGCATTAAGGCTTGTTGCGCTGAATTTTGAACACCACGTTTGCGCGCTAATTGATAAGTGCTGTCAGGCATCATTTCCCAAGCGTTCACATTGTCTTTAAGGTACACATCCAAGCCTTCTTGAATGACGCGTTTTTTAACTTTGGCATCTAAAATTGGGAAGCAAACTTCAATACGCTTAAATAGGTTGCGGTACATCCAATCGGCACTTGAAAGGTAAACGTTTTCTTCCCCTTCGTTAAAGAAGTAAAAAATACGTGTATGTTCTAAGTAGCGACCGACCACTGAGCGCACTCTGATATTTTCAGAAATTCCAAGCACGCCAGGCTTGAGTGCACAGACGCCACGTACTAATAAATCAATTTCAACACCGGCATTAGACGCATCGTATAAGGCTCTAATAACATCGTACTCAAGCAAGGCATTCATTTTTGCGATGATGCGTGCTTTTTTACCAGACCTTGCAATCTCAGCTTCTTTGTTAATTGCCTTGATGAGATTACTGTGTAAAGTGAATGGGGATTGCCATAAATGATTCAGTTTGTTCGACTTACCCAATCCTGTTAACTGCGCAAAAATATCGTTAACGTCCGTGCATATTTGCTCGTTGCATGTGAATAAGCCAAAGTCAGTATAAAGCTTAGCGGTACGCTGGTGATAGTTGCCTGTTGCAAGATGTGCGTAGCGGCGTAACACGCCATCTTCGCGTCTGACGACCATCGCCATCTTCGCGTGCGTTTTGTGCCCTACAACGCCGTAAACAACGTGTGCGCCAGCATCTTCAAGCTTGGCAGCCCAATTGATATTCGCTTCTTCGTCAAAACGAGCAAAAAGCTCAACCACAACAGTAACTTCTTTGCCGCGCTTTGCCGCTTCAATTAATGACTTCATTAATGTTGAATCAGCGCTAGTACGATAAAACGTTTGTTTAATCGCCAAAACGTTTGGATCTTCAGCAGCCTGCGTAATGAAATCAATCACAGCATTAAAAGATTGGTAGGGGTGATGAACTAAAATATCTTGTTTACGTATCGCTTTAAAGACATCAGGTTCTTTGACTAACTCTTTGGCTTTGCTTGCCGTGTAAGGCGGGTATTTAAGTGCTGGCTTGTCCACTAAGTCTGGGATTTGCATTAAACGGACTAAGTTTACGATGCCATTTACTTGGTATAGGTCTTCTTTATGCAAACCAAACTGACCAAGTAGGAAATGCGACATTTCAGCAGGACAGTTATCAGCAACCTCAAGCCGAACACCATCACCAAATTGGCGGTGAGATAACTCACCTTGCAGTGCAATTCTTAAGTCTTTCGTTTCTTCATCATCAAGGGTTAACTCGCTGTCGCGTGTGAGGCGGAATTGGTAACAACCTTTAACGGTCATGCCTGAAAATAGTTCATTGACATGCGCATGCAAAATCGATGAAAGAAACACAAAGCCGTATTCACATCTGGCAATTTCACTTGGCAAGCGAATGACGCGAGGAAGCGCTCTTGGCGCTTGCACGACAGCAATGCCGGAGTTACGGCCAAAGGCATCTTTGCCATCAAGCTCAACAGCGAAATTTAAACTTTTGTTTAGAACACGAGGGAAAGGATGTGCTGGGTCTAATCCGATAGGCGTGAGAATGGGCATTAATTCTCTAAAGAAAAAGTCACGTATCCAAAGGCGTTGCTCATCATTCCAGCTGGTACGACGGAGAAAGTGGATATTTTCTGCAGCAAGCTTGGGAAGAACGACATCGTTAAGAATCTTATATTGGTGAGCAACTAAATCATGCGCTTCGGCGCTGATTTTCGCATAAGCTTGTTTTGGCAAAAGGCCATCTGGGCCAGTCTGCTGGTTGTTAAACTTGATTTGTTCTTTAATGCCAGCAACACGGACTTCAAAAAACTCATCCATATTGCTACTAAAGATACATAGAAACTTTAGGCGCTCCAACAAAGGCACGCGCTCATCTTCTGCTTGAGCAAGGACCCGCTTATTAAATGCCAATAAGCCTAATTCACGATTTACAAAGTGTTCTGGATTCAATTTAATGGGATGCGCCAAAATAATCCTAAACTCTAAGCGTGAATGATGAAGTTTTTATGACAAAAAATGATTTTTCAGGGGCTTAAGCGTTTGGTGGAACGTAACCGCTTGCCTTGTCTGCACCATCGCCAAAGAAATAAGCTTCGGTTTGTTCTTTTAAATATTGACGCGCTTGCGGGTCGGCAAGACTTAAGCGATTTTCGTTTACCAACATGGTTTGCTGTTTTAACCAAGCAGCCCAAGCTTCCTTTGAGACGTTTTCAAAAATCTTTTGTCCTAATGGACCTGGGTAAGGAGGAAAGTCCATACCATCGGCTTCTTTTCCAAGTTTGATGCAATTAACTGTACGTGCCATATTTATCTCTTTAATAGTAAATTCTCTAGAGTCTTCATGATAGCGCAAGCTCACAGAGACTGCACCTGAGTATCAATTAAAATAACAAACTAAAATTCACCGCGTAAGCCGAATAAAACTGAGCGACCACCCATCGGTGCGATTTCCTTCAAGAACGAACTGTGATCTCGGATATCCTCATCTAATAAATTACGCGCCTTCGCAAAAGCTTCAAGATTGAGTGCAGTTTTAAGGCGGTAGCTAATGGTTGCATTAACGAGTGTGTAACCATTAGTCGGCAACTCATTTGTGGCAACCCTATCTTGTTTGAAGCCATGCAGAACATCAATTTTAGAAGCAAAATCACCAAGTTGATAATCAAGACCAGTGCCGATTCTCATCGGTGCAATTCTGGATAACGGGGTGTTAGTGATTTCGTTTGTTGCCCTAACATAATCTCCACGCACATTAAGATCTAAGTCCCCAAGTCCCTCATAAATACGAAATTTTCCTTGTGCTTCCATTCCTGTAAAAATTGCTGGTACACCGATGGTTTTAGCTTCAGCTAAACTAAAAGTATTATTTTGCGTTGAGTTTGTATTTCCATAATCATCGCTATAAAGCCCAGTGTTATAGGTGTTTATAAAGTTATCAAATTTAGTGAAGAAACCACCTAAGCTAAAGCTATGTTTTTCTGTTTTCCAGCGAATTTGTACATCCAAGCCATTGGCTTTTTCAACGGTTAGATTTTTATTTCCGATTTCATATTGATTAGTTGCTACATGGGCCCCATTTGAGAATAGTTCATTCTGTGTTGGTGCGCGTTCTGTATGGGTTAGATTCGTCGCAATACTCCAGTTGTCGTCAATGCTAAATAAAGCGCCAGCTGAAAGATTTTTTGGGGTGAATTGCTTAGATGTTGCATTCCCAAATTTGGGAAGGTGGGTATTGGGATCGTCGACGCCACCGCCCGCTGATTTGACAGTGGTCTTATCAATTCGACCACCTGCGGAAAGTTTTAACCGGTCAATTGGCAACTCTTCGTATAGATAAATACCCTGACTGGATGTGTGGGTGGATGGCACAAATGCATCAACACCTAAGGCTGAGAATCTAGTGTTTTGGGTCTGTAGTCCAACTACCCCAGATAAATTACCTATTTTGGCATGGCCTGCTTCTAACGTGGTTTCAACGCCTTTGTTTAAGAATGTGGTGCCAACCTCGCCGTTGTCAATTTCTTGATGTTTGTAATCAGTGAATGCCATTCTGAACTTAATGCGCTCTATAAAGGTATCTAGATGGTGTGCTTCAGATGAAAAATCCCAGCGCTTACTCTTCATGTCCGCTTTTACAGTTGGCTCAGCCACAGTGCCATAAAAGTTGTTAAATTCAGAATATGAGACGCCGATATGACCTTTATCAAAAGTGAGTGAAGCGCCAAATGCACCTCCGTCCGATTTTGCAGCACTATTCGCAAGTTTGCCGTTGTTAACATGATCCGCTTTGCCAGCGCCGATGAGTTTATTTTGGGCGCTGCTTGAAATGCTTAAGTCATCGGTTTTTCTTGTGTAAACATCGGCATGAATAGCAAACATGCCATTGCCCACATCAATCACAGCTGCTCCGCTTCGCTCGTTGTCTGCACCACCAAATCTTGTTTCTCCACGCCCCATGACGCCATTCAGTGGTTCTTTGGGAATGCGGTGATCGATCACATTGACAACCCCACCAACTGCCCCTGCGCCATAAAGCACTGTTGCAGGACCGCGAATCACTTCAATCTGTTCCGCAATTAAAGGATCAATCGCAACCGCATGATCTGGACTCAGTGACGAAGCATCGAGTGCGCCCACGCCATTTTGCATTATTCTGATTCGGTCCCCATCCATGCCCCGTATGATGGGTCTTGAGGCGTTTGGGCCAAAATAGCTAGAACTGACCCCTGGTGTACCGGTGAGCGTTTCGCCGAGGGTTGATTCACGCTTGATTGATAATTCTCTTCCACTCAAAACGTATACAGGCACGACTAACTCATCTGAGCCAGCACCTAAAGGATTGCCAGTAATCGGCACTGAAGGGGCTTGGATTGAGGCACTTTCAGCTGCCTGAATGGGGTTGAATGCTGTCGCTTGCATGGCAACAAGGCCAACAAAAGAGATCAATGATTTTTTTGTTTTCATACTTACACCTTAAATAAATCAAAAAGCATTTCTTTCAAAATTTGAAAGAAATAAAGAACGCAAATCTGCGTTAAGCCAATTTAATTAAGCGTGCGAAGGTGGGGCGCGAGCAGAATAGGCAGCATAAGTATTGCTGAAATCCTGAACGCAGGTGTGAATTATTAGATCGAAATTGAAAACAGAAAGCGAAATTGAAAAATGCTTGGATGAGATACTATTAGCGAGGTCGCCAAAGCTCAAACATTTCTCACAGAAATTCGAGTGGGTTGTTTTATCTTGTTTTTGCGAGCTTTGTTGCACATCAGAGATATGCGATATTTCGTGCGTAACTGCGGCTTGCTGTGTCAGTGCAAACAGCAGGGCAAAAGTAAAATAAATGAAATATCTGCGCAACATGGACCTAATTGTATCAGATTAAAAATTCTTCAATAGCATCAAGTTCTTGGCTAGTTTCAGCATAGCCTTCAAAACGTGCATTGCAGCGCGCGTACCAATATCTGCTGTTGCTTTCATCGCCTTCAATTTTGTGAAGCACCGCATGTATCCAGCAGGCGATTGCATCATTGTAATCTTGGACGATACGATGAGATGCATCCCACTCACCAGCTTGCGCTAGTTTAACGGCTTTGATTAATTCGTTTTTTAATTCAATATTCATATTCTCAATAGCTTAAAGTCAAAAAAGCCCAGCATGCTATTGCAGACCGGGCTTGATTTTATGTACTTAAATTAAGCGCTGAAATTTGCAGAAGCAAAATCCCAGTTAGCCAATGATGCTAAGAATACTTCAACAAATTTCGCACGTGCATTGCGGTAGTCGATGTAGTAAGCGTGTTCCCAAACGTCAATCGTTAAAAGTGCTGTGTCGCCAGTAGTGAGTGGTGTGCCAGCGGCACCCATATTGGCGATATCAACTGAGCCATCCGCTTTCTTCACTAACCATGTCCAGCCAGAGCCGAAGTTGCCCACTGCAGAAGCTTGGAATGCTTTTTTGAATTCATCAAATGAACCCCATTTTGCATTGATAGCGTCAGCCAAAGCGCCGGTTGGCGAGCCGCCGCCATTAGGTTTCATGCTGCTCCAGAAGAATGTGTGGTTCCAGATTTGTGCTGAATTGTTATAGATGCCAGCTGAAGATTTCTTCACTATTTCTTCAAGGCTGCTATTTTCAAACTCTGTACCTTTAATCAAATTATTCAAATTTGTGACATAAGTTTGGTGATGTTTGCCGTAATGAAACTCTAATGTTTCTTCAGAAATGTGTGGTGCTAAAGCATTTTTAGCATACGGCAATGCAGGCAATTGGTGTTCCATGAAAATCCCTTAAAAAGTAATGACTGAAAAATTTAAGGCCTGATTTTGCCACATTAGTTCACGATAAAAAACAATGCTCTCTTTGTGGGTAAAACGATTAAGACTTTTTAGCGCGAGGATGTGCTTGGTCGTAGACTTTTGAAAGATGTTGAAAGTCTAGATGTGTATAGACTTGGGTTGTGCTGATGTTGGCGTGACCAAGCATTTCTTGTACCGCACGTAAGTCGCCACTAGATTGCAATACGTGCGTTGCAAAGCTGTGGCGCAGCATGTGTGGATGCACATCGCTATTGATGCCTTGCTTAATTGCCCATTCTTTTAGTCTGTATTGAATAGCGCGGGGCGTAATGCGGTTTCCTTGCTTGGTAATAAATAAAGCATTTTGATCTGGTTTAGCAATGGTAGTGCGGACACTAAGCCAATTTTGAATTGCTGTAATCGCATGACTGCCAACAGGAACGATACGTGTTTTATTTCCTTTACCTGTGACAGAGATTGTTCCATTGGCTAAGTCTAATGTGTTGAAATCAAGGCCAACAAGCTCGGCCAAGCGTAGGCCTGAAGAATAGAAAAGCTCGAGGATTGCATGGTCGCGCAAGCTTAATAAATCATCTTCTTTGATATCCACTAATTGCACAGCTTGGTCTGCTGAAAGTGCTTGTGGTAAGGTTTTTGCAGATTTTGGTGCGCGCATGCCGATGCAAGGGTTGCTGCTAAAATTGTGCTGCTTAACCAAGTAGTCAAAAAACCCGCGCCATGATGAAAGCATCCGCGCGATGCTTTTACCACCAAGTCCACGGCCGTGGAGCTTTGCAATAAGCCCTCGAATATTTGCCGGTTTTAAGGCGTCTAAGGGGGTCGAGATCTCATTAGATGCATCTAGTAAAAGCTTAATATCCCTTGCATAGTTGTTTTGAGTGAGCTTGCTGAGGCCACGCTCGAAAGTAATATGATTGAGGTAGTTTTCTAAATAATTCAAGATGGTTTCGTTCTTGAACTGGCTTATCTCATCTAAACGAGATGCTGACTGAGTGCCGCACTGACAAGCTCGCCGATGCGTTTTACAAATACGGTTCCCATTTCTGGGTAGAAGCGCTTTTCGTCGTCTGATGCCATCACTAATAAGCCGATTGGGGTTCCGATTTCTAATGCAGTAATTGCGTATGATTTAGCATCGTCGTTGGTTTTTATGCTTATCATATTTTCATCTGGAAGCTTGCCGCAGTATGGCTCAATCAGCGCTTCAGTCCAGTTCTTGGAGACGTCATCGATTTCATCAAAGACTGAAAGGCTTGCATCTACGCTATTTTTTGGTTCAGCCCAAAGTAGAATTTTTGAGCTTGAAATACCAAAATCATTTTGCAGGCTATTGTTTAAAGCTTCCGCAATGTCAACTAAGTTGATTGCGTTTAATAATGACAAGGTTAATTTGTGCACTTTGTTGCTTTTTTCATCATTTTCGATACCAAATTGCAGGAGTTCGCTATATTTTCGCTCTATTTGATGGATTTTTTCGCGCTGAGCGGCCTGTTGGCGCTCAGCTAAAGATACTGTGCCGCTCCCATGGGGATTAGGGAGGTGCATGGTGGCAAGTAAGCCCGTATGGTTAGAAAAGAATTGTGGGTTCTTTTCTAAGTATTCCGCGACTTCTGCTTCGTTGAATATGGTGTTGGTTTGGTTTTCCATGAGTGTATATATCCAAATATCTTTTAATTAAATTTCGATTTCGCCTTCAAAGACTGTGACTGCAGGGCCTGACATCATCACGGGAGAAGTTTCTCCTTCCCAGCTAATGTTCAGTTCGCCGCCGCGCATTACAACTTTTACAGGGGATTGTAATTTGCCCAAACGCATCCCAGCGACTGCCGCCGCGCACGCGCCTGTTCCGCAGGCCAATGTCTCGCCAGCGCCTCGTTCAAAAACACGCAATTTTATTTCGTGCTGGTTCATGATCTGCATAAAGCCAGCATTCACGCGTTGCGGAAATTGAGCGTGATTTTCTATCAAAGGCCCTTGCGTTGGCAAAGGCGCATTATCAATATTGTCGACAATTTGTACTGCGTGGGGATTCCCCATAGAAACAGTAGAAATTTCAATTGTTTTATTTTCAATGCTAAGCGGGTAAGTGAGTGCTAATTTGTCTGAAATAAATGGAATTTGCGCAGGCTCAAATTTTGGCGGGCCCATATTAACCGTCACCAAGCCGTTTTCTTCAAGCGTTGGATAAATCAGACCATTAGCAGTTTCAACGCAAATATATGTTTTGTCTGTGAGCTTTTGTTCGTGAACAAAGCGCACAAAACAGCGTGCGCCGTTGCCACACTGTTCTACTTCGCCGCCGTCTGCATTAAAAATGCGATAACGGAAATCAGCTTGGGGGATCGTCGGTTTTTCGACCAGCAGTAGTTGGTCGCAACCAACACCAAAGTGCCTGTCCGCAAGTTGGCGAATCTGTGCGGCGCTTATTTGGATTGGTTGGCTGAACCCATCAATCACGACAAAGTCGTTGCCTATCCCCTGCATTTTTGTGAATTTTATGTGCATATTTAGTTTGTAAACTTGCTTGAATAATTACTTATATTGTATGGGATTGTGACGGGCTAAGGTAGTCGTCATTTTGCGAAAGAGGCTTATTTTGTTATCCTACTCATCTTTGCAAAATTTATTGATAAATCATTATGTCCGAATACTTATTCACCTCAGAATCTGTTTCTGAAGGCCACCCAGATAAACTCGCTGATCAGGTGTCTGACAGTATTTTAGATGCCATTCTTGAGCAAGATCCAACCGCCCGTGTTGCGGCTGAGACTTTAGCGAATACCGGTTTAATTGTCCTTGCTGGTGAGATCACCACAACGGC
Organism: Pseudomonadota bacterium; assembly: GCA_046047035.1. Lineage (GTDB taxonomy): Bacteria > Pseudomonadota > Gammaproteobacteria > Burkholderiales > Methylophilaceae > Methylopumilus_A. The sequence continues at coordinate 44,012 of JBJOIS010000005.1, forward strand.
TAACGTTGATTACATCAAAGTGGCACGTGAGACGATTAAACGTATTGGCTATGACAACACAGATTACGGTATCGACTATAAAGGTTGTGCTGTATTGGTTGCTTATGACAAACAGTCACCTGATATTGCTCAGGGTGTGGATAAAGCAGAAGACGATCCGCTAGACCAAGGCGCTGGTGATCAAGGCATTATGTTTGGCTACGCGTGTGATGAGACGCCGCAATTGATGCCATTACCTATCTGGCTATCTCACCGTGTGATGGAACGTCAATCACAACTGCGTAAAGATGGTCGTTTGCCATGGCTACGTCCTGATGCGAAATCACAAGTGACCATCAAATACGAAAATGGTAAACCCAGTGCGATTGATACTGTGGTTGTTTCAACACAGCATGCGCCTGAGATGGACTTGAAAGACATTCGCGAAGCAGTGATTGAAGAAATCATCAAGCCAACCCTCCCGAAAGAACTCATCAAAGGCGACATCAAGTTCCTCGTGAACCCAACGGGTCGTTTTGTGATTGGCGGCCCACAAGGCGATTGTGGCTTAACAGGCCGTAAGATTATTGTGGATACTTACGGCGGCGCAGCCCCACACGGTGGCGGTGCGTTCTCTGGTAAGGATCCTTCTAAAGTAGACCGTTCAGCCGCTTATGCGGGCCGCTATGTCGCGAAGAACATCGTGGCAGCAGGACTTGCTTCACGTTGCCTAGTCCAAATCTCTTACGCGATTGGTGTGGCACAGCCAACATCGATCATGGTTGAGACTTACGGCACAGGTAAAGTATCTAACGAAGTGCTCACAGCCCTTGTACGTGAACATTTTGACCTGCGTCCTAAAGGCATTGTGAAGATGCTAGATCTCTTACGTCCGATCTACACCAAGACAGCTGCTTACGGCCACTTCGGTCGTGATGAACCAGAGTTCTCTTGGGAAGCGATTGATAAGGCTGCGGCGCTTAAAGCTTCAATTTAAGTAGAGCTGTTTATATAAAATAAAAAACCTCAATCATGAACTGATTGGGGTTTTTTTATGTCTGTCCTTATGTAGTTTATTAGCATCAACTTAGGCTAATACATTGAATTTGTGTAAAAACAATATTCGCGTATAATTGCCGCCATTCCGAGGAGCGCTGCGAGAGAAAACTCCCAGGCTCGGAAAATGTTTTAACGGCGCTCACCATATTAACCGTGCCGGGCACGGGATACGGGTGAGAGTGTTAGAGCTTCAAGTGTTATCACTTCTAGTTTTTCAAGAACTCCAAATTTTCCGCATTCCCTCCGGTCACACCATTCAAGGAAAAAACATGAATACTGTGACTGATTTTAAAGATTACATCATTGCTGATATCAATTTAGCTGGATTTGGCCGTAAAGAGATTGCGATTGCTGAAACAGAAATGCCAGGCCTAATGGCAATTCGTGAAGAGTTTTCAAAAGCGCAGCCTCTAAAAGGTGCGCGTATTACTGGTTCATTGCATATGACCATTCAAACTGCGGTGTTGATTGAAACACTTAAGGATTTGGGTGCTGAAGTGCGTTGGGCATCATGCAATATTTATTCAACTCAAGATCATGCTGCTGCTGCAATCGCTGCTGGCGGTACGCCAGTGTTTGCGATTAAAGGTGAAACATTAGAAGAGTATTGGGATTACACACATCGCATTTTTGAATGGACTGACGGTGGCTATTCGAACATGATTTTGGATGATGGCGGCGATGCTACTTTGTTGCTGCATCTTGGCACGAATGCTGAAAAAGACATTTCTTTATTGAATAATCCAGGTAGCGAAGAAGAAGTTTGTTTGTTCAATGCGATTAAAGAAAAGCTGAAAACAGACCCAACTTGGTATTCAACACGTCTTGCACAAATTAAAGGCGTGACTGAAGAAACAACAACAGGTGTACATCGTTTATACCAAATGCATAAAGAGGGGCGCTTAGCATTCCCTGCAATTAACGTGAATGATTCAGTAACGAAATCAAAATTCGACAATCTGTATGGTTGCCGTGAGTCATTGGTTGATGCGATTAAACGTGCAACGGACGTAATGATTGCGGGCAAGATTGCCGTCGTAGCTGGTTATGGTGATGTGGGTAAAGGTTCTGCACAAGCGCTACGTGCTTTGTCAGCCCAAGTTTGGGTAACAGAAATTGACCCAATCTGCGCGCTACAAGCAGCGATGGAAGGTTACCGTGTGGTCACGATGGATTACGCATGTGAACACGGCGATATTTTTGTGACAGCAACTGGTAACTATCACGTGATAGCTCATGACCATATGGCAAAGATGAAAGATCAAGCGATTGTTTGTAACATCGGCCATTTTGATAATGAGATTGATGTTGCTTCACTTGAAAAATATGAGTGGGACGAAATCAAACCACAAGTTGATCATGTGATTTTCCCTGATGGCAAAAAGATTATTTTGTTGGCTAAAGGTCGCTTGGTAAACTTGGGTTGCGGTACAGGCCACCCAAGCTATGTGATGAGCTCATCATTTGCCAATCAAACGATTGCGCAAATTGAATTGTTCGCTAATACGAACAAATACCCAGTAGGCGTTTACACATTGCCGAAACATTTGGATGAAAAAGTAGCGGTATTGCAATTGAAAAAACTGAACGCACAATTAACGCGCCTATCAGATGAACAAGCAGCCTACATTGGTGTTTCACAAAACGGCCCATTTAAGCCTGATACTTATCGCTATTAATTGAGCTAAGGATGACAGGCCATGCAAATGGCCTGTTGTTAGCGATAAAAAAATAGAAGAAAGCATTTATGAAACCTGAAATTAGTTTTGAGTTTTTTCCGCCAAAAACGGAAGAGGGTGTTTTAAAGCTACGTGAAACGCGTAAGCAATTAGCACTGCTTAAACCAAAATTCTTCTCTGTGACTTTTGGCGCGGGTGGTTCTACGCGTGACCGTACCATGGATGCAGTGCTTGAGATTCAAGCTGAAGGTTTTGAGGCCGCGCCTCACATCTCTGGTATTTCTTCTTCAAAAGCAGAGATTTTGAGTTTGCTGAAAACTTATCAAAGTCATGGCATTCGTCGTTTAGTGGTATTACGTGGCGATTTGCCTTCGGGTGAAGTGAGTAGCGGTGACTTTACCTATGCTAGTCAGTTGGTGGCTTTTATTCGCGAACAAACGGGCGATTGGTTTCAAATTGAAGTGGCGGCTTACCCTGAGACGCATCCTGAGGCTCGTTCTGCTACTGCCGATTTGAAGCACTTTAAGACCAAGGTAGATGCCGGTGCAAATGCAGCAATTACGCAGTATTTTTATAATGCGGATGCCTATTTTCAATTTGTTGATCAATGCCAAAAAATGGGTATTGAGATACCGATTGTGCCGGGGGTAATGCCAATTTATAACTACACACAATTAGCACGCTTTTCTAATGTGTGTGGTGCAGAAATTCCTCGCTGGTTACGTTTGCGTTTGGAAGATTATGGTGATGATATGGCTTCGCTACGTGCTTTGGGCTTGGATGTTGTGACAGATTTATGTGAGAAGTTGTTAGCTGGTGGTGCGCCAGGACTTCATTTTTACACATTAAATCAATCAGGCATTATTAGCAGTATTGCTGAAAGATTGCATCTGAAAAAGTAAGCGCTTTATCAATAAAAAAGCCTAGATATTTCTAGGCTTTTTTATTGTCTGTTGCTGATGAGGATTTAATGGAATGTGGGGCTATCATCGCCAAACATTGCATCTTCAACGAATAAGAAATCGTTAGTTCTACCTTGTTTGCGAAGCGCCATCAATGCTGTCCAGCGAATTTCATCTACGCCAACATGTTCTTGAGAAAGCGCCATTGCACGGTCCATAATAACTTCGTGTAAAGCGTGATTGATGACATTAGACTGCATCAAAAACATCAAAAAGCTTAGGCCTTCAACGTCAATTTTGTTGGTTTCAATATCGCTATAAATTCGTGTTGATTGGGTGATCCCACTTGGGGCATTGCCTGCTGCATCGGCCATCGCCTCTAGTGAGCTAAACCAATCAAAGGCGCCATTGATGTCGGTGCTATCGAAACCCGCTTCAAAAAGCTCCTGGGCTAGGGTGTTGTGGTCAGGCTGAACATTCGCCTCCACGTAGTTTTCGAACATATAAACCAAGACTTCAAACATAGATTCTCCTATCAAATTTATATGGTCAAATTTATTCAGTTAGCCGATACGCTGATAACGACCTCCTGGTAGAGAAGCTATTTTATTTTCTAACTCCAGCAATAGTAGTGTGGCCGAAAGGTCTTCGCTCGTCAAGTTGGTCAGCGCAATTAAGGCTTCCATATTAATGGGGTCAAATCCCATTAAATCAAGCAGGGTGTTGGGTTCTGCCCCAGCTGATTTTTCAAGACTTTCCATAATTAAATGTGAGAGATGTGGGGCTAATTCATCTGTGATGTCTTTGATGCAATCGACTAATTTTGCCCCCTGTTTAATCAGCTCATGACAGCCTTTGGACATTGGGGAATGAATAGAGCCTGGAATGGCGAATACTTCACGGCCTTGTTCAGCAGCGCATTTGGCCGTAATGAGTGAGCCGCTTTGTGTGTTGGCTTCTACCACCAAACATCCTAAGCTTAATCCGCTAATAATGCGATTTCTGCGAGGGAAATTTTGTGGGCGTGATGGCGTGCCAATAGCAAACTCCGAAATGACCAAGCCTTGAGCGACAATCTTATGCGCAAGCTCGCGGTGTTTGGCTGGGTAGACTATATCTAAGCCAGTTCCAACGACTGCAATCGTTTTGCCGTTTTTATTTTTTAGCGCGCCTCGATGTGCAGCGCCGTCAATTCCAAGCGCCATACCGCTAATGATACAAAACCCTTGTTCGCTTAAAGCATAAGCAAACTCTTCTGCGTTTTTCTCGCCTTGTACGGATGCATTTCGGCTGCCCACCATGGCAATAGCGGGAATGCTTAAGCAACTTAAATCACCTTTTGCATAAAGCACTGGCGGCGGATCTGGAATTTCTAAAAGCGCTTGAGGGTAGTGCGCATCGGCAAGGGTGATGAGGTGGTTATCGTCCTTTTCTAGCCATTGCAGACCTGGCTCGGCCGTTATTAGGTCAGGACCTTTTTTGATTAAGCTAGATACCGCCTCAGAGACCACTTGTTTGAGCGCTTGATGCGATGCTGAGAAGATATTTTCAGGGCTGCCAAATTGGCTGAGTAGTTTGCAAATGCCTTGCCCGCCCAAGCCTGATATTTGTTGCAGGCATATCCATAGTGCGGCTTCATTAGTGTCTTGTGTCGTCATGCAGGGTTATAATAGCGCTAATATCTGTATTGGTTTCAATAAAGTAATATCTAGCTAAAATTATGATATTTATTTATATAAAAATCAATTTATTACGGTGATTTATTAAAAATGGCAATCTTAGACATACTTAATTATCCAGACGCTCGTTTGTACACAGTCGCTAAGCCCGTGTCGCAAGTCGATGCAAAAATTCAGCGTTTAATCGATGACATGGCTGAGACCATGTACGATGCGCCGGGGATCGGCTTGGCTGCAACTCAGGTGGATGTGCATCTGCAAATTATCGTGATTGATACCAGCGAGGCTAAAAATAAACTACAGGTGTTTATCAATCCTAAAGTTAAAGCAAAAATAGGCACGCAAGAGTATGAAGAGGGTTGTTTATCTGTGCCTGGGGTTTATGAAAATGTGACGCGTGCGGAGACGGTTGTGATTGAAGCTTTAGACCGAAATGGGAAGCCTTTTACATTGGAAGCTGATGGTTTAATGGCGGTGTGTATCCAACATGAGATGGATCATTTGCTTGGTAAAGTTTTCGTGCAGTATTTATCTCCGCTAAAACAGAACCGTATTAAAACCAAAATGCAGAAGATGCAGCGTGGTCGATAAGGTGGCGCCATTGAAAATTATATTCGCAGGCACGCCTGATTTTGCAGTGCCAGCTTTGGCAGCGCTTATTGAAGCCGGACATGATTTGAAGCTAGTGCTCACTCAGCCAGATAGACCTTCTGGGCGTGGTATGAAATTAAAAGCCAGCCCTGTCAAAGAATTGGCTTTGCAGCACCAAATTGAAGTGTTCCAGCCTGAAACTTTGAGAGATGTTGATGCGCAATTGCACATCGAGGCCGTAAAAGCTGACGTGATGATTGTTGCGGCTTACGGATTAATTATCCCGACTAATGTGCTAGAAATGCCGCGTTTCGGCTGTTACAACATTCATGCTTCATTGTTACCACGCTGGCGAGGTGCCGCGCCAATTCATCGCTCTTTGTTAGCAGGGGATGATGAAACAGGGGTGACAATCATGGAAGTGGTGCCAGCACTCGATGCTGGTGCGATGGTTTCAAAAGGTGTTTTGGCGATAGGCGAGCGAGATACGACGCAATCTTTGCATGATGCATTGGCCAAAATGGGTGCAGATTTGATGGTCGATGCCATGAGGCAATTGGCTGAGAGTGGAAGTTTGTCTGCTACACCACAGGATGAGTCCTTAGTGACCTATGCCGCTAAACTGCAGAAATCTGAAGCAAGCATTGATTGGTCGCAATCTGCAGAGTTGATTTCACGTCAAGTGCGTGGCTTTAATCCCTTTCCGGTTGCGCATGCGATGCTTAATGGTAAAGTGTGCCGCATTTGGATGGCGACCTCTGCTGGCGATTTGGTTAATGAAAAACCAGGCATTGTTCTAGAAGTCGGTGATAGCATTCAAGTGGCTTGCGGAAGAGGTGTGCTGACAATAGAAGAGTTGCAATTGCCTGGCGGGAAACGTTTAAAAGCCAAAGATTTTGTCGCTGGGCAGGACTTAAAGGTCGGTCAGTATTTTGAATAAATTTGAGTTTTATATTTCGATGAGATTGGTTAAATAACACGTGCATATCTCACAACAGATTGCTGCAGAAGCAATCGGACAAGTCTTTGCAGGTCGTAATTTAGGCGTGGTTTTAGAAAGCTTATTTGCGCGGTATTCAAACATCACCCCACAACAGCGCGCCGTCGCTCAAGACTTAAGTTATGGCACATTGCGTTTCTACGGCACGATAGAAGCTTTATTGGATCAGCTTTTACAAAAGCCATTAGATGACGCCAAATTACAGTGTTTGTTATTAGTCGCAGTTTATCAACTTCAATACGACAAGGCCGCATCCCACACTGTTGTTGACCAAGCAGTTAAGGCGGCAGGACTATCCAAGAAAACTTGGGCTAAAGGTTTGGTGAATGGGGTCCTACGTAATTTCTTGCGCCAACAAACTGAATTGCTCGCCAATCTTGAAGGCAATGAGTTTGCGACTTACTCCTATCCTGCTTGGTGGATAACGAAGCTCAAACATCAATATCCAGAAAATTGGCAGGCGATGCTTGAAGCTGGAAATCAGCATCCGCCAATGACTTTGCGTGTGAATCAGCGTCAAATTTCAGCCACAGACTTTGTCGCTAAACTGAATCTGGAAGGAATTGCTTCCCTCGCTTTGGGAGCAAATGCCATTACATTAGAAAAACCTATTCCAGTCGACCGTATTCCAGGATTTTCGGCTGGCGAAGCTTCAGTACAAGATTATGCTGCGCAAGTTGCGGGTTATGCGTTGGACTTGAAGGATGGGCAGCGTGTACTAGATGCCTGTTGTGCGCCAGGTGGAAAAACGGGTCAGATTCTAGAGTTGGCCGATGTGGATTTGGTCGCGGTTGATAATGATGCAACGCGGATTGCGCGTACAAAAAGTAATCTCGACCGCTTAAATCTAAAAGCGACTCTACTAGTCGGCGATGCAGGAAAGTCAGCAGATTGGTGGGATGGAAAACCATTTGATCGAATTTTGGCGGATGTTCCGTGTACGGCTTCTGGCATTGTTAGACGCCATGTGGATATTAAATGGCTGCGCCGTGAGGCTGATATTGCTTCATTTACTAAACAGCAGGCTTTGATATTGCCTTCTTTGTGGCAGGCATTGGCAAAGGGTGGTAAATTGCTTTATGTGACGTGTTCAGTGTTTCAAGAAGAGAACCAGCGTCAGATTGATAATTTTTTAAAAACACATTTGGATGCGGAGCAATTGCCTTTGAATGAACCTTTGGCAGGCTTAACTTTAAAAAATGGACAATTACAACCTACTGCGCAGCATGATGGTTTATTTTATGCCTTATTACAAAAGCGTTAAGTCTCTTCAGACTCTTTTTTTGACGCTACTTATCGCGTTTGCGCCGATTGCTTTTGCGGCGAATAGTGCTGTTCATATTAAAAGTGCAGAGTTGTTAGCGGTAGAAGATAGTTACGCACTCAGTACAGATTTCGATGTTGTGCTAAGCCCAGTCATTGAAGATGCTTTAAATAAGGGCGTTCCATTGACTTTCTTAATTGAGTTCCAGCTTAGTGCCCCAAGAAAATATTGGTTCGATGATGAAATTATTACCCAGTCTCAATATCTCACATTAAGTTATCACGCCCTTTCTCGGCAGTACTTGGTAAATCGTAATGGCCGCCAGCAATCATTTGCCACTATTCAACAAGCAAAAGAAGAAATCTCTAATATTAAATCTTGGTCAGTTGTTGATAAAAAATTGCTTAAAAAAAGCGAAGTGTATTTGGCCGCTATCAAAGTACGTTTAGACCAGACAAAATTGCCCAAGCCAGTTCAGGTTGAAGCAATTGGTTCGGATGATTGGAATATTGCATCTGAACGATATCGCTGGACGCCAGTCTTTGCGTTTTAGGGTGAGTAATTACTGATGCGATATATTGTTCTGATGACTGCGATACTTGGTGGAGGATTGCTTTATCTGCTTTCCCAAGCAGGAAGCAGTGTTTCAGGCGCTGATTACACCCTATTGTTAGGTCTCAATATCGCTTTTGCCAGTGCCTTGTTGTTGATTATCGCGTTTCAGTTATCCCGTCTTTTTAAACAAATACGTGCGCGAGTAATCGGTAGTCGCCTTACTTTACGACTTTTGGGCGCATTTGCTTTGATGGCAATTACACCAGGTGTAATTGTTTATGCTGTTTCCGTGAATTTTCTAACGCACTCTATTGAGTCTTGGTTTAATGTCAAAGTTGAAGCGGCCTTAGAGGGCGGGGTACGATTAGGGCAAAGTTCACTAGATACTATGTTGGCTGACCTTAAGCAAAAAGGTGACAGCATGGCTTTAAATCTTGCGTTCCAACCAACCAACTCTCAGCTTACTGTGTTGAATGATTTGCGTGAGAAGAGTGGTGTGCAAGATGCTGTTTTGCTCACAATGCAAGGTAAAATTCTCGCTTTCTCTAGTAACGATGCAACGACATTTTTACCTGATACACCAAGCCTGGATCAGCTTAGACAGGCGCGTCAGAGAGATTTTGGTATTATCGAACCTATTACTGGTAAGGGCTTGTATCTTCGCGCACTTATTCCTGTCAATATGAACGATATCGGTGGCGAAACGCGCATTTTGCAGTTGTTACAACCAGTTCCTAAACAGCTTTCAAATACAGCTGAAGCTGTACAAAACGTCTATCAGGACTATCAAGAACTTTCATTGAGTCGTGAATCAATGAAGCAAGTTTTCGCTTTAACTCTAACCTTAGTATTAATGCTAGCAATGCTTACTGCTGTCTCAGTTGCTTTTGTATTGAGTCGTCGATTGTCTGCACCACTTGGCGTATTGGCTGATGGAACAACAGCGATTGCACGCGGTGACTATGAAACAGTGCTTCCGGTGCATGGTAACGATGAGCTTGGTGTGTTGGTACAGTCTTTCAATAGTATGACCAAACAACTAGGCGAAGCAAAGCAAGCTGCAGAAAGAAATAGATCGAGAGTTGAAGCCGCGCGCGGTTATTTAGAAACCATTTTGGCACACTTATCATCAGGTGTTTTGGCCCTCAATGATAAGGGTGAGCTCCGAACCTATAACATGACTGCTTCGAATATTTTGGGTGTTGTACTTGGTCATTTCTCTGGGCATCATTTTGAGAAAGTCGGTCAAGAATTCCCAAATTTAAAAAATCTCACTGATGCCATCTTGCAAAATGCTAACGAGAGTAAGGCGAGCGACTGGCAATCGGAAATGGAAGTGGTTACCACACAAGGTCAACGTACGCTTTTGTTGCGAGGAACACGTTTACCATACAGTGCTGATAGCGGATATTTGGTCGTGTTCGATGATATTACCACTATGGTTCAGGCGCAACGCGACGCAGCTTGGGGGGAGGTGGCAAGACGTTTGGCCCATGAGATTAAGAATCCACTCACGCCAATTCAATTGTCTGCAGAGCGTATTGAGCACAAGCTTTCATCTAAACTAGATGAGGCGGATAGCGAAATGCTGAAGCGTGCAACAGGTACGATTGTTGCGCAAGTCGATGCCATGAAAACGATGGTCAACGAATTTAGTGAATATGCCCGCGCACCAGTACTTAATTTAACGCATTTAGATTTTAACAAACTAGTGCAGGACGTATTGGATTTATATGAGCCACCTGGCATTAGTCTTAAAGTAAATTTGGCAGACCAAGCACTTGATGTGTTGGGCGATGCAACCATGTTGCGGCAAGTGCTCCATAATTTACTACAAAATGCACAAGATGCTTTGGATGGCGCGCAAGCCCCAAGCATTGAGTTGGCGACATTGAAAAAGGCAAATCAAGTGTATTTGACGGTGACAGATAATGGCGCAGGCTTTCCTGTTGAGATTCTATCCCGCGCCTTTGAGCCTTACATGACGACCAAGCGTCATGGCACAGGCTTAGGTCTGGCAATTGTGAAGAAGATTGTAGAAGAGCATCAAGGCAAAATTAGTATCGAGAATATTAAGTCTGGTGACTCACATACAACTGGCGCAGTGGTGATTGTGGCCTTGCCAATTCAACAAGCGACATCTAAAAAAACAGGCGTTAAACGCAAAAAGGCTGAGCAAGTATGACCGCAAGACAAGTGTTAGTTGTGGATGATGAAATTGGCATCCGTGAACTACTAAGAGACATTCTTCAGGATGAGGGCTATCAAGTGATGCTCGCTGAAAATGCAGCCGAGGCTAGGGAGTATCGCCAACATACGCGCCCAGATGTTGTCTTGCTTGATATTTGGATGCCAGATTGTGACGGCATTACACTACTTAAAGAGTGGGGCACGGGTGGGATGCTGACGATGCCCGTTGTCATGATGTCGGGTCATGGCACCATAGATACCGCTGTGGAAGCGACGCGTATAGGTGCATTTGATTTCCTAGAAAAACCAATCGCGTTACAGAAGTTACTGAAAACTGTAACCGCTGCACTTAAACATAGTGAGCAACTACCAAAATCTGACATGAGCTTGTTAAGCCTTGGTAAAAGTGCAGTCATCAACGAATTGCGTCAGCGTTTAGAGCAAGTCAGCATGAGCAAAGCGCCTTTGTTGTTGATAGGCGAAAAAGGAAGCGGCGCAGAACTCTGTGCCAAGTTTTTACATCAGGCGAATACTCCTTGGATGGAGCTACTTGATTCCCAACGACTTGCCGATGCACCGTTAGATATTTTGGAGCAATTGCGTGAGGGCGCTTTATTTATTCCTGAAGTGGCGGAACTGGATAAAACCCAGCAAAAAGGCTTAATGGTCTTATTGGGCAAGGCTGAAAAATATGGCACGCGTGTGGTATGTGGAACTTCACAACCATTACCCGACATGGTCACAGAAGGTAGTTTTGATAATGGCTTACTGCAAACTTTGTCGGTCAGTACATTACGTATTCCTAGCTTGGCAGATCATCGAGAAGATATTCCTGATTTAGTGCGAGCAATGGCTTTTCTTCTGGTTGAAACAACGGCTTCCCCTTACCGAGAATTTGAAATAGCTGCGCTCAACATGTTGAGAAACGCAGATTGGCCTGGTAATTTAACTCAGCTAGATAGTGTGATTCGTAATTTGATGCAGACGAGTCTGGGCGAAAAAATCAGTTTAGATGATGTGAACCGTGTAATGGAACAGTTTGCACCACTGCAAACTGCGGTCACTGAGCAATCGATTCCCAAAGGTAATGGTTTGCCTATTGATTTAGACCAGCCCTTGCGAGAAGCGAGAGATCAGTTTGAGCGTTTATATTTTGAGCATCACATCCAAAAAGCTGATAAGAATATGAGTCGTGTGGCGGAAGCGGTAGCGCTTGAGCGTACGCATTTGTATCGCAAGCTTAAGCAATTAGGAATTAAAACCAAGTAGTTTTATTGCTTAGCTTTTCAAGCCTTTTTTGATTTTTAAGCGCCAAAGCGAAGTGATTTCTGATTTTCTAGCTTGATGTAATCGGTCTGTTTCATTAGTTACCTTGGCATGTTTTGGCTTGATATCAAGCTTTTCTTCTACATGTAAGCCGGCTTTTTCAATTGAATTCCTAAGTTCACCTTTGCCCCTTAATCCTAAATGCTCTGCAAAGTCAGACATAATCAACCAGCCCTCACCGTCATCAGTAAGATGCGCTTTTAGGCCATTCAGAAAAGCTAACAGCATCTTACTTTCAGGGTCGTAGACGGCATATTCAATCGGCGAGCTTGGCTTGGCTGGTAACCACGGTGGGTTACATACAACTAGCGGTGCTTTGCCTTCTGGAAACATATTGGTTTGTGTGAGTGTGATTTGCTTTTGTAAGCCAAGTCGCGAGATATTTTCCTGAGCACAGTTGATGGCGCGTGAGTCTTGATCTGTTGCGATGATTTTTTTGATGCCGCGTTTAGCGAGTAGGGCTGAAATAACGCCAGTGCCAGTGCCTATATCAAAAGCGAGCTCAGTGCTCGGCAAAGATGCTGTTGCGAGCAATTCTAAATACTCACCACGTATGGGTGAAAATACGCCGTAATGCGGATGAATGTTTGCGCCCAACACTTCAATTGGGACACCTTTTTTGCGCCATTCATGTGCGCCCACTAAGCCTTGTAGCTCACGTAATGAAACGACAAATGGGCTAGTGAATTGACCGTAAGATTCTAAACAAGCTTGGCTAAGATCTGGTGCCCGTTTGAGAGAGATTTTATAACCTTCGCCCACCTCAATCAGTAACATTCCCAGAGTTCTAGCGCGTTGTGCTTGTGCAACACGGTGTAAATTGAACGCTTGCTTAAGGTCTATTGGCGCTGTTTCTTGTTTGTTTTTTTTGGATTTTTTCTTAAGGTCGCAGCGTTTCGCCATCGCTTGTAATAGTTGTCGCGCATTATGAAAGTCACCTCGCCAGATCATCGCCGTGCCTTCGCAAGCGAGTCTGTATGCGGTATCTGCATTGATGGTATCGTCCGCAATTAATACTCGTCTGGGCACAGCAACGCCAGCTTCGGATTGCCAGCGTGCGCTAAGTGTTGTGCCACCTTCTACCCAACTAATCGTCATTAAATATTGAATTCCAATACCACTGGCGTGTGGTCGCTAGGCCGTTCTAACTTGCGTGGAGTTTTATCGATATAGCTCTTAGTACTTGCTTTGCTGACTTCTGGGGTGACTAAAATATGGTCTATGCGCATGCCTAAATTACGTCTAAAACCAGCCATGCGGTAATCCCACCAACTAAATTGACCTTCACCTTTTTCAAACAAGCGGAAGCTATCTTCTAAGCCCAATTGAGTGAGTGTTTTGAACGCTTCTCGCTCTGGTTCGCTCACTAAGACCTGCCCTATCCATGCGGCGGGGTCGTGACAATCAATATCCTCAGGCGCAATGTTGTAATCGCCTAACAAGGCTAGCTTGGAATGGTTATTAATTTCAGCTGCAAGCCAAGGCGTGAATGCTTGAAGCCAGTTCAGCTTATAAGCGTACTTATCCGAACCTACCGCTTGGCCATTGGGGATATAAACACACACAATGCGAACGCCATTAATCGTTGCTGCAATCAAGCGTTTTTGCTCATCTGCAAAGTTGGGAATGCCCATGTGCACTTCATTTAAGCAGTGTGGGCTGATAATGGCAACGCCGTTATAAGTTTTTTGACCACTATGAATCGCGTTGTAGCCAGCTTCTTTTAAATCTTCATAAGGAAACTTGCTGTCTTCTTGCTTGGTTTCTTGCAGGCACAAAGCATCTGGCTTGTTTGCAGCGAGCCAATCGAGTACGTGCGGCAAGCGAACATTGAGTGAGTTAACGTTCCAGGTAGCGATTTTCATATTATGCTGCAACGGTCATGCCATTGTGGCGTAATAATGCCTCTATATCTGGCGCACGGCCGCGGAAAGCCACAAAAGACTCCAAAGCTGGCCTAGAACCGCCTTTGGCTAAAATTTCATGCCAAAAGCGCTGTCCTGTTTCTGCGCAAAGCACGCCATTTTCCTCAAACATGCTATAAGCATCAGCTGAAAGCACTTCGGCCCATTTATAGCTGTAATAACCGGCAGCGTATCCACCTGCAAAAATATGGCTAAAGCCGTTCGGGAAGCGATTCCATTTTGGTGGTCGAACCACGGCAACTTCATCACGAACTTGTTCAATTAAATCGAGTGCTGTTTGTTTGCCATTCGGGTCAAATTCACCATGTAGACGCATGTCAAAAAGTGAGAACTCAATCTGACGAACAGTTTGCATGCCAGCTTGGAAGTTTTTAGCGGTAATCATCTTATCGAACAATTCACGTGGCAAGCTTGCGCCTGTTTCTACGTGCTTGGTCATATGGCGGATAACATCCCATTCCCAGCAGAAGTTTTCCATAAATTGACTAGGTAACTCGACGGCATCCCACTCCACACCTTTGATCCCTGACACTCCGTAGTCATCTACTTGGGTCAACATGTGGTGCAGACCATGGCCAAACTCATGGAACATGGTGATGACTTCATCGTGGGTAAATAATGCTGGTTTGTGGCCCACGGGGGCTGAGAAATTACAGGTGAGATAAGCAACAGGATTGACGATATTATCAGCGCCATGCTTTCTTCGCGTAATCGCTTCGTCCATCCATGCACCACCACGCTTATTGTTGCGAGCATATAAATCTAAATAAAACTGGCCAATTGGTTTGCCTTGCTTGTCGCTGATTTCATAAAATGCTGCATCAGCATGCCAAACAGGCGCTTGGGATTTTTTAACATGCACGCCAAAAATGGTTTCGACTACCTTAAAAAGACCTGCTAAAACTTGCGTTTCAGGGAAGTATTGTTTTACTTCTTGATCTGAAAACGCATATTTTTCTTCGCGTAATTTTTCTGACACGAAAGCCACATCCCATGCTTGCATATCCGTAATGCCAAGCTTAGATGCAAACTCAGTCAACTCTTGCATATCGCGCTTTGCAAAAGGTTTTGCGCGCTGCGCCAAGTTGTCTAAAAATTTGATCACTTCTGCTGGTGCATCCGCCATTTTTGTGGCGAGCGACATTTCCGCATAGTTTTTGTAGCTCAACAAGGTTGCGGATTCTTCACGGAGTTTGAGAATTTCGCTTATCAGAGGCGTGTTATCCCAATCCGTTTTGCCGAATTCTGAAGCGCGTGTTGCATAAGCACGGTAGAGCAATTCACGCAATCCGCGGTTTTCGCAGTATTGCAATACAGGCATATAAGAAGGGAAATGAAGCGTGAATTTATAGCCAGTTTTGCCATCGCCAGAAGCCGCTTCCTGTGCTGCTTGAAGAGCATCTTCTGGTAAGCCTTTTAGCTCAGCAATATCTTCGACAAAATGAGCGAAATCATTCACCGTGTCCATCAAGTTTTCTTCAAACTTGGTAGTGATTTTTGAGAGCGATTCTTGTATCACTTTAAAGCGTGCTTTTTCCGCTTCCGCTAATTCAGCACCGCCCAGACGAAAACCGAGTAATTCATTTTCAACGATTTTTTGTTGGGCAGTATTGAGTGTGTCGAATTCAGCACTATTTTTAAGCGCACGGAATTTTGCATACAAGCGTTCGTCTTGGCCTAAATCAGAGTAAAAATCAGTCAGTTTAGGCAGGCTTGCATTGTAGGCTTCGCGAAGTTCCGGGCTGTTCACTACCGCATTCATGTGGCCGACTTGTGACCAAGCACGTGAAAGTTTTTCTTCCATGTCTTCAAGTGGTTTAGCAAAATTCGCCCATGTTGGCGCTTCAGTTGCCGTGGCTAGTTTTTCAACGCAAGCTCGACCAGTCTCAAGCAGGTGGTCGATAGCTGGCTCAACGTGTTCGGCTTTAATTTGGTCGAATATTGGTAAGCCAGAAAAATTGAGTAATGGGTTATTTGCTAAGTCGGTCAATTCACATTCCTTTAGGTGGTGCCGTGGCGTGTTATTACGCTCATCTATTTTTAGAGATTCATTTTTTGGATTAAAGGTTCAATTTTGTCACTATCATGACTAGCCAAAATCTTGCGCACAGTGGGCACTAACTTAACTAAATCACTTTGTAATACCTGATGCTTGACTGACAAAATATGAGAAGGGTGCATAGAGAATTGGCGTAAGCCTAAGCCCAATAAAAGACGCGTTAATTTTGAATCGCCAGCCATTTCACCGCAAACCGAGACTTTTTTGCCCAGCTTTTTCCCAGCTTTTAGTGTGATTTCGATGAGTTGAAGAATCGCTGGATGAAGTGGGTTGTATAGGTGAGAAACGCTATCATCAGTGCGGTCGATGGCGAGTGAATATTGAATTAAATCGTTGGTGCCAATTGATAAGAAATCCAATTCCTTAGCAAAGGCTTCTGCGCACAATGCTGCTGCTGGAATTTCAATCATGCCGCCAACTTCGATATCGTTATTAAATGCAACTTTCTCGAGTCGTAAGCTTTGTTTTGCACGTTCAATGAGCAGTAATGTTTGTCTAAGTTCAGTGAGTGAAGACAGCATTGGAATAAGGATTTTAATGTTGCCAAACGCTGAAGCGCGAAGCAACGCCCGCAATTGAATATGGAACATTTGCGGCTCGGCTAAGCACAAACGAATCGCGCGCAAACCTAGTGCTGGATTTGTGCATGTGCGTTCGGTGTCAGCGTTCATTTGCTTGTCGGCACCTAGGTCAAGCGTTCGAATGGTGACAGGTTTTCCATCCATAGCCTCTGCTACTGCTTTATAGGCTTCGAATTGTTCCTGCTCATTTGGCGCTTCACGGCGATTCATAAATAAGAATTCAGTGCGATATAAGCCGATGCCGCTAGCGCCCGAAGCCTTCACTTGAACAACGTCATCAGGCACTTCAATGTTGGCGTACAAATCAATCGCCGTGCCGTCCAATGTGACTGCTTTGGTGAGCTTAATGCGTTTGAGTTTTTGTTGCTCGATTTGCCATTGTTCTTGCTTGAGTTTGTATTCCGCCAGCGTGTCTTTGTCAGGATTAACAATGACAACGCCTTGCGTACCGTCAACAATCAGCAGCTCGCCATCGCGAATTAGGTCTCTAGCACGTTGCAATGCAACAATAGATGGGATATTAAGGCTGCGCGCCAAAATGGCAGTGTGTGATGTTGCGCCGCCAACATCCGTCACAAAAGCTGCAAATTGATGTTGTTTAAATTGAATCGCATCTGCTGGTGAAATATCGTGCGCGACCAAAATAATGGCTTTCTCTTGCTCTAGCACAGGCACTTGGCTAGGTTGTCCAAGCAAGACTTTAATAATGCGCTCCACTACTTGCACGACGTCATGTTTACGCTCACGCAGGTATTCGTCTTCAATTTGGTCAAACTGCTCGACGATGCTTTCCATCTGCTGTTTAAGCGCCCACTCTGCGTTGCAGTGCTCATTTTGGATGGTGAGTTTTGGGTCTTCAGCTAGTGTGTGGTCATTCAAAATCATCAAATGGGTATTGATGAAAGCGGCGAGTTCGGCAGGAGATTTGCTAGGGAGCTGCGATTTAACAGCTTCTAAATCAAACTTAACAGTATTAATTGCCTGATCAAAACGCGCGATTTCTTGTTCAATTAGATTTTCAGGGACTTGGTAATGAACAACTTCTAATAGAGCGTGCGAAACCAAATGGGCATGGCCGATGGCAATCCCGTTTGACACGCCTACGCCGTGAATAGAAAAGCTCATTATTCTGGCTCACCAAAACGATTGTTAATTAATTCAACGAGCGCTTCAATCGCAGCTGATTCATCTACACCTGTAGCCTCAAGTGAAACAGTACTGCCTTTACTGGCTGCTAACATCATGACACCCATAATGCTTTTTGCATTCACGCGACGCCCGTTGCGCTCTATCCAAATGTCGCTTTTAAATTGGCTGGCAGTTTGCGTGAGCTTGGTTGAAGCGCGAGCATGGAGGCCGAGTTTGTTGATGATGAGAATGTCTTGTTTCATTAGCTTGCTTTCTTGACGGAGGCTTCTTTACAGGCAACTTCAGTAAAATTAATCACACCCTCTTGTCCGCCGCTTAAGGCCTTTTCTGCTAGTTTTGCTAGATCGTCATTTCGGTAGGTCAGCGCGCGAACAAGCATGGGTAAATTGACCCCCGCAATGCCTTCTACGCTATTTTGTTTCACTAATTTGCTCACGATGTTGCATGGTGTGGCGCCATAAATGTCTGAAAGAATGAGCACGCCATCTCCTTCATCAAGGTCTTGCACCACTTTTTGCATCACAGGCAACAAGGTGGATGGATCATCATGCTTATCAATACCAAACTGCTCTAATAAGGGCGGTCTGGTTCCCATGACGTGCGTTGCGCATTGAATCAGGCTTTCGCCAAGTGCGCCATGGGCCACAATTAAAATACCAATCATAGAGACAGTTCCAATTCTCGGTGTCTGATTAAGACTTGCTGTTGCTGTGAAAAATGTTTACCTAGTTCTTCAACGATATGAACAGAACGATGTTGCCCACCGGTACAGCCAATCGCAATCGTTAAGTAACTGCGATTTTCTTGTACAAAGCTTGGTAACCAGCGTGCGACAAAGTTTTGAATGTCTTGGTACATATCATGTACTAGAGGTTGCTTGTCCAAAAATGCCTTAACAGGTGCATCTCGACCAGTCATTGGGCGTAATTTTGGGTCGTAATGTGGATTGGGTAAACAGCGCACATCAAATACAAAATCTGCATCCAATGGGATGCCGTGTTTAAAGCCAAAAGAGGTGAATAATAAGGTGATATTTTTGTTTTCTTGGGCGACAAAATCTTTGACCCAGCCGCGTAAAGTGTTTGCGCTTAAGTCGCTCGTATCAATATGATGCCCTAATTCAGAAAGTGGCCCAAGTAACTTTCGCTCACACTCAATGCTTTCTGCCAACGTAATATCGTCATTGCTTAGTGGGTGTCTGCGGCGTGTTTCGCTAAATCTCTTTACTAGTGCTTGTGTGGTGGATTCAAGAAATAATACTTGGACGTTGACGCCTTGTGCTTTAAGTTTTTCAATATTCTCAGGCAGCGCTTCTAATGCGGCACTGCGCGTATCAGTACTCACAGCAATTAATTTTTGGCTACTACTTAAATTTTCATAAATTTGAGGAAGTAAGGTCGCTGGTAAATTATCCACGCAATAGTAGCCAGTGTCCTCAAGGGCTTTAAGTACAACACTTTTACCTGAGCCTGAAAGGCCTGTGACAATAATTAATTGCATTCGCTTTTACTCGCGTTGTTTTTCATTTCGCGTGCTTGCCTATCCATAAATTGTTTGGTGCCATTCACGCCCCTTAATAAGAGCATGTGGTTGCGGACTGCAACTTCAACAAGAACTGCAATATTACGGCCTGCAGCCACAGGAATCACGACCTTTTGTACCTTGATCCCTAATATATCCTCATCATTGGATTTAATTTTAAGTCTATCGAGGTTTTGTGGCGCTAATGTGTCAGCCATTTCGAGTTGAATGATCAAATCAAGAGGCTTGGTTGGTTTGACGGCGCTGTCGCCAAATAGTGCTCGGATATTCAAAATACCAAGTCCGCGTACCTCTAAAAAATCTTGCAATAATGGTGGGCAGCGACCTTCAATGCGTTCTGGTGAAACACGATAGAAGTCTACGATATCATCAGCGACTAGACGATGGCCGCGTGAAATTAGTTCTAGCGCTAATTCGCTTTTACCAATCGCTGGGCTGCCTTTAATTAAGACGCCAAAGCCTTGTACCTCAATAAATACACCATGTGCACTCGTTGACTCAGCCAATGCTTGCGCTAAATGATGGCTTAATAAGTCCATTAAATTAGGGCTGGCTAGAGGCGATGTCATTAAAGCGGTTTGGTTTTTATCAGCCGCAACGATGAGTTCTGCAGGCACCTTTTCGCCGTTTGCAACAATCAGTGCGGCTAACTTTTGTGCAAATAAATGTTGAATAGCTTGTTTTTGATCTTGTTCGTTTAGGCCGTTTAGATAGTCCATTTCTGCACAGCCAAGAACTTGGACGCGATTCGGATGGACAAAATTGCGATGGCCAGTTAAAGCCAGCGAGGGCTTGGAAACCGTTTCGCTATTCAATAAATTGTCACCACCAGATTTACCCGCTACCCAAGTGAGCTTGAGTTTGCGGCGTGTTTCTTGGTGTAGTTGGTGTACGCTAATTTCGGCCATCAGAATTCGCCTATTTAATTACTCAGTTGCTTGATGTTTTACAGCGCCGTTAGCTTTGTGATGATCGGCGTGTTTTTCTTTATGTTTTAACACTTGACGATCAAGCTTGTCAGCCAATAAATCAATTGCGCTGTACATGTCAGCATCACTCGCTTCAGCATGCAAATCAGCACCTGGCACATGGATGGTCGCTTCAACTTTTTGAGCAAGCTTTTCCACCGTCAATGTGACTTTGACATCAATCATATGATCAAAATGATTGCTGACGCGAGCCAGTTTGGTTTGGATATATTCACGCAAAGCAGGAGTGACTTCTAAGTGGTGTCCAGTTAAATGTAGATTCATGGTTTACTCCTTTTGGTGGTGATTATGCAAGTCTTATAAGGACTTGCGTTGGTTGGCCGCGGGAATGTTTAAAGACTCGCGGTATTTGGCAATTGTACGTCTTGCAACGACAATGCCTTGTTTCGATAACACTTCAGTCAATTGATTATCAGAAAGCGGTTTTTTAGGGTTTTCTTCGGCCACCATTTGCTTAATCAGTGCCCGAATCGCAGTCGCTGAACAAGCGCCACCCGTATCTGTGGCAACGTGGCTTCCAAAGAAATATTTTAGTTCATAAACCCCGCGTGGTGTGAGCATATACTTTCGCGTAGTGACCCTAGATACAGTAGACTCATGCAGACCAAGCTCATCAGCAATTTCCCGCAATACTAAAGGTCGCATGGCGATTTCACCATGTTCAAAGAACTTACTTTGCTGGTCAATAATGGCCTGTGAGACACGCAAAATGGTAGAAAAACGCTGCTCGATATTTTTAATCATCCATTTTGCTTCTTGCATTTGGCTGTTTAAATATTGGTTAGAACTATCACGATTGCGCTTCAAAATATCCGCATAAAGTTTGTTGATGCGTAACTTTGGTACAACCTCGTCATTCAAGCTTGCAAGCCAATGACCTTTGACTTTTTTTACCACAATTTCATGCTGAATATAGTGCCCCGCCGCAAGCTTGGTATAGTCACTACCTGGCCTTGGATTGAGTTGCTTTAGCATTTGCTGAGCGGAGCGCAGACTTTCATCATCGCAGCGAAGGGTCTTTTTGAGCCTTGCATAATCACGTGAGGCAAGCGTTGTTAAATGATGCTCAGCGATTTGTAGGGATAGCTCAAAAATACCTTTGTTTTCGTCGCGAATTTCAATTGGCAGAAGTTTCAATTGCAACATGAGACATTCTGCTAAATCGCGTGCCCCAACGCCAGGCGGATCTAAGTGTTGGATATGTTTTAGCGCGGTTTCAAGCTCCAAAATATCAATTTCAAGCTCTTCTGGAAGTAGATCTTCCAAATCTTCTAAAGATTGCTCTAGATAGCCATCCTCATTCACCGCATCCACTAAGAACGTCGATAAAGTTTGGTCGCGATCCGAAAGCTGCATCAATTGAAGTTGGCTGATGAGATGCTCACGCAAAGTTGGCGCTACGGCCTCTTGAAATGTGTAGTCGTTGTCATCGTCAGGATTGCTATTTTCTTCCCAGCGGTGATTACTACTTCCGCCAAAGTAGTCTTCGCTCAATGAGTCTTGATGCGAATTTTCAGAGGTGCTTTCCTCATCTTTTTGGGCGGTGCTTGTGTTGACTGATGTGTCTTGTGTGTTAAACCCTTCGCTCGCAAACTCACTGATGTTTTCTGAGCCATCATCGTTTTTGTCGGTGCGCTCAAGCAAGGGATTTTCCTGCAAGATGATTTCTAATTCTTGATTCAACTCTTGAGATGAGAGTTGTAGTAAGCGAATAGACTGCTGTAGTTGCGGCGTTAGCGCAAGATTTTGTGAGAATTTAAGTTGTAGGCTTTGTTTCATTTAGCGCTTAATTCGCTTTGATCCATTAAAGGCGGAAATCCTTACCTAGATAGACTTCTCTTACGTCTTGGTTCTCAATAATTTCAGTTGGGGTGCCGGAAGCAAAAATACGCCCGTCATTCACAATATACGCTCTATCGCAGATGCCTAGGGTTTCACGCACATTGTGGTCAGTAATGAGCACGCCGATATTTTTAGCGGTTAAAAATTTAATGGTTTTTTGAATATCTAGCACCGCAATTGGGTCAATCCCCGCAAAAGGTTCATCCAATAAAATGAATTTAGGGTTGGTTGCTAGGCAACGCGCAATTTCAACACGGCGGCGCTCACCGCCAGATAAGCTCACCGCTAAATTGTCGCGAATGTGAGAAATATGCAGCTCTTCTAGCAACTCATCCAAACGATTCTCAACAGCCTCAGGGCTTAGATCTTGAAGTTCTAATACTGCTCGGATATTGTCCGCCGAGCTGAGCTTTCTGAAAATGGACGGCTCTTGAGGTAGGTAGGAAATGCCCATGCGTGCTCGTTGGTGAATTGGAAGACGGCTAATATCTTTGCTATTAAATATAATGCGCCCATCATTTGACGGCACTAAGCCTACAATCATATAAAAGCTTGTGGTTTTACCGGCGCCGTTAGGACCGAGCAAACCAACCACTTCACCGCTTTTGATCTTGAGCGATATATCATGAACAACTGTGCGAGCTTTATACTGCTTACGTAAATTTTGAACAATTAATTCAGTCATGGCGACGCTTAGTTGTTATCAACAGGTTTGTTTTTAGGTTGAATAATTGCTTTCACCCGCCCAGTAGGCGTTGCTGGGGTTGCTGACTTAGGCCCGCCACCAATCACTTCTGAATATTCCGCATTAGCGTCATACATAATGTAGTCGCCATGCACGATATCCTCGCCTTTTTTTACCCATGCTTTGGTATAAAGCTGAACCTTGTCCATGCGTCCATCATATTCAATACGCTGTGCAGCTCCTTCCATGTACTCATCTTTGCCTTCACGCTTTTGTTTGAAGGTGGTTGGGGTTCCGTAAGATGAGCTGTGTTGAAAGCCTGATTCATCTTCGCGTACGACTAATTTATCCGCTTTAATAAGCAAAGTACCTTGCGTCACGATGACGTTGCCCGTGTAGATGCTGACTTTTTTAGCGTCATTAACAGTCACTGTGTCTGCTTCGATTTCAATTGGTTTTTCTTTATCTGCTTTTTCAGCGAAAGCAGGTGTTGCAAAAAGAATGAATAAACATGAGATGAAAAAATGACGCATTATATTGACTCCGAAATCAGTTTTTCTTGTGGTCGCGGTTTGATTTGCGAGATTTTTCTGAGGGTTGTTTAGCATCGTTTGCCTTATTATTTGTGGCTTTTCTATTTGTGGTTTCTGTAGGATTTACCTTATCGCTTGTGCTGGCTTTAGGCAATAGCGGATTGGTGGATTTTGTATTTGGTTTTTCATAGTGCACCCGTACCCTTTTTTGCAAAGTGAAGTTTTTTTCATTTTTGTCATAAATCATCCCAGTGCCATGAATCACTGTTTTTGGGTCTTGGGTGATAAGAACTTCACTATCCGTGCTTGCGTATTCAGTTTTTGGTAAAACTTTAAGGTAGTCTGTTTTGAGGCGCATTTCCCCTCGCCCTTCAAAAGCTTGGCGAACAATAATCACATTGCCTGTAAATTCAATCTCTTCTCCATTGGCAGACACGAAGCCTTTTTGCGCTTCAATTTGCGTGTATGGTTTATTTTCGCCGTATTGTGTATAGCGCGGCCTCACTAGTTCGGTTGTGTCTTTATCTGGATAATGCCGCATTTCAGTTGCTGCAAGCATATTACGCAAATTACCGTTCAAGTCTGTTTTGGTTGTGACGAAATTCTCTACAAAATAGTCCACATCATGACGATTACTCCCATCGATTTTGGGAAGACCTAATTTAACAGTGCTATCAATCCAAAATGTGAGGAGGGCAAGTACACCAAGCACTATCAGTGGAAAAATAATTGGACTGCGTCCCTTCATATCAAGTCTGACTTAAAGTCGCTATCTTTTACTTGAGAAACTTTGCCATTTGGCCGTCAAAAGTACCCTGCGCTTTCATCAGCAATTCGCAGAGCTCACGCACAGCGCCATGCCCTGCTTCCCGTGTGGTAATGTAATGGGAGTATTCTTTTACCAAAGGCATGGCGTGAGGAACAGTGACTGCCAAACCAGCGCGACGCATAGGGGGTAGGTCAATTACATCATCCCCCATGAACATGCATTCTTCAGCAGTAACGTTTAAGTCTTTTAAAATTTCATTAAAGGCCTCTAATTTATCTTCAACACCTTGATAAATATTGGTGATTTTGATGTTCTCAGCACGCTTAGTGACCACGTTAGAAGTGCGGCCAGTCACAATTGCCATTTGAATGCCCGTGTTGTGCAATAGCTTTAAACCTAAACCATCTTGTGAGTGGAAGTTTTTGTATTCCAATCCGTCATCGCCTAGCATTAAACCGCCGTTGGTCATGACGCCATCGACATCAAAAATGACTACTTTGATTTTCTTAGCGCGTTCTTCAATTGAAATGTTGTCTGCTAAAGCCACTTTTAAACCACCTTTGCGATAAGTAAATCGTGCATATTCAGTGCACCTAATAAGTCGCCTTGTTGGTTTACGACCAGCAAGGCAGTAATTTTTCTTTGCTCCATGATTTCAACGGCTTCAACAGCTAGTTGTTCAGGACTAATATTTTGAGGGTTGGCATGCATGACATCGCGAACGCCAGTTTTGTTGATATCAATGCCATTTTCAAAAGCACGTCGTAAATCGCCATCAGTAAAAATGCCTACCGCTTTATTTTGGTCATCCACAATGGCGGTCATGCCTAAGCCTTTGCGTGACATTTCAACAAGTGCATCTTTTAAGCTTGCTTGAATATTGACACTAGGAACGGCGCTACCTTGGCGCATAATGTCTTGAATTCGGATTAAAAGCTTACGACCAATGCTGCCGCCTGGGTGTGAACGTGCAAAGTCTTCTGCTGAAAATCCACGTTGATCTAGCACCGCTAAAGCGAGTGCATCACCTAGCGCTAGCATGGCTGTGGTGCTCGCTGTTGGCGCAAGGCCTAATGGGCAAGCTTCGACAGCAACTTCTGCATCTAAATGCGTGTCGCCTTGTCTTGCAAGGGTTGAGTTGTTTTTACCTGTTATGCTGATAATTTTGGTGCCCATGCGTTTGAGCAAAGGCAGAATGGTGAGTATCTCATCGCTTTCACCAGAGTTAGAAAGGGCAATTACGACATCATCTTTGGTAATCATGCCTAAATCGCCATGGCTGGCTTCGGCAGGGTGCATAAAGAAAGCAGGGGTGCCAGTACTGGCAAGCGTGGCGGCAATTTTATTGCCAATATGCCCAGATTTACCCATCCCGCTTACCACAACGCGGCCTTGGCATTGTAAAATGAGGTCAACCGCCTTGGTGAAATTACCATCAAGCTTTTGCGCAAGTGCCTCAACCGCATTTGCTTCAATCAAAAGCACTGATTTCGCAAGCTCGATAGGCGATTTATTGGCGCTAGATTTTTGTAATGATGAATTTTCCATACATGCCAAGTATAAAAGGGAATCCATCATGAATAAAGGATACATTTGCAAATAAAACCGACTTTCAGCCTAAGTCGGCACACATTTTGCATTATTTAAAGACTTATGCACGAAACGCTCCCCGCTATTTTACTTTTACTCGTCAGCTCAGTGCTTGCTGTTGCGCTGTTCCGTGCATTCCGCTTGCCTGCGATGTTGGCTTATTTTTTGGTCGGTTTGTTACTTGGCCCAAAGAGTTTTGGATTTTTGCCTGACACAGAAGCCAACCGAGAGTTAGCCGAGTTCGGTATTGTTTTCTTGATGTTTAGCATCGGCTTGGAATTTAGTTTGGCGCAGCTTTATGCCATGCGCCGCATCGTATTGGGGATTGGTGGTTTACAAGTTTTGGTGACGATGGGCGTCATCATTTTGGTGTGCTTGGGTCTAGATCTTCATTGGCAAGCAGCGCTGATTATTGGCGGCGCATTAGCCATGTCCTCTACGGCGATTGTGTCTAAGCTACTTGTGGAGCGTTTAGATTTGAACTCACGTCATGGTCGAGTCGCCATCGGCGTGCTGTTATTTCAAGATTTAGCCGTCGTCCCGTTGCTAGTGGTGATTCCTGCTATTGCTAGTCCATCAGGGTCCTTGGCTTACACGCTTGGTATCGCCTTTCTAAAAGCGGCTGTGATGCTTTCTATTCTATTTTTCTTTGGTAAGAATTTAATGAATCGGTGGTTTGGTGTCGTAGCTCGTCAACGCTCGCGTGAGTTATTCGTGATGAACGTGTTAATGGTTACTATGGTATTGGCTTATGCTACTAAGGTTGCTGGCCTTTCTTATGCGCTAGGCGCTTTTATTGCGGGCATGTTGATTTCAGAAACGCGCTTCCGCTATCAAGTTGAAGCAGATATCGCTGCATTTCGCGATATTTTGATGGGTTTATTCTTTATCACCATAGGCATGTTATTAGACTTTAATAGTTTGGCGGGGAACCTACCTGATATTTTGATGGTGGTCGTTGGGCTGATTGTTTTTAAGTCTTTAGTCGTCGCGCTACTTAGCCGCTTTTTCCGCTTTGAGGCTGGCGTTGCTGTTCGCGCGGGGGTGACCTTAGCGCAAGCTGGTGAATTCTCGTTCGTTGTATTTTCGCTTGGTATGGAAAACGGCTTGATTAGTAACGGTGTATTGCAAGTGGTATTAGCAGCGTCATTGCTCTCTATGTTTATTGCGCCCTTCATTATTCAACACAACTTACAAATTGCAGAATTTTTTGCTCGAAGCTATACGCGCAATCGTAAGCATCAGATTGAAGGCATTGAAAGCGCGGGTAAGCAACTTAAAGACCACGTCATTATTTGTGGTTTCGGTCGGAGTGGTCAGTATTTAAGTCGTTTCTTAAAAGAAGAAAAATTTCCATTCATCGCTTTAGATATTGACCCTGCTCGTGTGCAAGAAGCTGCAAGTGCCGGTGAGAATGTTATGTATGGTGATGCGGGCAAAAGGTTGGTGTTGGATGCGGCAGGCGCATCAAGAGCAAAGGCCTTGATTATTAGTTACGATGATCCACCTGCGGCCATCAAAATTTTGCACTTAGTGAACGATTACTTTCCGAATTTACCAGTTGTAGTAAGGACTGTTGATGATACCAACATGGAGCGTTTCCGTGATGCAGGTGCTTCAGAGGTTGTGCCAGAAGTGCTTGAAGGTAGCTTAATGTTGGCTTCTCACGCATTAGTTTTATTGGGTGTGCCGCTTAATCGAGTGGTGAAACGTATCCGCATATTCCGCGAAGAGCGCTACAAAATGTTTAAAGGCTTCTTCCATGGCATTTCGGATGGAGATGAAGCTGTGGAACGTGCCGTGCCACGTATGCATTCAGTGCCTTTGAATGCATTGGCTTATTGCATAGGCAAGCCGCTTAAGGACATTTACTTTGGGCTTTGTAAGGCAGAAATTACCGCAGTAAGAAGAGACGCGCATCCTGTAGAAGTTTCGCCAGATTTTGTATTTAAAGAGGGTGATGTGGTGGTCTTGTTGGCAAAACCTCACGATTTGGTATTGGCAGAACGTATTTTACTCACGGGTAAAGAGAGTTGAGTGAGCATGTAGTCATTGTTGGCGGTGGCATTGTTGGATGTATGACTGCAATGGCGCTGGTAGATCGTGGTCACCGAGTCACCATTGTTGAGCGCAATCAAATCGCCAGCCAGACTTCAGGCGAGTCTTCTTGGGCTGGCGGTGGCATTGTTTTTCCTTTGTTGCCTTGGATGTATTCAGAGCCTGTTAATCAGCTTACGGGCTACGGCGCAAAGTCCTATCAGCAAATTTGTACGCGTTTAGAACGCGAAACAGGATTGCCAACTGGATTTATTCATTCGGGTTTTTTATTGCTTCCACCTTATGACCAAACAGCCGCTATTCAGTGGTGTGAAGATCATCATCAGTCTTATGAGTTGCTTGATACAGTTGATGCGCAGCTTAAAACAGATAATACGCAGCCCTCACTTTGGATTCCAGAAGTTTGCCAAGTGCGACCACCTTACTTGATGAAAGTGCTTCGTCAGTGGTTGGTGCAAAACAAGGTCACCTTGCTAGAGCAAACAGAGCTGAGTCCGCTTGATGAAATTAAACCGCTGACAACATGGAAAACGCTAGATGGCTTAGAAATTAAAGCTGATAAGTTTATCGTCACTTCTGGCGCGTGGAGTTTTCAGTTGCTCAAGTCTGTGACCGACACGCTCAATATCAAACCGATGCGCGGCCAAATTTTGCTTTACCAACCCGTCGAAAATCTTAAGCAAATTGTTTATAAAGATGGCTTTTACATGATTCCGCGCGCTGATGGACAATTGCTTGCGGGTAGTACTTTAGAAGATGTTGGTTTTGATACATCAGTAACCGAAGAAGTGAAAGCTGAGCTTGCCGCTAAGGCTGAAGCAATTATGCCGTCATTGAAAGGCTTGCCTATCATCAAGCATTGGAGCGGCTTGCGGCCTGGCACCCCTGAGAATTTACCGACGATATCAGCGCACCCGCAAATACAAAATCTTTATCTTAATACGGGGCATTTCCGTTATGGCCTTACCATGGCGCCAGCCAGTGCACGTTTGGTTTCAGAGCTGATGGCAGGTGAAAAATCATTTATTGATGCCAACCCTTTTGCATTGGCAATTGATTAATCTCAACCAAGCATTGATTTGCGTTTGCTTAATTAAACCCTAGTTTTTAGAATGCCCCTATTAGGCATAGTAAAGTGATTACAATGAAATACATTATTTTAGGTTTGTACGCGGCTTGTATTCTGTTCGTGCATTTTCGCGGCAAAGCACGCTTGCCATTTTTTAGGCAAATTTTTGATCACTCTTCAGTGGTCTCGCCGATCAATATCTTCATCTATCTATTTTCAAAAGTGCCGACCAGCAAAGCTTATATTCCTGTGAGTGAATTTAAAGGCTTGAAGCTTTTGGAAGATAATTGGGAAATTATTCGTGATGAAGCTTTGGCGCTTGATAAGCTGGAAAAGATTAAAGCTGCAGAAAAAAATGATGATGTTGGCTTTAACTCATTTTTCAAAAAAGGTTGGAAGCGCTTTTACCTGAAATGGTATGAGGCGAAGCACCCTTCAGCACTTCAATTTTGCCCTAAAACAGTCGCTTTGCTTGCGCAGGTGCCAGAGGTAAAAGCGGCTATGTTTACTGAGTTGCCACCTGGTGCGAAGCTCAACCCTCACCGTGATCCCTACGCAGGCTCAGTCCGCTATCACTTGGGCTTATCAACCCCTAATGATGACCGTGCTTTTATCGATGTGAACCAGCAGCCTTATAGCTGGCGTGATGGTGAAGGTGTGATTTTTGATGAAACCTACATCCATTGGGCTATCAATGAGACAGATACAACACGTATTATTTTGCTGTGCGATGTAGAGCGCCCAATGAAGTATCGCTGGGCAACTGCGATTAATCGCTGGCTAGCCAAGGTGGTAATGACTGCAGGGAGTTCGCCTAATGAAACGGGCGACCAAACAGGCGGTATTAATAAAATTTTCCGCTTCTTTTGGCTTGTAGGTAAATACAGACGCAAGCTGAAAAAATTTAGCAAACCACTTTATTTATTGATTAAGTTTGGTTTGATTGCGGCGTTTGTTCTTTGGTTGGTGGGTTTTGATAAGGTGGCGAGTGTTTTAAACGCACTCTAGTTTAAGCCACCCAATGCCCCGATTTTCCACCTTGTTTTTCTAATAGCTTAATTTCACTCATCACCATACCGCGGTCAATAGCTTTGCACATATCGTAAATTGTTAGCAAAGCCACGCTGGTAGCGGTCAGCGTTTCCATCTCCACGCCTGTTTTGCCTGTGCATTTTGCGGTAACTGTGCAATGAATGGTATTGGCGTTTTCATCAATCTCAAACGCCACGCCCACTTTGGTGAGGCTAATGGGATGGCATAGTGGGATTAAATCCGAAGTGCGCTTTGATGCTTGAATCGCAGCAATGCGCGCAACTCCCAGCACGTCACCTTTTTTTGCATCCCCTTTGATAATAAGCGCTAAGGTGCTCGGCAACATGCGGATATTGCCTGTTGCAACGGCTACACGCTCTGTTTCGGCTTTGCTACCTACATCGACCATATGCGCTTGGCCTTGGCTATCAAAATGGGTGAGTTCGCTCATCAATATTGCCTTTTTATTTAACTTGTTTGCACCATAATTTCATCACGAACTGTGAATTAGGCGCTTAATATCGTTATCATACGCAATGATGAAATTAGTTTATAGCCTTCTGTTGTTTTCTCTGTTTGCGCCGCTGGCGTTGGCGGATGATTTGCCTGATTTAGGTGATGTTTCTGCAACTGTACTTTCTCCACTTCAAGAAAAGAAAATCGCGGATCAAATCATGCGTAGCGTGATGGCTAGCGATGAAGTGATTTCCGACCCTGAAATTACCGATTACATTCAAAATCTAGGCATGCGTCTTGCCAGCAACGGTCCAGACAAAACGCAGTGGTTTAATTTCTTTGTGGTTAAGGATAACAGTATCAATGCTTTTGCCATGCCAGGTGGCGTGATTGGGGTGCATACAGGCCTGATTGTGGCTGCTACCAACGAATCTGAATTGGCCGGTGTGATTGGTCATGAAATCGGTCACGTGGTGCAACATCATATGGCGAGAATGATGGCCCAGCAGAAAAATGATTCCTTGATTAGCATGGCGGGGATGGCATTGGCGATTTTATCTGCAAGGGCTAATCCTCAACTGGCCAGCGCAGCCATGATGACCTCTTCGGCAGGTACTGTACAAAAGCAATTAGACTACACACGAGACCATGAACGGGAGGCCGATCGTGTGGGTATCTCGATTCTAGAAAGTGCGGGCTACGATACTCACGGTATGGCGAGTTTCTTCCAAATTATGCAAAAAGGCACGCGCTATGTGGAAGGCAGTGCACCGACCTTTTTGCGTACCCACCCAATTACTAGTGAGCGGATTGCAGATGTTACTGCGCGCATTGCCAATAGCAAATATCGTATGGTGCCGTACTCACCCGATTTTGATTTGGTGCGCGCAAAGATTTTGGCAAATTCTGGTGTTGCCAATCAAGCAGTGATTTTATTTCAAAGTAATCTGCAAGATAGACGCTACACTAGCGAGAGTGCCCAGCACTTTGGACTAGCCATTGCCATGTTGCGGGTGGGTAATGTGGATGGCGCTACTAAAGAGCTAAGTTGGTTGCGAGCAAACTCACCTAGCCATCCTTTCTTTGCCAGCCTTGCCGCCAATATCGAAGTTGCGCGCGACAACCCTAAGCAAGCTGCAAAAGCCTATCAAGCTGGTCTGGCCATTTACCCAGGCAGTCGTGCTTTGATTTATGGATATGCGGAGCATTTTTTACGGATTCGTCAGCCGCAACAAGCCTTACAATTGCTGAATGAAAAGCAAGGTCTATATCCAGACGATGCCTATTTTTATGAATTAAAATCCAAAGCCTATGCGGCAATGAATAAGAGTTTGCTGAGTCATCAAGCGCAAGGTGAAGGTTACTTTAGGCGTTACAATGTTCCAAAAGCTTTGGAACAAATGGATTTGGCAGTCAGAGCAGGGGATGGGGATTTTTATCAGCAGTCGATAGTCGAAGCGAGATTAAAAGAACTGCGTGCTTTGGTGGACGAACCGAAAAAAAGTGGCTGGTTTAAGTAAGTTTAAATGAACAGGCTAAAAAGGAAATGCGCATGATGCAACGCAGAAAGTTTATCAAGGCCTTATTCGCCGCAAGTGCCTTGGCGCTCGTGCCAATTAAAGCATTCGCTGCCATGTGGAACACGCCTGCTTTTCAAGCTACCAAATTACAAGAGGCGATGACTGCTTTGCAAATTAGCAATGTCACGCTATCCAACGACATTCAAATCGTCGCGCCAGACAAAGCTGAAAATGGAGCCGTGGTGCAAATTGAAGTCGCCAGCAGCATCCCTAATACCGAATCTATCGCCATATTTGTTGAGAATAATCCGACTGCCTTAATTGCTAATTTTGTGTTTAGCGAAGGTGCCGAGGGCTTTGTGGTGACGCGCATCAAAATGGCCGAAACTTCAGATGTGCAAGCGGTGATTAAATCGAACAATCGCTATTATTCAGCCAAAAAACGGGTAGAAGTTTTAGAGAATGGATGTGGCTAAGATGTCTGAAAATATGCGTATGCGCGCCCAGCTTAAGGGTAAAGTCACGGAAGTAAAAGTGCTGATGACACACCCTATGGAAACGGGTCGCCGTAAGAACGATTTTGGCGATTTGATTCCTGCTAATTTCATTCAGTTAGTAAGCGCTTCCCTTAACGGAAAACAAGTGCTAGAAGCGCAGTGGGGAACAGGAATTTCAAAAAATCCTTATCTCACTTTTCATCTGCGCGTTGCAAAAGTGGGCGATATTGTGCGGGTGAGTTGGACAGATAATCAAGGAAAAACAGGCGAAGGTGAGGTTGCGGTAACGCTAGCTTAATCCTTGTTTGTTATGCTTAGTGTCACCGCCTCAGCAATCCTAATTCCATCCACCGCCGCTGATAAAATCCCACCTGCATAACCAGCACCTTCACCTGTTGGGTAAAGGCCTTTGGTGTTGATGCTTTGTAAGGTTTCGTCGTCGCGTTTAATTCTAATCGGTGAGGATGTTCTGGTTTCAACGCCTGTCAGTACGCCATCAGGCAAATCAAAACCTTTAATCTGTTTGGCAAAGGCGGGGAGTGCTTCGCGGATGGCAGTAATCGCATATTCAGGCAATGCGGTGCTTAAATCAGTGAGGTGAACGCCTGGCGTGTAGGAAGGTTGAACTGCGCCAAATTCCGTTGAAGGTTTACCATCGATAAAGTCACCAATGAGTTGCCCTGGCGCTTTGTAATTTCTCCCACCAAGCTCAAAAGCGCGTGCTTCCCATTTTCGTTGAAACTCCATGCCAGCAAGCGGGCCGCCTGGATAATCTTTCTCAGGGTCAATGCCCACCACAATGCCCGCGTTTGCATTACGTTCGTTGCGAGAGTATTGGCTCATGCCGTTAGTCACCACGCGGCCTTCTTCAGATGCTGCCGCAACCACTGTGCCACCTGGACACATACAGAAACTGTAAACGCTACGACCATTTTTTGCGTGATGCACGAGCTTATAATCGGCCGCGCCCAAGACAGGGTGCTGGGCATTGGGGCCAAAGCGTGCATGGTCAATGAGTGATTGTGGATGTTCAATACGGAAGCCTATAGAGAAGGGCTTGGCCTCAATATAAATACCGCGTTTGTGTATCATCTCAAAGGTGTCGCGGGCACTATGGCCGACTGCCAATACAAGATGGTTGGTGGCGATGCGCTCTCCGTTTTGTAGCACTACGCCTTGCACTTGGCCGTTTTCAATTTCAATATCATCCACACGACTTTGGAAGCGAATTTCGCCACCAAGCTCAATAATGTTTTGACGCATTTCTTCGACCATCCCCACCAAACGGAATGTGCCGATATGCGGATGGCTCACGTATAAAATTTCTTCTGGCGCGCCCGCTTTGACAAATTCATTGAGCACTTTGCGCCCGTAATGTTTAGGGTCTTTAATCTGGCTGTAGAGTTTGCCATCTGAAAAAGTCCCTGCGCCACCTTCACCAAATTGCACGTTAGACTCTGGATTGAGTACGCTTTTGCGCCACAAACCCCATGTGTCTTTGGTGCGTTCACGAACGGCTTTGCCACGCTCTAAAACGATAGGCTTAAAGCCAGATTGTGCCAAAATCAGCGCCGCAAAAATGCCGGATGGGCCGAAGCCCACAATCACAGGACGAGGTTCTTTGCTTGTTTCAGGTGCCTTTGCCACAAAGTGATAAGAGGTGTCAGGCGCGACTTTAACGTGTGGGTCTTTTTTGAATTTCGCTAAAATTTTGGCTTCGTTTTTAACTTCAATATCGAGTGTATAAACAAACAAAATCGCGTGTGACTTACGGGCATCTACACCCCGCTTAAAAATCGCCATGCTGATTAAATCACTGGCTGGAATGCCTAGCTTTTTAATCAGAGCGTCTTGAATCACCTCGGGTTCGTGATGAAGCGAGGTGGCGTTGTCTAAAGGCAGTTTGATTTCGGATAAACGTAACATTTTTATTTTTTATTGAGGTCAAATAAGCGGTAATTGAAGTAGTTTTTTAAGTAGAGGAACGGTCACTGGACGTTTTTCAGTGAGCGACCATTCATCAAGCGCATCTAAAATTGCCATCAAGCTTGGCAAATCTCGGCGTAAATAGCGCAAGCAATAATCCACCACTTCATCAGGCAATTTCATGCCGCGTTCTAGAGCGTGGGCTTGCAGAGCTTGGGCTTTTTCTTCATCGGTAAGTGGATGTAATTGGTACGTTAAACCCCAAGCTAAACGGGTTGCGAGGTCATCACGTAAATTCATTTGGCTAGGCGATGCGTTGCCTGCGGCAAGAAGTACGCCTTTTGCCGCACGCGTTTGGTTGTAAGTGTCGAATAAAGCAATTTGCGCTTCATCATTGAGCAAATTGACATCATCTGCTGTGACGAGATGAATGTTGGATGCTTTTGCTAATGCTTGCGCCGCTTTGAGCAGATGCGTTTTGCCACTGCCTGCTGCGCCCCAAAAGTAAATAAAATGACTCTCGGCGCCTGTTTGCAACGCCTGATGCAAGCTGTGCAAGGCCTCTGCATTACGCCCAACAACGAAGTTGGCAATGCTAGGCAATGCGTCTGGCTGAATATCTAGGAGCAGTTGTTTCATTTATTTAATCTTGCAAAGCAATTAAAGCGGAATAACTCGGCTTTTATCGTTCAGTCTTTTCTCGTTTAGGCGTCATTTAGGTTAAAATTCGGGTATTACAAAAAATACGCGATAAATGTGTATTTTAACCTTTTATTTGTTTTTATCTTGTAGAAAGCGAGAAAGCTTTGAATTCGAACGACCAAACCAATGGCACATCTATTAGCTACCGTGACGCTGGGGTAGATATTGAGGCGGGTGACGCGCTGGTTGAACAGATTAAGCCTTTCGCAAAACGCACCATGCGCCCAGAGGTTTTAGGTGGTATTGGCGGCTTTGGCTCATTGTTTGAGATGCCAAAAAAATTCAAAAATCCAGTGTTGGTGTCTGGCACAGATGGTGTGGGCACTAAATTAAAACTCGCTTTTGAGCTGAATAAACACGATACCGTGGGTATCGATCTTGTTGCGATGAGCGTGAATGATATTTTGGTGCAAGGTGCTGAGCCATTATTTTTCTTAGATTACTTTGCCTGTGGCAAGTTGGAAGTGGGTACAGCAGCGCAAGTAATTAAAGGTATTGCACAGGGATGTGAACAATCTGGCTGTGCATTGGTCGGCGGTGAAACGGCTGAAATGCCAGGTATGTATCCAGCGGGTGAGTATGACTTGGCTGGTTTTGCAGTGGGTTGTGTGGATAAAGAAAGCATTATTACTGGCAAAACAATCGCTGAAGGCGATGTTGTGTTGGGCTTGGCTTCAAGTGGCGCACATTCAAACGGGTATTCATTAATTCGTAAATTAATCGCAAAATCAGGCATTGATTTCAATGCGGACTTCCACGGTAAGCCATTCAAAGATGTGGTGATGGCGCCAACGCGTATTTATGTAAAACCTTTGCTTAAATTGATTTCAACCATGACCGTCAAAGGCATGGCGCATATCACAGGCGGTGGTATTACAGAAAATGTGCCACGCGTATTGCCCGAAGGCTTAACGGCTGAAATCAAAAAAGGCAGCTGGGATATGCCACCTTTGTTTACCTGGTTGCAAGCTCAAGGCAATGTTGCTGAAAGCGAAATGCACAAAACATTTAACTGCGGCATTGGCATGGTAGTGATTGTGTCTAAAGACCAAGCAAAAGAAGCAGTGGACTTGCTAAAAGCCGAAGGCGAGCAAGTGTTTGAAATTGGCTTTATCCGCAAGCAACAAGCGGGCGAAGCGCCAACGATAGTGGTTTAACATTAAAGCCTTCGCTAAATTAGCACTGCTTAGTTTTTGGGCCAGCTTTTTGGTCATTGCAAACATCGCGTTTGCCGCACCAAAAAATGTAACGCTGACTTACCAAGCGACTCGAAACGGTAAGCCTTTTGCGAATGTGACAGAAACATTCAAACAAACAGGCGACCAATATGTGATTGAAAGCGTGACCGAAGGTGTGGGTTTAGCGGCGCTGTTTGGTAAACGTATTTTGAAGAGCGAAGGCATTGTCACTGCCGAAGGCTTACAACCTAAACACTTTGAGCAACATCAAGGTGATAACGAGAAAAAGGCGGTTTATGCGGATTTTGATTGGCTCGCTAATCAATTAAGCATGAAAAATAAAGGCAACGTCACCACAGAGCCTTTAGCCAAAGGCACGCAAGACGTGGTGAGCTTCCCCTATCAGTGGATGCTCTTTCCACCAAAGGCCAATGAAGTTAGTTTGCCCATTACTACAGGCAAAAAACAACGCATTTATAGCTATAAATTGATAGAGCATGATGTGAGCTTAACGGTGGATGCGGGTCAATTTAATACCCTGCATTTAAGCAATGCGAGTGAGACTTGCGGCGGTAACGAAAAAGAGTTTTGGTTGGCGGTTGAGCGTTTTTACTTGCCAGTTAAAATCATTATGCGCGAAGAAAATGGCGCGACCATCGAGCAAATGCTGACCAGCATTCATGTAGATTAATGATTTTTAGATGAGTGATTTTTGATTCTAACTAGCAATAAAAAATCAGTAAAACATCATTTGAAAAATAGCGGATTCTTAAGACTTCAACTGCAAAAAATTCATGTGCCGCAACGTTGGTTGTGGGCGGTTTTGCTGTCAGTGTTATTACACGTTTTATTGCTGGGCGGTTGGAGTTTTGTGTTGCCGAGTTTCGAGTCGTCATCACATGTAATAGAAGCGAAACTGCTTCCGCCGCCAGTAAAGAAGCCATTGCCACCTAAAAAGGCGCATAAGTCAGTAAAGCATAAGCCGGTTCCGCATGAGTTGAGTCGTGAGGCTGTAAGGCCTAACACTGATGCACAAGCTGAAGCGCCGCACGTGACTGATCCATTATGGCGAGAGGAAGATAGGCCTGCGTATGAAGACATGCCGCGCTTGCCACCACCTTCATTTGTGGATATGGATTTTGATGTGAAACGCGTGAATGCTTTTGGCAGTGGTCGCGCGCATTATCGTTATCAGGCAGAGCCGCAAGGCAAATACAGTTTGCGTAGTGAGATGGAGGCGGTAGGTTTAGCTTCTATAGCTTTTGCTGGGAAACGCATTGAAACCAGCAACGGTACAATCACTGAGCAAGGGCTTCAGCCAGATGCTTATCGTGTGGAAGTAACAGGCAAGCCCGACAAGTTGCAAGCGGCCAATTTTGATTGGGCTAAACATCAGTTGACCCTAAAAACAGCCAAGACAGAAACTGTGGAAGAGTTGTTAGAGGGTACGCAGGACTTTTTAAGTTTTATGTATCAGTTTATGTTTGTGCCACCGCTCGATAGGATGGAGTGGCCTTTAACCAACGGGAAAATGGTGCGTGTTTATAACTATCAGTTTATTTCTGAAGAAGTGATTGCAACCAAGTTTGGTCAAATTAATACGTATCACATCGCTAAAAGTAGCGGTGATGCGGAAGAAAAAACTGATGTCTGGTTAGCAGAAGATTATCGATTTATCCCCATTAAAATTTTGAAAATAGCAAAGGACGGTAGCGGGTACGAATTCATCGCCACTCGCATAGATACCGATATCGCAAAATGACAATTAACCCTAATTTATTACGACTCGCTGGCGTGGCGCTTTCAGACGTACTCTCTAACACGGGCCCTGCTGACGTGAAACTCGGTTGGTTTTTTAAGCAAAATCGTGATTTGGGCACTAAAGACCGTGCATTTATTGCTGAGTCTGCTTATGGTGTTTTGCGTCGTAAATCATTTTTGACTTATGTGGCTGATGGAGATGACCCGCGTAAATTATTAGTGGCTTACTTGGTGCGTGTGCTTGGCATGAGTACGCGTGATTTAGCAGATACATTAAACGCCCAACAAAAAGAATGGGCTTTAGAAATTAAATCCAAAAAAACCGATGATATTAGCAAAGCCATGCAAGCAGATTTGCCAGAGTGGTTTTGGGAGAAATTGGTAGAGCAGTATGGCGAAGAGCAAGCACTAACCATCGCTAGAAGTATGCATCTGCCTGCAGCTTTGGATTTGCGTGTGAACTTGGTCAAAGCCACGCGTGAAGATGTGATGGCGAAATTTGCATCTGAAAATACGGAGGTAGTGCCAACGCCATATTCGCCAAATGGCTTGCGTATGGCGCAAAAAATGACCATCAGCCGCCACGTGTTATTCACAGATGGCAAGATTGAAGTGCAGGATGAAGGCAGTCAATTATTGGCGCAATTGGTCGCACCACGTCGTGGTGAAATGGTGGCAGATTTCTGTGCGGGTGCTGGCGGTAAGAGTTTAGCATTGGGCGCTTTAATGCGTAATTCAGGCCGCATTTACGCATTTGATGTTTCTGAGAAACGCTTGCAAAACTTAGGTACACGTTTAAAACGTTCGGGCTTATCAAACTTACATAGTCAATTAATTAGCAGCGAAGCTGACCCTAAATTTAAACGCCTCAATGGAAAATTTGACCGTGTACTGGTGGATGCGCCTTGTAGCGGCCTTGGGACTTTGCGCCGCAATCCAGATTTGAAATGGCGCCAAAAACCGCAAGACGTGTTGGAATTAACCGTTAAACAAACCAATATTTTGGCGCGTGCAGCTAAGTTGGTCAAAGCAGGCGGACGTTTAATTTATGCAACTTGTAGTTTGTTGCAAGACGAAAACGAACAGATCGCTGAAGCGTTCTTAAAAGTAAATCCTGAGTTTGTGTTGGTGCCAGCGAATAGCATTTTGGCGCAACAGCAAATCAATTTGGATACGGGTAACTACCTAAAACTATTGCCACATCTGCACCAAACAGATGGCTTCTTCGCAGCAGTATTTGAAAAGGCGGCAGTAGCTAAACCAGCGCTTGATTCAAAAGCTGAAACGGCAGAAGTGATTACTGAAGCTGATGAGGCGGCAGTCAAAGCGGAACGTAAAAAAGCGGCAATTTCGAAATCTAAAGCCTTAACCAAGACGGCTACTAAAGAACCTGTTAAAAAGGCTGCACCCAAAAAAGCCGCGCCTAAAAAGGCTAAAGCGTAAACATGAAGCTGCCTAGCCTCAATCTACAAATCCTCATTGGCGCTCTCGCTGGGCTAGTCTTGGGTTGGTATTTTCATGGACTAGGCGCTGAAAATGAGGCGGTTAAATTAGGCTTATATTCAGCAACTTTAGTCGCGACTTTATTTATCGACTTGCTGAAAATGATTTTAATTCCACTGGTGTTTTGCTCAATTGCAGTTGGCATCGCTAACTTGCGTCAGCATCAGCAAATGCACAAAGTTTGGGTCGCAACGCTAGCTTTTTTCGTTGCATCTATGGCGATCGCAATTGCTTTGGGTTTATTCGCCAGCAATTACTTCAAACCTGGCGCGGGCTTGCATTTGGCAATGTTTGCCGATGCCATGCAAAACTTTGAGGCTAAGCAATTGCCTTTGCCTGAGTTTTTGGCGCAGTTTTTACACGGCATTTTTATCAATCCTTTTACTGCACTTTCACAAGGCAATGTGCTGGCGGTTGTCGTCTTCGCTTTAATTTTAGGCATTGCGCTAGTGATGGGTGGCGAGCGTTACAAAAACATCTTGGCTTTGCTTCAAGAGGCGCTAGAAGTCTGTATGCGTATTGTGAGCTGGATTATGCGTTTAGCGCCTTTAGGCATTTCTGCACTACTGCTCAAGTTGGTTGTTTTGCAAGATGCGACCATGCTAGCTACTTTAGGTAAGTTTATTGCTGTCGTTTTAGGCACAACTTTATTTCATGGTGTTGTTGTGCTGCCGCTGATTTTATTTGTGTTTACTGGCAAGTCGCCGTTGTGGTTTTGGCGAGGAGCACGCGAAGCCTTGGTGACTGCTTTTGCGACTAGCTCTAGCAATGCAACTTTGCCTGTCACGTTGCGTTGCACGACGCAACATTTACACGTGAAGCCTGAAATTGCAGGATTTGTCATTCCGCTTGGCGCAACGATTAATATGGACGGCACGGCACTTTATGAGGCGGCGGCGGCCTTGTTTATTGCAAACCTTGCAGGCATTGATTTAAGTCTTGCCCAGCAGTTTATTGTGTTCTTTACCGCCATGATTGCCGCGATGGGCGCACCAGGCATTCCGAGTGCAGGCATGGTGACGATGGTAATGGTGTTGCAATCCGTTGGCTTGCCAGCAGAAGCGATCGCGATTTTGTTACCGATAGACAGACTGTTAGATACGCTCCGCACCACAGTCAATGTGCAGGGTGATATGGTGGGTAGCTTGGTCGTTCAAAAGCTAGTGCATTCCTCCTAAATGCTTAGCTTCCATAAAGCCGAATTAAGTGATGCCACCGCAATTGCTGAGCTAGTTAACACTGCTTATCGGGGTGAAACTAGCCTTGCTGGTTGGACAACGGAGGCTGACTTATTAGATGGTCTCCGTATTACCACCCCAGAAGTTGCAGCGCTGATTAAGCGTGACGATGCATTTGTTTTGGTGGGTGTGTTGCGAGACCAAGTGGTAGCAAGCATTGCCTGTGAGCGTCTAGAAAATACCGCTAAATTCGGCTTAATTGCAGTAAAGCCAGCCTTGCAGAACAAGGGCTATGGCCGTGAGATGATACAAGCGGCTGAAGCAATAACTTTAAGAGAGTGGCGTGTGGCGGGCTTCTTTATGTCTGTGATTACTTTGCGGACTGAGCTGATTGCGTTTTATGAGCGTTTAGGTTTTGAGCGTTCAGGGCAGTTTGAAGACTTCCCCGAAAATCCAGC
This sequence comes from Pseudomonadota bacterium, assembly GCA_046047035.1. Lineage (GTDB taxonomy): Bacteria > Pseudomonadota > Gammaproteobacteria > Burkholderiales > Methylophilaceae > Methylopumilus_A. The sequence goes on from JBJOIS010000005.1 coordinate 85,238, forward strand.
GCTATGGCAACCTAAAGTTCAGCCTTTAGCACTGGAGTATTTAGTTAAAATGACACGGCGTTAATTTCCAGTCATTACTTTTTTCTAGCTTTCCAATTTTCCAGACCGTTCATCACCAAAGAGTAGGCTGCTGGCACCACCACCAAAGTGAGCAGTGTGGATGAGATCATCCCGCCAATAATCGCGACTGAAAGCGGTTTGTTGGTTTCACTTCCTGCGCCTAAACCCAGTGCTGCAGGTAGAAGTGCCAAGATGATGGTAAGCGATGTCATCACAACAGGTCGCAGACGAATTGGGCAGGCCTCTTTGAGTGCATCGTTGATGCTCGCACCACGTTCACGCAATTGATTGGTTAAGTCTACAAGCAAGATGGAGTTTTTAGCGACCAGGCCGATAAGTAGAACTAGGCCAATCATTGAGTAAATATTGAGTGAATCGCCCGAAAGTAAGAGCGCAATTAAGCCTCCAATAATCGCGAGAGGCTGTGCCAACATAATAATCACAGGCTGTATAAACGAATTGAATTGGCTTGCTAGCACCATATATAGCAAGATGAAGGCAAGAATAAACACGAACTTAATGTTCTTAAATGTTTTGCCAAACTCTTCTGCTTGGCCTGTCATTTTGAGTGTGTAGTTGGTTGGCAAAATCTTAGCTGCCGTTTCTTTAACTAAATTGACCGCATCACCCAAAGGCATGCTTGGGTTGGCGTAAAAGTTTGCAGAGTATTGCATATCGTAGCGGCCAATCACGGCTGCACCTAAGGCTGGTGTAAAACTAGCAACAGCATCTAATCGCACTAATTCACCACTAGCGCTTCTTAGGTAAATTTTGCTTAAATCCGTTGTTTGTTTCATTTCATTCTCGTCAGCTTTTAAGCGAATGTCGTAGCGTTGACCATCACCATTGAAGTCATTATATTTCGCCACGTTTAGACCGCCTGCATACATGCTAACAGCGCCAGCAACATCGTTAGCACTTAGCCCTAGTGCTGCTGCGCGGCTGCGGTCTATGCTCATATCGAGTTGAGGCAAATCGAGCTGCACATCCAAATCCACTTTACCCATATCACTGTTTTTGGTGAGTGCCTGTTGCATTTGTTTAGATAGACTACCAATTTCATCCAGACTTGAGCCTGTGATCATAAATTGAAGCTTCTCTGAACGTTGCCCTTTGGCAATCGATGCGGGCGATGGAATGGCTTTTACGCCAGGGATTTGGTCGAACTGTTTTTTGAGCCCTTTAATTAATTCTTGTTGGCTTTTTTGACGCTCAGTTTTAGAGACTAAGCGCACGTTCACATTGCCCTGATTGACTTGGCCGCGAGAGCCTGCGCCTATGGTGGAGAAGTAGCTGGCGACCTCTTTAGGATGTTTTGCGATTGCTGCTTCTACTAATTTTAAGCGTGAGTCGGTGTATTCTAAACTTGAACCTAAGGGAGTTTTGACGCTGATGGTAAAGCTACCCTCATCGGCCTCGGGCACAAAGTCTTTTTGTACGTTTTTCATGGCATAGCCACCACCCAAAATCACGAAAAGCACCGTAATGATAAGCACGCGCCAGCGATGATTCAGGCTGAGGTTGAGCAAATAGTGATAGGTGGAATCGAGCTTTGCTAAGCCTCTTTCGATTGCGCTGTAGAATTTATTTTCTTTGTGACCAACGCTTAAATAGCGTGAGCAAAGCATAGGGGTGAGGGTGAGTGAAACAAACAATGAGGCAAGCACCCCAAAGGTTACCACCACACCAAATGATTTGAAAAACATGCCCACAATGCCGTCCATAAAAATCACCGGAGCAAAGATACAAACAAGTGAAAGAGATGCAGCAATGACTGCAAAAGTCACCTCTGATGAGCCATTGATGGCAGCGCTAATTGGGTCTTTATCTACATGTTCACGATGACGGAAAATGTTTTCTAGCACCACGATTGCATCGTCGACCACCACGCCGATGAGCAGCAGTAAGCCAAGCAAGGTCATGGAGTTGAAGGTGTAGCCTGAGAAATACATCACGGCAATCGCGCCTAATAAAGACACAGGGATTGCAGTTGCAATAATTAAGGTTGAGCGCATCGAGCGTAAGAAAATAAACACAATCAGTGCCGCAAGTAGGGTGCCTGTAAATAAGTGCTCCTTGAGTGATGCGACCATTTGATTAATAAAAATTGAATCATTGGTGGAGATTTCAAGTTTCATGCCTGGGGGTAAATTAGGTCGAATTTCTTCATCTAAACGACGCTCAACCTCTTTGATAATTTCAACCGTATTGGCATTCGCGATTTTCACCATGCCCAAGCCAACAGTTGGCATACCGTTATAGCGCGCAACTTGGCGATTATCGGTAATGCTATCGGTAATGGTTGCGATGTCTTTTAGGTGCACTGGGGCGCCATCGCGGTGATTGATAATGAGCTCGCCTAAATCTTTGACGTCATGAAATTCCAAATCAAGTTTGACCAACTTTTCTGTTTGGCTGCTGACCAAAAATCCACCGGGCAATTGCACATGTTGTGTATTGAAAGCGTTAATTAAATCGCTTGCAGTTAGTTTGTAAGCTGCCATGCGTTCAGGTGAAAGACTAACCCGAACCACGCGGTCACGTCGGCCACCCAATGTCACCTCGCCTACGCCGTTAATGGTTTCGAATTTCTTTTTGAGTACGTTAGTTGCATATAAGTTAAGTTGTTGTATGGTGCGGTCACCAGTCAGCGCCAGCCAAATCACTGCTTGCGCATTGGAATCCACTTTTTGGATAGTTGGCGGGTCAGTATCTTGAGGTAATTTCTTGAGTACTTGGCTGACTTTAGATTGCACTTCGTTGTAGGCAACATCGATATTTTTGTTAAGTGCAAAAGTAATGGTAATCGTTGAAACGCCAGGTGAAGAAGATGACTGAATATGCTCAATTCCAGGCGTGGTGTTGACGGCGGTTTCAATAATGCTGGTGATGCTTGAATCAACCACATCAGGGTTGGCGCCCTTGAGTGTGGTGTTAACCATAATAATCGGGAAGTCGATTGAGGGGATGCGGTCTATGCCGATACGCTGATACGAAATAACGCCAAACAGCACGATAACGGCAGAAAGCATCCATGCAAATACATGGCGTTTAATGGAAAGCTCAGGCAAGTTCATGCGATTTTCTCTTGGGGTTTTTCTATGTTTTGGGTGCTTATTATTTTTGCTATGCTTAGGCTTTAGCTGGTTTTTTAGCTTCGACTTTTACTTTTGCTTTGTCGGTAAGAAAGGCGGCGCCATCTTTAGCAATCACTTCGCCTGCACTCAAGCCCTCAATGATTTCGATTTTGCCTTCTTGCCGCATGCCAGTTTTGACGATGCGTTGAAACGCTAAGCCGTCTTTAACCACATAAACCACCTCGCCAGCAGGGCGTAACACTAAACATTGCTCAGGAATTAAAATTGCATTGGCATGCTCGCCTAAAATGATTTCACCCTTAACGCTTGCGCCCGGTTGCCAGCCTGCTTGGTCTGTCACATCGGCAATCACATCAACAGCGCGGCTTGTTTCACTAATCAATGGTTTTAGTTCTCGTATGGTGCTAATGACTTCGTCGGTTGAGGTTGGTGTGCTTAGGCGAACCTTGATGCCAGCGTGAATTTTGGCGGCGATATTTTCTGGTAATGGTAAATGCGCACGTAACTTTTGTTTGCTGATAATTTGCAACAATGGGTCGCCGATTTTGACAAAATCGCCTGTTGAAACGATTTGTTTTTGCACCACGCCATCAATCGGGGCAACGATAGTGGTTTTCGCACGGGTATGCTCGATGATGGCGATTTGCGCTTTTGCACCATCGAGTTGTTGCTGAAGTGCGGCGTGTTGTGTGGAGACATCTTCCAAAGCATTTTGTGAGATAAATTTCTTTTGCACTAAGACTTGATTGCGTTCAACAATGCGGCTTTGGTTGCTAGTAAGTGCTTCTAATCTAGAAACCTCCGCTTGTGCTTGATTACGTTGTAAATTGTAATCTGTAGCATCTAGCAACACTAAAACTTCACCTTTTTTCACAACTTGTCCAGGGTGTGCGGCAATTTTAACAACGCGTCCAGCGGCCTCTGCAGCAACGGTGGGGTCGATTAATCCCTCTAAAGTACCGATAGATTCTTCACGGATTTCTAAAGTACTCGCTTCGGTAGTTGTGGTGCTAATGAGTGCTGCCTGTGGTTTCTTTTTGGCATCTTGTTCAGCTTCTTTTTTGCTACAGGATATTAAAGATAGGCCGATGAAGAGCGCTAAAACCAAACTAACTCTTGCTTGGTGATTTGGATAATGTTGCTGAAAAAGCATGCGTAAAACTTTCAATAATGATTAGTTAGAGTATAGCGAACTCATTTGTAAAAGTGTGATTAAGTCTTAATGCGTGACCAATTAAAATAAGGGCCTGGGTCTGTTTTTCGGCCAGGCGCAATGTCGGAATGCCCAGTAATTGCTTCTATTGGATAACGCGCTTTAATTGATGCAATCAAAGTTTCGAGTGTTTCGTATTGCATAGGTTCAAATGCTTCAAAATCGCTACCCTCTAATTCGATGCCAATTGAGAAGTCATTGCATCTTTCACGACCTTGCCAGTTGGAAGCGCCAGCATGCCAAGCGCGATCGTTGCATGATGCAAATTGGATGAGCTCGCCATCGCGACGAATAAAAAAATGCGAAGAGACCTTTAGATGGGCAATCTCAGCGTAATAAGGATGTTCATCAGGATTCAGTTGATTAGTGAATAACTCAATAACACCGTTCCCGCCATATTGATTGGGTGGCAGGCTGATGTTATGAATCACAATTAACGAGATATCCTCTGGATTGGGTCGCGCATCAATATTTGGTGAAGCAATGAACTTTGCTTCGGAACAAATCCCATTTGAATTGATCTGAATATTTTTCATGCTTAATAATCGCTTATCCGATAAAATTCAGCTATATATTTTTGAGGTGATGTCATGATTTTTGCCGAATTATTTTTGTTTCTTATTGTTATTCTAATTGCTGCAGAAGTGTTTACCAATGCACTAGAGCATTTAGGTGAAAAGCTAGGCATTTCTGAAGGCGTGACAGGTTCACTATTTGCGGCAGTTGGCACTGCTTTGCCAGAAACTTCTGTGCCGCTTTTGGCTTTAATGGCAGGCACAAGTGATGCACATTTAAATGAAGAAATTGGTGTGGGCGCAATTTTAGGCGCGCCACTTATGCTATCAACGCTTTCCATTTCCTTGTTGTCTTTTGCTGTATTAAAAAACAGAAAAGCGCATGGACACTTCCACCCAGAGAAAACAGGCCTAAAGCGCGATTTAAATTTTTTCATCCTCGCTTTTGGCTTTGCAACACTTGCACTGTTTGTGCCTCACGAAGTGAAAGCAGTTCGTTATGCCATCGGCTTTGTGATGGTGATGATTTATTTTATCTACATCATGTTGACCTTGCGCGCTTCTAAACATCTCGTTGCCGATGGTCATGCAACTGAAGCGGAAAGTCCAATGTTCTTATGTCGCTTAGGTTTGCCTAACCACATGGTCGTGGTGATGGGGCAGTTGCTGATTGGCTTAGCTTTGCTCATTGCTGGCGCTAAAGGATTTATTTCTGGCATTGAAGGCGCTTCTGCATTGTTGGGCATTACGCCATTGTTACTTTCTTTATTGGTGATTCCTATTGCGACAGAGTTGCCAGAAAAAGTGAATAGTATTTTATGGGTGCGCAAAGGCAAAGATACTTTGGCATTCGGGAATATCACGGGCGCTTTGGTGTTTCAGGGCACGTTGTTACCAGCAATTGGCATCATGCTCACGCCATGGGTGCCGCAAAAAGAAGTGTTTGCTGGTGTGGTGGTTACATTGCTTGGCGTGCTTTGGTTACGTTGGATGATTTCTCGCGGTCAACTTCGCGTCTGGCATGTTTGGGTGAACGGCTTGATGTATCTTGCTTACTTGGCATTTGCACTTAGTTAATCAGTCTTACTCATCACCACCATCTTCGCCTTTGCTTAAGCCTAGTTTTACTAGGCGATAGCGCAATGTTCTAAAGCTCACGCCTAATAATTTAGCTGCAGCGGTTTTATTTTGGCGTGTTTTTGCTAGTGCTTCGCGTATCGCCTGTTTCTCGATGTTTTCAAGATAATTAGGGAGTGAAAGTGCTGAAGTGTCGAGCTGAGAGGTTTCTGGTAATTTGACCTTTTCCTTGATGTGCAAATCATCGGCCTTGATTGTATTGCCATCACATAAAGTAAATGCGCGTTCCAGCGTATTTCTTAATTCGCGTACGTTTCCTAAAAACCGGCACGACTTCAGTTTAGTCAAAGCGCATTCAGACAAGTTAACTTGATTTTCGCCATAGTTCTCAGCAATTTTGATGAGTAGATGTTGGGCGATAACAGGAATATCTTCATTGATATCTCTTAATTCAGGCATCTGAACGCTCATGACATTGAGCCGGTAATACAAGTCTTGGTTAAATAAGCCTTGCTCCATCAGTGCGCTAAGGTCTTGGTGGCTTGCCGAGATCAGTCTTACATCGACCTCTTCATCTTGAATAAGATCGCCTAATTTGTTTTGTACGCTCGCTGACAACTTATCTACGCTGTCCAGAAAGAGCGTGCCACCTTTAGCAGATTTGAGAAAACCAACTCGTTCTCTTTTTGAGTCCTGAGGATTGATTTTTGTATATCCGAAAAATTCATCAACTGCGTTGTCTGCATTAAGTGCTGCACAATTAACCTTAATAAATGCGTGATCACGTCTGGCGCTGTTGTGATGAATAAGTCTCGCGGCTGACTCTTTGCCAGTGCCTAACTCTCCCGTTATTAAAAGAGGGGCTTGGTTTCGAGACATTTTTTCAAGTACATGCCTGACTTTTTGCATAGATGCTGAATTGCCTAGCAGTGAGATTTTTGCATTACGTTGTTCATTGCTTTGTCCAAATTTTAGCGCTGCTCTTACTAAAGCCTGGAGCTGGGGTAACTCAATGGGTTTGCTTAAGTAATCGAAGGCACCTGCTTTGAGGGCTGAAACCGCATTGTCTGAGTCTGGGAATGCGGTCATGATAGCAATAGGCAGGCCGGCATGTTGAAACCCAATGTGTTTAACCAAATCTAAGCCGTTGCCATCCGGCAAGCGCATATCTGTTAAACATAAGTCATAGTGACGATGGGTGAGCAAGTGCTTTGCATCCTCGACTGTTTCTGAGCAGTCACATTTGATACCCATTTTTTCGAGATTAATTGCAATAAACTCTGCTAGCGCAGGTTCGTCATCGATAATCAGGCAATTTGTTTTTGTGGCCATTGCTGTTTTGAGTGTCCAAAATTTTCATCCCGTCGTAGATTGTAGCTAAATTACGGCTTGGCTACCAATCGTAATGTTTAATCTTGGTCTATTGCTAATGCAGCTTTGCTTTTTTACTCGAAAGCGATACATTAAGACAAATGGCAACTCGACAAGAATTATCGGACTTTCTCACTCAGGTAGAGCGCAGAGCCTTTAAGCAAACTGCTTATGCGGTGCGTGATGAGCATGCTGCCTTGGATATTGTTCAAGATGCGATGATGAAGTTGGCTGAGAAATATGCGATGAGGCCGGCGAATGAATTCCCTATGCTTTTTCAGCGAATTTTGCAAAATACGATGCGTGACTTTTGGCGTCGGCAAAAGGTCAGGAATATTTGGACATCGTTACTTTCGTCTTTTAGCGTAACGGGTGAAGATGGTGAAGATTCGGACCCGCTAGAAGTGCTGACTTCTGCTAATCCCGATGCTAGAGATGAGCCTGAGGCTCAGTTAGAGCAGCGCCAAACGATGGCACTCATTGAAGAGGCTTTAACTAAACTTCCTACTCGTCAACGAGAAGCCTTTGTAATGCGTTATTGGGAGGATATGGATGTGGCGGAAACTGCGCTTGCGATGGGGTGCTCCCAAGGCAGTGTCAAAACACATTGCTCTCGTGCAGTGCGAGCTTTAGCAACAACATTGGAAAAACATGGTTTGGCTGAGCAATTGTTGGCAAGGACCCTAACATTTGAGAAGGGAGTAGATGATGAAGATTAATACTGAGAATCAACAAGCAGAACTTCGCGAACAAGTGTTCGCTAAACGCATTACTTCGCTCTTGGATGAGCAAGCTTCAAATGTTGATGTAAAGGTAGCTTCTAAGCTTAATTATGCACGTCAACAAGCCCTAGCAAATATGGCAAGGTCGTCTTCTGTTATGGCGATTAGCCAAAATGGCGTAGTAAGATTATTTGGAAATTATTGGCATCAGCATCGCTTATTGGTCACGCTGATGATGTGTGGTTTAGGTTTGCTTGCTTTGTTGGCTATGCAAAATATTGCTAATCAAGAAGATGCTGAACAAGGCGATGCCTACTTATTGGCTTCGGATTTACCCCCGGAAGTATATTCAAATGAGGGATTTGGTACATGGTTGTCAGAAAATACGCAGCAATAATTCTTGTTGCTTGTATCTCTTTTCTGTTATCGCATTTGGCGATAGCAGAGGGTGCTTTAGATAAGCCTTGGGCTTCGCTAAATGACGACCAAAAAAAGGTGTTAGCACCGCTTGCTGATGACTGGGACAATCTTCGTCCTTGGCAACGTGAACGCATGTTGGAAATCGTACATGATTACCCAAAAATGCCATTAGATCGCCAAGAGCGTGTTCAGCAACGATTGACTAGTTGGAGCAGAATGACGCCGTTTGAGAGAGAAAATGCGCGTAAACGCTTTCAGCAATTTAAGTCGCTTCCACCAGAAAAAAAAGAGGAGCTTCATAAGCAATGGCGCGAATATCGTGAGGCTTCACCAGAAAAACGACAAGAATTGAGGGCGCAACACCCGGAAATTTTTGGCACAGACGATATTGGGCGCTAAATGGATTCTATTTCTTTATTTAAACGTATTGCTTGTATGCTGTATGAAAGCATATTGGTATTTGCGATCTTATTTGTAGCAGGTGTTGTTTATCGAGCCTTAATTGGCGACCCACATTCTGATTTTGAGCAGCACCTGTTTTTTATGTATTCATGGCTAATCACAGGTATTTATTTTGTTTATTGTTGGGTGAGGAGCGGCCAAACATTAGCCATGCAGACTTGGCATATTCAGTTGCTTGGGCTTGATGGGAAGCCCTTGTCGCTAGAACAAGCGGTTAGACGATATATGATAGCTAGCTTTAGCTTGATGTTTTTTGGCTTAGGTTTTATTTGGGCTATATTTGACCGAGAAGGTCTATATTTACACGATAGATTTACAGGCAGTCGTTTAGTCGCGCTTTCAAAGAAATAGCTTTATTGGGTTTCTACCCACACCAGCATCAAAATTCCCGTGAGTAAGAATAAAAAGGTTGGCATCACCGCGCTTGAGAATGCAGTCCAGTCATTGAGTAAGCCCAAATGCAGTGATACTTTATTAAGGACTTGATACACAATCCCTAGTAATACTCCTGCAAACAGCTTGTTTGCGACTCCTCCTGAACGTTGCTGCAAAAACCCAAATGGCAGAGCAAGCATAACCATGACTAAACAAGCCATTGGGTAAACTAATTTAGCCCATAGAGCGATTTCGTAACGCGAAGTTTTCTGTTTGTTTTTATTCAGATGTGAAATGTAAGAATATAAATTCCAGGCTGACATTTTTTCTGGAACAACCAATAAAATATTCATAAGCTCTGGTCTAATCAGTGATTTCCATTGTGATTTAGCTAAGTAGATAGATTTCACATTGGTTTTACTTAAATTCGTTTGTGTTAAGTCTGTTAAATCCCAATTGTCGCCATTGAATGTGCCAGTTTTCGCTTGGTTGATGGCCTTCATTTGGAAGTTTTCGTCAAATTCGTAGATGTGAATGTTAACTAGCTGTGCGTCTGGCAGCACTTGTTCGACGTTCACGAAGTTTTTGCCGTCCTTTACCCACAACCCAGAACGAAAATCTTGCGCAATGACAGAATCAATGGCCTTGATGCGCATGCGCTGTGCTGTTTTTTCACTAATTGGGGTAATTGCTTCGCCCACAATAAATGTAATTAATGCGAACACTAAGCCTATGCGAAATAGTGTGATGCCGATATTAAGAATCGACATGCCACTCACGCGTAGAATGATGAGCTCAGAGTTTCTGGACAATTGACCAAGTGAGTAAATGGTGCCAATTAGCACGGCAACAGGAACTATTTCATAAATATGGCCTGGTGCACTTAATAATACAAAAAGGATAATTTTCCCTATGCCATAAGTACCTTTGCCAACGCTTTCTAGCTCTTGAAGCAAATCAAAGAAAGCAAACATTGCAAGCAGGGCTGCCATAATCAGCAGAATGCTATAACTTGCCTCTTTAATTAGATATCTGTTGACGATCTTCATTTACGTGGCCAATTTGGAAATAAAGGCAACTGGAAGGCGCGACGGTAATACAAATAAACAGTAATTGATAAAAAAACCAGATGAACTGGCCACAGACCAATTATAGGGCTTAGCTTTCCTTGCACTAGCCATGCTTGGCTGATGCTAATCATATTGTTGTAAATGATATAAATTAGAATAGCCATCGCCATGTTGCCAGAGCGACCAGAGCGCGGATCCACAAAGCTTAGCGGAATGGCAAGCAAGACTAGAATTAATGCGGAAATTGGAATTGCAATACGCCCTTGAATTTCAGCATTGTTGGCTGGGCTGGCTTCTTTAATTAAGACGCTACTTGGAATCCCTTGCATAACAACAACAGGTGCTTCTTTAGACTCTTTCGCTTCAATGCGCACAGCATATTTTTCAAATGTCGTTGAAGTGAATTCTGCTGACTCAGGTTTGCCCTCGTAGCGGCGACCTTGCTCCATGATTAAAAAATTATCATGATTAGGCATGGTTTCACGATAGCCTTGTTTGGCTACAATCACCCCCAGTTGTTGATGTTGTACAGACTGAATAAAAACGTTTTTAACCGTTGTACCAAGTTTGTCGAAAGCTTCAACAAAGTAAACGCGATTGGCTTGTTTTGATTCTTTGAATACCCCAGGTGTAATGGTTGCAAGCTCATCTTGTCTTTTTAGTTGTGTTTTATAATCAGCGCTTTTGTTGGTTGCCCAAGGGGTCACAAAAAGACTTAGAAATGTGATGAGTACAATAATGGGTATAGCAAAAGATAATGTGGGCCGTATCCACGCAGCCAATCCCTGACCAGAACTAAACCAAATGATCATTTCGCTGTCACGATACTGGCGAGTGAGCGTCAGTAGAACGGCCAAAAACAGCGTGAGTGACAATAGCATGGGCAAGAATTTGAGCATGCTAAAGCCAAGTAAGGTGTTAATTGCATTACTTGCGATACTACCGTTTGCCGCAATACCGATGTAATAGGTCACACGTTGCGCGATGAATATGCCAAAAAGCACGGCAAAAGCGCCAGTGGCCGTTTGGAATAACTCGTGAAGGAGTGATCGTTTGAAGATCATACTTGGCTAGTCTTTTGCTTTAATGTTTAAAAAGTATGGTTAAAAATGATTTCGTACAAAATTTTGTTTTCAAACCAAAACGCAGGATAATTCAACGATATTAAGCGAAAAGGATGTATTGAATGGAATTTAGCATAAAAAGCGGTAAATCGGAAAAACAACGTAACGATTGCGTGATTGTTGGTGTGTATGAGTCAGGCAAGTTAAGCCATTCTGCTAAGTCGATTGACGATGCGTCTGAGGGCTATTTAGCCAAAGTATTAAAGCGTGGCGACATGGATGGCAAGCTAGCTTCAACTCTGCTCTTGCAAGATGTCGCTGGCGCACATGCTGAGCGTGTTTTATTGGTTGGCTTAGGTAAGCATGGTGAGCTCAGTGAAAAGAGCTATCGTAAAGCGATAATTGCTTCTGTTAGCGCCCTCTCTAAAACAGGTGTAAATGATGTGGCAAGTTTTTTAGCTGAAGTTGATGTGCTCAATGCTAACGATAAAAAACAAGACGCTGCTTGGAAAGTCGCTCAGATGGTTGAGGCAGTTAATGACGCTTTGTACCGTTTTGATGTGATGAAGGGCAAAAAAGACAAAGCAGATAAAGCTGCGACCAAAGGTATTACTAAGCTAGAGATCCATGTGGCAGAGAATGATGATAATCAATCTGCTAAAGATGCCTTGAAGCAAGGTTTGGCAGTTTCATCTGGCGTAAGTTTTGCGAAAGATTTAGGTAACTTGCCACCTAATGTATGTACGCCAACTTACTTGGCGGAGCAGGCTTTGGCAATGGTAAAAACACATGGCCTCACTGTTCAAGTCTTAGAACGTGAAGAAATGAAAAAGTTAGGTATGGGCTCATTCTTGGGAGTGGCACAAGGTAGTGCGCAGCCACCTAAGCTCATTGTGCTTCAACATTTACAAGGAAAAAAAGATCAAAAGCCAGTGGTCTTGGTAGGTAAGGGCATTACTTTTGATACAGGCGGTATTTCGCTCAAGCCTGGCGCCGAAATGGATGAGATGAAATATGACATGTGTGGCGCCGCAAGCGTTTTGGGTACATTCAAGGCAATTGCTGAAATGGATTTGCCGCTCAATGTGATTGGTGTGATTCCGGCGTGTGAGAATATGCCCGATGCTGATGCGATTCGCCCAGGTGACGTATTAACCAGCATGTCTGGTCAAACGATTGAAGTATTAAATACCGATGCTGAAGGCCGTTTAATTTTATGTGATGCGCTAACTTATGCTGAAAAATTTGAGCCGTCTGCCGTGATTGATATTGCAACATTGACGGGGGCTTGTGTGATTGCTCTAGGGCATCATGCGACTGGTTTATTTAGCAATCAAGACCGTTTAGCCAAAGAGTTGCTCGCTGCGGGTGAGGATGCTTTAGACCGCGCTTGGCATATGCCTTTGTGGGAAGAGTATCAGCCTCAATTGGATAGCAATTTTGCTGATATCGCGAATATTGGCGGACGTGCTGGTGGAAGTATTACAGCGGCTTGTTTCTTGTCTCGCTTCACGAAAAAATATCATTGGGCGCATTTGGATATTGCAGGTACTGCTTGGAAATCTGGCAAGGATAAGGGCTCAACAGGTCGACCTGTGCCCTTATTAACACAGTTCCTAAAACACCGCGCAGCAAAGGCTTAATGGCTGATGACGCGAGTTGAATTCTTCTTTAATGTAGAAGATAAGTTGCAAAAACTAGCAGAGCTGGGTGAAAAAGCCATCGCTAAAAATGTTAAGTTGATGATGTTTGTTCAAAATAATGAGGCGGCTAAAGAAATACAGCAGTACTTATGGAGCTTGCCTCAGCAATTTTTGCCTAATCATTTGGCGAGTGATGCGTTAGCCTCAGCAACGCCAATAGTTGTTGATTGGCAAGGTGAGCAGCTTTTGCATGATGAAGTGCTGATTAATTTGCAGCATCCACACCCCGTTTTCTTTAGTCGTTTTAGGCGATTAATAGAAATTGTAGGTGTGGATGAAGCAGACAAAGTACAAGCGCGTATTCGCTATAAGTTTTATCGCGACCGTGGTTATGAAATTAAAAGTTACGACGCTGCTGGCAAAGCTATCTAGTTAGCAAGTTTTGATTAATTGAGAGTCTCATGGCATCTGAACAAGAAAATATTCCCGTACTGACCCAAGTTTATGCGGCAGCAGAACAGCCTGTATTGACACCGGCTTTTTTTGAGTTCGCGATGGAGCAACTAAAACCACAATTGGAAAAAGCTTTGGCTCAAGCAGCACTCTCGCATCAAAATGAAACGATCAAAAAAGAAATCCTTGATGAATTGCGTCCTTCGCTGAGTCAGGAGCTTCAATCACAGATGGCCAGCTCTTTGAAAGTGGCACAGCAAGATTTAATTTGTGATACAGGTGACTTCATAGATAAAGCCAAAGCGGATTTGGCGACAGAGGTTCCACAAATGTATCTAGCGCGCGCTGAGATTTTTCAGGCAGATACGCTGGAAAAGTTAGGGGTGCTTCAAGAAGAGTCGATTGCGGCGTTGCGTGAGGAGTTTGAGCAGGTGATGCCGCAACTTGAAGGCGTCCTGATTGAAAAAGTGAATGCACGTTTGCTGGACTTGCAAACATCAACAATAGAAAAAGTCACTGATACATTGCAACAGAAAGTTGCCGAATTTCATGAAGCCACTTTAGAAAAAATGCGTCAAGATTTAGCGCGCGACTTGCCTGAGATATATCAAGCTATTATGGGGCAAGCTAAAGAATCATTAACCCACCAATTGAGTAGCTTGCAAGAAGATGCGAGCCAAGAGCTCGGTGTCAAAATGAACGAAACACTGCCGAACATTTATGCTTTAGCTTCAATGCAAATTAAAACGGATTTGTTTGCAGAAATGTCTGGTTTTGCTCAAACAACCAAGCAAGATTTTGAAAATGCATTAAAGGGCGAAGTGCCAGAGCTTGAGCAGTTGCTTAAAGATAGAATACATAAAGCTTTTGCTGATGAGTTACCTAGTATGCGCCAGGAAATAAGCTCACAAGTGAATAGTGAAATTGAAGCGATGATACGTTCTGTTCGCTTGGTGACATCACATCACCCAGAAGATGCTAGTTAACTCGTTTCGCCAAGCAAGGCTTCGTAAGCTTTTGCATCTAGGAGATTTTTACTGGCATCTGGATTGTTAGGTTTGAATTTAAAAATCCAAGTCTTATAAGGTGAATCATTAATTTGCTCAGGATTTACTTGCAGACTGGTATTGATTTCTGTCACAACTCCATCCAATGGCGCGTGTAAATCTGAACCAGTTTTTACTGATTCGACCAAGCCGCAAGGTTTCCCAGCAGTAATTGATGCGCCAATTACTGGAAACTCTACAAACACGATGTCACCTAAAAGGTCTTGGGCATAGTCTGTAATCCCACTTAAATACTCGCCGTGTTCGTTGGAATTTATCCAAAGATGCTCGCTGGTGTAGTGCAAGTTACTGTCGATTTTCATGCTGCTTTTGCCAAATTAAATTAGGCTTTTATTTTCGCACAAACCGATTAAAATGGATAAATATTAATTATTCTCACAAGATGGCTTACAAAAATGCGCTATCTTGATGACAAATCAAGATAATTTGGTTAAGATTGTTAAAGATTTAACAAATAGGGGTTATCCTATGGCATCAAAAGTAATTGCATTCAGTATTGCCTTGGCAATTTCACTGCCATTCAGTTCGGCTGAGGCTTCACATAAAAAACACCATGAGCGTGTTCATCACAAAATTGATGTTCCATCGGAAGTTATTTCTAAACCGCACAAGCGTTTAGCGCTTCGTAAAAGCCATATTCAAAAAGCGAGCTTTGAAGCAGACGAGTCGCGTGGTAAAAGTATTTCGGGTGAGCCACAACTTGCATCTGCAAAAGCATTGGTAATGGACCAGGCCACTGGTGAGATCCTTTTCGCGAAAAATATTAATACCCAAACTCCAATTGCTTCAGTGACAAAATTGATGACTGCGATGGTGATGTTAGATGCGCATCTGCCTATGGATGAAGTGTTAGAAGTGACAGATGCCGATGTTGATACCTTCAAGGGATCTAGCTCTAAATTGCCAGTTGGTTCGCAGTTGACCCGTGCTGAGTTGTTACACATGGCAATTATGTCATCAGAGAATAGAGCTGCTTCAGCTTTGGGTCGTAATTATCCAGGCGGTATTAGTGCATTTGTTATTGCTATGAATGAAAAAGCGCATGCTTTAGGTATGTCGAGTTCACATTTTGTAGACTCAACAGGTTTGCATAGTGAGAATGTCTCTACTGCAGCAGATCTTTCAAAGATGGTGCGTGCGGCTTATAACTATCCTCAAATTAGACAAGTCAGCACGACAGCATCTCAAGAATTTAACGTACATGGTTATCGTAACCCAGTAAATTTTTCTAACACTAACTTGCTTGTACGAAATAACAGCCAGAAGTGGGTGATTGGTCTTTCTAAAACAGGATATATTAGTGAGGCTGGTCGTTGTTTGGTCATGCAGGCTGAGATTTCTGGTAAATCTGTTGTCTTGGTATTTCTAGACTCAATGGGTAAGTTCTCAAGAATTGGTGATGCCGAACGTATTCGTAAGTGGATGGAAGCGCGTAATTTCTCACCACGTATGAGTTAAGTTTTAAGTTTGATAAAAAAAGCGGCTTATGTAAGCCGCTTTTTTTATGCTCGAAAGAAAAGTGCTGTTTAAACAGTCGATTTCTTAGCTGGCGCTTTCTTGGTCGCAGCTTTCTTTGCAGCAGGTTTTTTCGCAACTATTTTTTTAGTCGCTGTCTTTTTTGCGGCGGTTTTTTTCACTGCTGGTTTTTTAGCACCAGACTTTTTAGTTGGTGCATCTTTCAGTGCTTTTGCAGCTAATAGCTCCAACGCTTCTTCCATGGTCAATGATTCAGGGTCTTCGCTCTTAGCGATCGTTGCGCGTATCTTGCCGTGTTGCACATAAGGACCATAGCGACCAGAGTAAATCGCAATTTGACCATCTTCAGTAGGGTGATTGCCAAGCTCGCGAATCGGTGCAGGGCCAGAGTTAGCTTGCGCTAGCAATTCAACAGCACGGGCTAAATCTATCTCAAAAACGCTATCTGTTTTAGGGATGGATTTGAACTTTGCGTCATGATTAACGTAAGGGCCAAAGCGGCCAATATTTGCAATTACCTTTTTATTGGTGACCGGATGTAGACCTAAATCTCTTGGTAGCGCGATAAGTTGCAAAGCAATATCTATATCAATGTTTGATAAAGGTATATCTTTTGGAATGCTCACGCGTTTAGGTTTTTTCTTGGTGTCTGCCTCAGGCAAACCAAGCTGCAAATAAGGGCCATAAGGGCCGTTGAGTAATAGGATATCTTTGCCAGAATTAGTGTCTACACCAATAAGTGTAGGCTCGCTACTGATGGCACCTTCCCCACCTACATTGCGTTTGTAATCGCATTTAGGAGTGTCGTTATAACCTACGCAACCAATGAAGCTGCCATAACGGCTGAGCTGTTTGGATAGCTGCTTGCCGCATTTAGGGCATGCTTCATCTAATAACTCTGTGCCAGGACGTTCTACGTCTTTTTTATCATCAATTTGTTTATGCAAGCCACCCCAGAACTCTTTGAGCAATGGAATCCACTCGGAATCGCCATCGGCAACGCTATCTAGCTGGTTTTCAAGGTTTGCTGTGAAGTCGTAATCTACGTAGCGCGTAAAGTGGTCGGTTAGGAATTTATTCACTACACGACCCACATCAGTTGGCGTGAAGCGTTTTTTGTCTAGTAAGACATACTCTCTATCTTGTAAGGTAGAGATGATGCTAGCGTAAGTAGAAGGGCGGCCTATGCCGTACTCTTCTAGCACTTTAACTAAGCTCGCTTCACCGTAACGCGGTGGAGGTTCTGTAAAGTGTTGGTCACCAAAAATCTTTTGTACGTCTAATACTTCACCTGTTTCTAATACTGGCAGTTTGGTTTCACTTTCTTCTTCAGCATCATCAACGCCCTCCATGTAAACGCCAATAAAGCCCGGGAATACTAAGGTTTGACCTGTTGCTCGAAAAAGATTGGCATCGTTACCAATGGCTAAATCAACACTTACTGCATCGAAACGAGCAGGCGCCATTTGGCAAGCCACGGAGCGTTTCCAAATCATTTCATAAAGCTTGAATTGCTCTGGCGTTAAAAATTGCTCAACGTTAGCTGGTGTCCGTGAGATATCTGTTGGTCTAATAGCTTCATGCGCTTCTTGTGCATTTTTAGATTTTGTTTTGTATGCAATTGGTAACTTCGGCAAATATTCAGCTGAGAAGTTATCTTTAATATAGCCTCGAATTTGGGCGATTGCTTCAGCTGCTAGGCTGAAAGAGTCAGTACGCATGTAAGTGATTAAGCCAACCGCACCTCCGCCAATATCAATACCTTCGTATAACTGTTGAGCAATTCTCATCGCTCGGCTGGTAGTGAACCCTAACTTACGTACTGCCTCTTGTTGCAAAGTTGATGTTGTAAAAGGGGCTGCTGGACTGCGGCTACGTTGTTTTTTCTCAACGCGACTAACAGTCGTTTTGCCAGCACTTTTCAGTAATAGCTCTCCGACAATTGCTGCTTGTTGGTCTTGGGTAATGACCGTAAATTGCTCAACTTTTTTACCATCCAGCTGAATGAGTTTTGCATCAAAACTATGTTGATGTTTGCGTGATTCTAAATGAATAGACCAATACTCTTGGCTCTTGAAAGCTTCAATTTCAAGCTCGCGCTCAACAATTAAACGTAATGCCGGACTTTGTACTCGACCTGCTGAAAGACCTCTGCGGATTTTCTTCCAAAGTAGCGGTGAAAGATTAAAGCCCACTAGATAATCAAGTGCACGACGCGCTTGCTGGGCATTTACTAGCGGCATCAAAATATCGCGAGGTTCATCAATCGCGTGTTGAACAGCAGTTTTTGTGATTTCGTGGAACACCACGCGCTTCATTAATTTGTTTTTGATGAGATTTTTGCTTTTTAAAATCTCAGCGATATGCCACGAAATGGCTTCCCCTTCGCGGTCTGGGTCGGTTGCAAGGTAGATAGCTTCAGCATCTTTTACTGCACGAGTAATCGCATCAACATGCTTGGAATTGCGGTCGATAATTTCATATTTCATCGCAAAATCGTTTTCGGTATCTACCGCGCCCGTTTTTGGAATGAGGTCACGCACATGGCCGTAAGAGGCGAGTACTTTGAAATCCTTACCTAAATACTTTTCTAGAGTTTTGGCTTTGGATGGTGATTCAACAATCAAAAGTTTTGACATGTGTGCTTTATAAGAATGGGGCTAGTTGGGGTGATGATAAGAGTAAAACCTTGTCTAGACAAGGAGACTCACGCAAGTTCTTTAATAATTTTTTGCGAGACGGTAAAAAAAAGCACCATTAAATCATTAAAGATTGCGAATAAATTCGATGCGCGTTCCTTCGCTACTTCCTAAGCTGAGCGCGCCTTCTGGCTTCTCTTTTTCTGAAATATCGCCAAATAAAGGGTCTTCATCTTCTGTTGATGCTTGGCTGAGACTTTTGAAGTCATATAAATTAGTATCGGCCAGATGAGAAGGTTCAACGTTGCCTATGGCTCGGAAAATATTATTAACGCGACCAGGCTGTTCCAACTCCCAAGCGTGAAGCATTTCTTTCACCTTTTGACGTTGGAGATTTTCTTGTGAGCCACATAAGTCGCAAGGAATAATAGGGAAGCCCATTTGGCGTGCGTAAGCGGCAATGTCTTTCTCGGAGCAATAAGCGAGTGGGCGTATCACAATGTTTTGCTTGTCATTGGTGGCTAGCTTTGGCGGCATTGCTTTCATTTTCGCGCCAAAGAACAAATTGAGGAATAAGGTTTCCACGATGTCATCGCGATGATGGCCTAGCGCGATTTTGTTGGCGCCCAATTCTTTTGCAGTACGGTAAATCACACCGCGGCGTAAACGTGAACAAAGAGAGCAAGTCGTTTTGCCTTCAGGGATTTTTTCTTTCACGATAGAGTAAGTGTCTGCTTCAACAATCCGATATTCAACACCCAGCTTTTCTAAGTAGGCTGGCAATATGTCAGCTGGAAATCCTGGTTGCTTTTGGTCTAAGTTCATTGCAATCAGTTTGAAATCAATAGGCGCGCGCTCTTGCAAGGCAAGCAACAACATTAGCATCGCATGGGAGTCTTTTCCGCCGCTCATGCAGACCAACACGGTATCGCCATCTTCAATCATGTTGTAATCACCAATAGCTTTGCCAGTTGCGCTAATTAGACTATTGCGTAGGCGAATAAAGGTGTTGGAGGCGTTGTCTGGTAAGTGTTTAATCATCTGATGCTACTGTTTTATAGGTTGAGAGAGCGTCCACCATCAACGGCAATAATTTGCCCGGTGATGAATGGTGCGTCTTGAATCAGGAATTTTACCGCTTTTGCGATATCGTTGGGTTCGCCGATACGTTTTAATAAAGTCTGTGAAATCACACGTTGGCGATAAAGCTCGTCAAACTGTGGGTTGTCCTCAGGCCACATCACCGGTCCAGGGGCAACCGCATTCACGCGGACTTCAGGGGATAACTCATGGGCAAGTGACTTGGTTAAAGTAACCAGCCCCGCCTTGGCGACGCTATAGACAATGTAGCCTTTCTTCGGGCGCTCTACATGCATATCAGTAATGTTGATAATGCACCCTTGTTGTTTTCTTAATTCAACTGCTGCGGCTTGAGATAAAAATAGCGGTGCTTTTAAATTGGAGCCCATCAAATCTTGCCATTGCTCTTCTTGAATATCGCCAATTTCGGTTGGGTAATAGCTTGATGCGTTATTAATCAGCACATCTAATTTACCAAAATGTTTAATCGTTTCATTAATTAAGCTTGGTAATACAGACAAATTGAGCAGGTCAGCTTGAATAATGGCAACGGAATTAGGTCGCTGTAAATTGAGCTCTGCTTGTAAGGCCCGAGCTTCATTGACAGAGCTTCTGTAATGAATCATCAAGTTTGCGCCGTTTGCATGAAGTAAACGGCAAATAGAAGCCCCTACGCGCTTTGCGCCACCCGTAATTAAAACAATTTTGTTTTGTAAACTTGCTTCCACGTTTTTTCCTGACTTTTAGTCTGTAGCAATTATAATCTAGTCTTCATGAACACTTCATTTCCACAACCAGATTCTGAAGCAGTCGCACATAGCAACGCATTGCTTTCTGCCATTCAAGCGCTTATCGCAAAAGAAGGCGGCTGGATTAATTTTGCCCAGTTAATGGATGCGGCTTTATATACACCAGGCCTAGGTTATTACAGCGGTGGTGCTAAAAAGTTCGGGTTTGACGGTGATTTTGTGACCGCCTCAGAAATTTCCCCGCTTTTTTCACAAACGATAGCAAGGCAAGTTAATCAAGTATTAAGCGCACTTAAAGGACAAAACAAGCAGGCTGACATTTTGGAACTGGGTGCAGGTACGGGTCTTTTTGCTAAAGATTTACTTCTTGAAATGGCCAAGCTCGATCAGTTGCCAACACGGTACATGATTTTAGAGGTGAGTGCTTATTTACGTGAAGTCCAGCACTCTAGCTTAAAAGCTGCTTTGCCAAATGAATTGATGAATCGCGTTGTTTGGTTGGATGAATTGCCTAAGCATTTCGATGGATTGATATTTGCTAATGAAGTCCTTGATGCTTTGCCTGTGCATATTGTTAAAAAGACGGCTGATGGGCTTGCTGAAATGGGTGTGGTTTCAGAGGATGCAGGTTTGGCATGGCAAGAAAAACCAGTGTCATCATCCGCATTAAAAGGATTTGTTGCGGAAATTGATTTAATGGATGGCTATACAACCGAAGTGTGTCTTGCCGCATCAGGGTTGGTTGCTAGTTTGGCTGGCATTTTGCAAAGCGGCATGCTGCTGATGATTGATTATGGTTTCTCACGGGACGAGTATTATCACCCACAACGCAATCAAGGCACGTTGATGTGCCATTATCGCCATCGCGCTCATGGCGACCCTTTGGTGTATTTGGGTTTACAAGATATTACCGCGCACGTTGATTTTACAAGGGTCGCTGAAGCGGGTGTGGCAAATGGCCTCGAGTTGATAGGGTTTGTAACGCAGGCGCAATTTTTAATTAATGCAGGTATTACTGAATTGTTGGCATCTATTCCTGCAGAAGATTCAGCAAATTATTTACCATTAGTTGCTTCGGCACAAAAGTTACTTTCCCCAGCTGAAATGGGTGATTTATTTAAAGTGATTGCCTTTGAGAGAAATTTAGACATTCCTTTTATTGGATTTTCGAGCGGTGATAAATCGCATACTTTGTAGCATCACGTATAATGCCCGCCATGAATAAAGACACCCCACACATTGAAGCTGAAGAAGACGTAACGCAACGTCGCATCCGCAGTTACGTTTTACGCCAAGGTCGTTTAACTAAAGGCCAAGAAAAGGCGCTTGCTGACCATTGGCCTACGTTTGGTATTGATTACAGCCCTGAAGACTTAGATTTGCCTAAGATTTTTGGCCGTCAAGATAGCCTTAAGGTTTTAGAGATTGGTTTTGGCATGGGGGAGACGACAGCGACGATTGCTCAATCTATGCCGGAACGAGATTTCTTGGGTGTGGAAGTGCATACACCAGGTGTTGGGGGTTTGCTGAAGTTAATTGGTGAAAAATCACTGAGCAATGTGCGTATTATTCAGCACGATGTTGTCGATGTGCTTAACCATATGATTGCTGACGTTAGCTTAGATGGCGTCCATATTTTCTTCCCTGACCCTTGGCATAAAAAACGTCATCATAAACGTCGCTTGATTCAGGCTGAATTTGTGAAGCTATTATGTGCAAAATTGAAACCAGGTGCTTATTTGCATGTGGCAACGGATTGGCAAGAATATGCTGAATGGGTGTTGGATATTTTGAAAGTCGAGCCGCTGTTGACTAACTCAGCCAGTGACTACGCGCCTAAGCCAGCTTATCGTCCGCTGACTAAATTTGAAAACCGCGGTATTAAATTAGGCCACGGTGTCTGGGATTTGATTTTCATCCGAAACTAAAGGGTCATCCTTAAGCCAAGCGCCAATGACTGTCTCGGCTTCTTCTACCCCTTGTTTTTTCAAGCTAGAGAATAGCTGTATCGTGCAATTGCCCCATGTGCTTTGCAGTTCTTTTTTAACAGCTTGCAGGGTTTGATTGGCTGCGTTACGCGATAACTTGTCTGATTTTGTGAGCAACACGTGAATTGGTCTGCCGCTTGGTGCGAACCAGTCCAACATTTGGCGGTCTAGTGGTGTGAGTGGGTGACGGCAGTCCATCACCAACACTAAGCCATACAATGTACTGCGATGGCTGAGGTATTTAGATAGGGTCATTTGCCAATGCGCACGCATAGAGGCAGGTACTTTTGCATAGCCGTAGCCTGGCAAGTCGACTAAAAATCTGTCATTACCAAGGCTAAAAAAGTTAATCAGTTGTGTGCGGCCAGGTTGTTTACTTACATAAGCAAGACGATTGTGGTTCGCTAATGTGTTGAGCGCGCTTGATTTACCTGCGTTAGATCGCCCAGCAAAAGCAACCTCTATCCCTGCCGGTGGCGGTAGGTCGCTGAGATGATGTGCGGAAATGTAAAACGTGGCATTTTGGAACAACGGCATAAGATAACCCTTTCAAGGCCGAAAATGCTACCACGATTAGGCGATTTTCGATAAAATGTTTTAATTATTCTAAATGTATTAGTCACAAGTTTTAAGGGAAAATAAGCATGAAAATCGGTAACGTAACAGCAATTATCCTGATGTCTGTTTGCTTGGCTTCAGTGGCGCAAGCCGCGGGAAATGCGGCTGATGGCGAAAAGATTGTGACTGGCGTCTGTGCGGCGTGTCATGGAATTGATGGTAACAGCGTGATTAGCACTAATCCTAAACTTGCTCAGCAACACCCTGAATATATTGCTAAGCAATTGGCAAACTTCAAATCGGGCGAACGTAAAAATGCTGTGATGTCTGGCATGGCTGCGAGTCTTTCTCAAGAAGATATGGCTAACGTGGCTGCTTATTTCGGCTCGCAAAAAGCTAAAGTCGGCAGTGCAAAAACCAATGCAGCTGGTTCTCTAGGTGAGAAAATTTACCGTGGCGGTATCGCGAGCGTTGGTGTTCCAGCTTGTGCTTCATGTCATGGCGCTACTGGTGCTGGCATCCCTGTTCAGTTCCCACGTTTGTCTGGTCAGCATGCTGATTACGTTGTGACACAACTAAAAGCTTTTTACTCTGGCGAGCGTGCGAACGACAACGCTAAAGTGATGCGTATGATTGCTGCAAAGATGTCAGATGCTGATATGGCAGCAGTAGCAGACTACATACAAGGTTTGCATTAATTTGAAACTATTTGGTAGCTAAGTGTTACCAAGTGAATGAGGGTGGCGCTGCCACCCTTAATTTTTGGAAATCCAATTTGCTTGAAGGTTTGAATGACGAATTCTAAAAGATTATATGAATTGCTAAGTTCGATGCGCTTTGCTGTAAGCGTGTTGACGGTGTTAGGCATTGCCTCGATTATTGGTACTGTTCTCAAGCAAAACGAGCCTTACGCAAATTACGTGATTCAGTTCGGCCAGTTTTGGTTTGATTTGTTCGAGATGCTTGGCCTTTATGATGTTTATCATAGCGCTTGGTTTTTAGTGATTTTAGTTTTCTTAGTAGCATCCACTAGCCTCTGTATCTATCGCAACACCCCTTTAATGCTCAAAGAATTGCGAGCCTATCGAGAGCAGTCCACAGAGAAGTCTTTGCGCGCTTTTAGTCATCAACACGAATACAATTCTGCTCAAAGGCTTGAGCAAATTAGGCAAGATCTCAACCATTTCTTAACTGTTCGCGGCTTCCGTTTTAGAACGGTAAAACAAGCAGACGGTAGCGAACTGATTGCGGCTAAAGCGGGTAGCTACCAACGCTTAGGCTATATATTCACCCATGCGGCGATTGTGATTATTTGTATCGGCGGATTGATGGATGGCAATGTGCCACTTAAAGTACAAGAACTATTGGGCCAAAAGACCGTTGAATCGCGTGACATCCCAGCCAATGAAGTACCTGAAAAAAGCCGACTTTCTGTTGGCAACTTATCCTTTAGAGCCAATATGACCCTGCCAGAAGGGGCTAGTGCAGACGTGGCTTTCCAGCGTGTTCGCGATGGGTATATGGTGCAAGAATTGCCATTTAGCATTGCACTTACTGATTTTAGAATTGAGCATTATCCAACTGGTCAGCCAAAATCATTTGAGAGTGATTTGGTGATTATCGACCCTGATTTAAAAGCGCCACTCAAGCACACGATTAGCGTGAATCATCCGCTCATTTATAAGGGCATCGCGATTTATCAATCTGATTTCCAAGATGGTGGCTCTAAGCTTAACTTTGATGTCTGGGGCATACTGAGTCCTGAAGCTAAGCCTATCCCTGTAGCAGGGGCCATTTTTGGTAAAACGGAATTTGGCGCTGGCGCGAATGCGCTTCAGCTTGAATTTATTGATTTCCGTAAATTCAACATTTTGAATCTAAGTCCAGATGGCAAAGGCAAGCCGCGTAACGTTGGTCCTAATGTAACTTTTAAAGTCCGTGACACCGCTGGCCAAGCTAAAGAGTACGTAAATTATATGCAGCCTTTGCAGTTGGATGGCCGTGCTTATTTTGTTTCTGGTATGCGATCATCTCCGCAAGAAGAGTTTAAATACTTGCGTATTCCTGCAGATAGCAATTTTGAGATGCAAGGCTTTATGCAGACCCGCGCTGTTTTATTCAATAAAGCGCTACACCAAGAAGTCGCCCATCGGTTTTCATTAAAAGCGCTCAAGCCTGGTGATGATGTGACTGTTAAAACTAAATTTGAGGCGAGTGTTGTTCAGTTATTGGGTGCTTTTAGCGAAGGCGGGTATGCTGAAATCTCAAGGTTAATTGAAGCTTCCGTGCCGCAAGCTGAACGTGAAGCGGCGGCGCAGACTTATATCAAAATTATTACTGGCGCAGCATTTGAGGCCTATAAGCTTGGCCAAGAGCGCGCAGGTATCAAAAATGTAAAACTCGACGAGAATACGCAAGCATTCTTGCAAGATTCACTCAATGCGATCAGTGATCTGTTCTTTTATGGTGAGCCTATATATTTGCAAATGGCCTCGTTTGAACAACGAGAAGCCAGTGGATTGCAGCTAACACGTTCGCCTGGCAAGAACTTAGTGTATTCAGGTTCGGTCTTACTTGTACTTGGCATTTTCGCGATGATTTATATTCGTGAAAGACGCATTTGGTTATTAATTAAACCGCAACACAAGACAGTGCTATTTGCGATGTCGGCAAATCGCAAGAACCGCGATTTTGAGATAGAGTTTAATCGCTACCAAAGTCAACTAAACACATTGTTACAGAGTTAAATACTCATCAGTCTTTTCTAGGATAACGCCATGGCGAACAAACAAAACTTAACACCTACCAATATTAGTGATGATCCAGTGCCATTTATCAGCCAGCTTGGCTGGAGGGATTGGCTCTATGCGATTGTTCTGATGGCATCGACCGTATTTGCTTATTCAAAATACAGCCAATTTATGGACGCGTATGAAACTACATTCTTATTTGGCGCGGGCATCGTATTTAGTTTGCTAGGCTGGTGTTGGAAGCCAGTCAGATTGTTGTTGGTTGGCATTGCAACATTAAGTTTGTTCTCAATTAATCTTTATCATGGTGATTTAGATAGTGCGAACCGCGTGTTTTTCTTAAAGTTTTTAATTAGCAGTCAAACCGCTGTGATGTGGATGAATGTGTTGTTTGTGCTGGCAATGCTTACTTATTGGTTCGCACTTTTTGCGCGCTCTGCTTTTACAGGGAAGGTTGCAACAAGCCTCACATGGTCGGCAGTGCTGATGGGCTTTGTAGGCTTAATGGTGCGTTGGTATGAGTCATACTTAATTGCACCAGATGTTGGTCATATCCCACTTAGTAACTTGTACGAAGTGTTCATCTTGTTCTGTCTGATTACTTCTTTGATGTATCTTTATTATGAGCAACGCTATGCAACTAAACAGCTTGGTGGATTTGTCCTGTTGGTTGTGAGTTCGGCAGTTGGCTTTATCCTTTGGTATACGTTTAGTCGTCATGCCAATGGCATTCAACCGCTGGTGCCAGCACTACAATCATATTGGATGAAAATTCATGTACCTGCCAACTTTGTTGGATACGGCGCCTTTTCTTTGGCGGCAATGGTGGCGAGTGCGTATTTGTTAGTTGATAAAGGTATTTTGGTCTCTCGTTTACCTGCTGCTGATGTGCTTGATGACTTAATGTATAAAGCGATTTCAGTAGGCTTTGCATTCTTTACCATTGCCACAATTTTAGGCGCTGTGTGGGCTGCCGAAGCTTGGGGCGGTTATTGGTCCTGGGACGCAAAAGAAACATGGGCGCTTATCGTCTGGCTTAACTATGCCGCATGGTTGCATTTGCGCTTAGTGAAAGGGCTGCGAGGCCCAATGCTCGCATGGTGGGCGTTGATTGGTTTGCTTGTCACAACATTCGCATTCTTGGGTGTGAATATGTTCCTTTCAGGTTTACATTCCTACGGCACTTTATAGTTTTCAAAAAGTATTAAGTTCTTTTCAGTCCTGCGTCAGCATTTTCTGCTGACGCAGGACTTTTTGTTTTTGGACTTTAGCGTTATCCCACTCCCGCCTTTGGCACGCAAATTAATCTTCTAAATCTCGTCTTATTTTGTTAAATATTTAACAATTAAAATGTTTATTTATCATTATGTTGCATTGTTTTGTTCAGTAAACTATGATTTGAAAAAATTGAATCTTAGGCTGGTACCAATAGAGCTTCTAAGCAATTAAATCGTGGTTTTGATCAACACCATACCAATGTCTTGAAAGGCGGAGATGAATAAAATGAAAAAACAATCTGGATTTACACTGATCGAATTAGCCATTGTGCTGGTGATTATTGGCTTGTTGCTTGGCGGTGTATTAAAAGGGCAGGAGTTAATTAATAGTGCAAAAGTAAAAAATATGGCAACGGACTTCAAAAATGTGCAGGTTTATATTTATGGCTACCAAGATAAATACAAAGCTTTGCCAGGGGATGATGGTCAGGTTGCTAACCATCTAACTGGCGCTACGCTAGCAACAACTGGGGGTACTGTAAGTAATGGCGTGATTGAGGGGAAGTGGGATTCAACAACCAACACTGATGAATCAGTGTTGTTTTGGCAGCATGTCAGATTAGCTAACTTAGCTTCGGGCCCGACTACTGTTGATGCCAATTTCTATCCAAAAAATGCTGATGGAGGAAGGTTTGGCGTTCAAAGTATGACAGGATTTACTAGTGCAACTAATATGTCTGGAACATATGTAGCTTGCTCGAGAGGTGTCTTAGGTAAATTTGCTAAGCAATTAGATGTTGCATTAGATGACGGAGATGGCAGCAAAGGGTCGGTGAGGGTTGTCCTTCAAAGCTCCCCAAGTGATGGTGTGACTGCGGCTTTGGATTCTACTGTTTACGATGTTTGTATGAGCTTCTAAGTCGTCTTAAGGAAAAGAAAAAGCCCGCAATTGCGGGCTTTTTCTTTTCTATTATCAATCACACCCAATTTGCATTAAAATAGCGTAATACTTTTAACGTAAAACATTATGTCCGACAATATCGTCGAAATTGATAATCTCTCGTTTGGCTACAAAGGCCGATTGCTTCACAAGGGCATCAACATGGTGTTCCCGCGTGGCAAGGTGGTGGCTATCATGGGCGGTAGCGGTAGCGGTAAAACTACTTTGCTTCGTCTCATTGGCGGGCAACTCAAGCCAAACGTCGGGGAAGTGCGTGTTGATGGCGATGTGGTTCACAAGCAAAGCATTGATGGCTTGTATCAATTGCGCCGTAAAATGGGTATGTTGTTTCAGTTTGGCGCTTTGTTCACTGATTTGTCTGTTTACGAAAACGTTGCTTTCCCGATTCGCGAACATACCGACTTGCCAGAGTCCATGGTGCGTGATTTTGTGATGCTTAAACTAAACGCAGTTGGTTTGCGTGGCGCTCACAATTTAATGCCAACAGAGCTCTCAGGGGGTATGGCGCGACGTGTTGCTTTGGCGCGTGCAGTGGCGCTTGATCCCCAAATTATTATGTATGACGAGCCATTTGCCGGCCTTGACCCAATTTCTATGGGCGTGGTGTGTAATTTAATCCGTAGCTTGAATGATGCGCTTGGCGCCACTTCAATTGTGGTAACACATGATGTACATGAAACCTTTAGCTTTGTTGATTACGTCTACTTTGTGTCTGATGGTGTGGTTGTTGCAGAAGGTACGCCTGACGAGTTGCGTCATTCTAATAAGCCATTTGTGCATCAGTTTGTGCATGGCGAAGCCGATGGTCCTGTGCCATTCCATTATCCAGCGCCGGATTACAAGCAAGAAATGTTAAGAGGTCATGATGTTTAAGGGGTTGCAAGGCGCATTCACTGGTTTAGGTCATCGTGTCATTGAGGGTGTTTGGCGTATAGGTGCTGGGGCGCGCTTATTCTCATATATTGGATTTTATTTGTTTGAGAGTTTCAAACGTCCACGATTGATTGTCCGTGAGATTTTCGCAACAGGCGTGCTTTCATTATTAATTATTTTAGTGTCAGCCTTTTTTGTGGGTATGGTGCTCGGCTTGCAAGGCTACAACACCCTCCAGAAATATGGCTCATCCGAGGCGATTGGTGTATTGGTTGCTCTTTCATTGGTGCGGGAATTGGGCCCAGTGGTGACCGCATTATTATTTGCAGGTCGCGCGGGCACTGCGATTACAGCAGAAATTGGCTTAATGAAGGCAACGGAGCAATTGTCAGCAATGGAAATGATGGCAGTTAGCCCTGTGGCAAGGGTGATTGCTCCAAGATTTTGGGCTGGTGTGATTTCAATGCCAATTCTGGCGGCTTTGTTTTCTATGGTTGGTGTATTGGGTGGCTATTTCGTGGCTGTGCCGATTATTGGGGTTGATTCGGGTGCTTTCTGGTCGCAAATGCAGGCCAGTGTAGATTTCCGTGATGACATTGTGAATGGTGTCATCAAAAGTGTGGTGTTCGGCGTTGTATGTACCATGATTGCATTGTTTGAAGGTTATGATGCACCGCCGACTGCTGAGGGCGTGAGCCGCGCAACAACAAGAACAGTCGTGAATTCATCATTAGCAGTATTGGGCTTAGATTTTATTTTGACAGCCTTCATGATAGGCGCTTAATTTAAAGTTATTTGTAACGGTAGTAAATTGGAGGTGGCATGGAACGCACAACAATAGATTTATGGGTCGGAGTGTTTGTGGCTTTAGGGCTGGCTGCAATATTTGGTTTGGCACTGAAAGTCGGCAATCTAACATCGAGCAATATCGGTGAAACTTATACAGTGACTGCCGCATTTGAGAATATTGGCGGTTTAAAGCCACATGCTCCTGTGAAAAGCGCGGGCGTTGTCATTGGCCGTGTTGATGGCATTGTGTTTGATAGTAAAGACTATGAAGCTAAAGTGACAATCAAATTAGACAAACGCTATCAATTCCCTAAAGACACCTTTGCAAATATTTACACTGCGGGTTTGCTCGGCGAGCAATATATTGGGCTTGAAGCAGGCGGTGAAGAGACTGTGCTTAAGAATGGCGACAAAATCTCACATACGCAAGATGCAGTTGTACTTGAAAAAATGATTAGTCAGTTCTTATACAACAAAGCTTCAGATACTAAATCTTCTGAAACAACTAAGGCAGCGGAATAAAATGAAAAATGTAAGTTTTCTTTTTGTAGGTTTAATGATGTTTGCTTGCTCAGCAGTCGCTCAAGCAACGGTTCCTGCTGATGTGTTTGTGAAGTCAGTGGCTGATGATGTGCTCACTATTGTTAAAAAAGACAAGGCAATTCAAAACGGTGACCAAGAAAAGATTTTTGCATTAGCAGAAGAGAAAATTGTTCCAAACTTTAATTTTGACCATGTTTGCAAATTGGTATTAGGTAAAAACTTCAGCAAGGCTACTAAAGATCAACAGGATGCTTTTGAGCGCGAGTTTCGTAGCTTGCTGATTAGAACTTACGCTTCTGCACTTTCAAAATATCGCAATCAAACGATTGAGTACAAGCCGTTACGCGATGCTGCGGACGACAAGGACGTTGTCGTAAAAACACAAATTTTGCAACCAGGTGGTCAGCCGTTAGCAGTAGATTACAGCCTTGAGCAGGTTGGCGATGTTTGGAAGGTGTATGACATCACGATTGAGGGTGTCAGCTTGGTGACTAATTATCGCGGTCAGTTTAGTAATGAAGTACGTCAAGGTGGCATGGACGGCTTGATTCAAAAACTTGCTGATAAGAATAAAAGTAATGCCGCAGTTAAGAAATAATTCAACTTCAGCATATTGATTGAGAAATTAATTGGCGCAAATCAACAAATCAGATAATTGCTGGCAAATTGAGGGCGATATTACTATTGCCAACGCACAAACGCTTTTGGGTGAAAGCAATAGTTTGCCGATGGCTGGCGCTTTGGTGATTGATTTGGCAAAAGTAACGCATGTGGATACGGCAAGCATTAGCTTGATGTTTGAATGGTTGCGTCATGCGCAAGCCAAAAAATGCGAGTTAAGATTCGCTAACTTCCCAAAAAATTTATTAAGTTTGATTGCGCTATATGGCGTGGCCGACTTAATTCCGCAAGCCGCGCATTAAATAACGATTGGGCAAATTTCTAGCCCGAGGAACCTATGACTCCCGCAATTAAAATAGAGCAAGTACACAAGCAATTCGGTGCTTTACACGCATTGAATGGTGTGGATTTGACGATAGAGCAGGGAGAGTTTTTTGCGCTTCTTGGCCCTAACGGTGCTGGCAAGTCCACGCTGATTAATTTGTTGGCTGGTTTGTCTCGGCCGACGAGTGGAAAGTTGTCTGTGATGAGTTATGACGTTATGTCGCAATATCGGCAGGCGCGTCATGCTTTGGGTGTCGTGCCACAAGAGTTAGTTTTTGATCCGTTTTTTAATGTGCGAGAAATGTTGCGTTTCCAAGCAGGCTATTTTGGGAAAGGCGCTGAGAACGACGCTTGGATAGATGAAGTTATTGAATCCTTGGGATTGACAGATAAAGCTGGCACTAACATGCGTCGTTTGTCTGGAGGTATG
This sequence comes from Pseudomonadota bacterium, assembly GCA_046047035.1. Lineage (GTDB taxonomy): Bacteria > Pseudomonadota > Gammaproteobacteria > Burkholderiales > Methylophilaceae > Methylopumilus_A. The sequence goes on from JBJOIS010000005.1 coordinate 116,846, forward strand.
AAGCGTCGCGCTTTGATTGCTCAAGCTCTGGTTCATAAGCCGCCTGTGATTGTGCTTGATGAGCCAACTGCAGGGGTGGATGTTGAGTTGCGTCATATGCTATGGGAGTTTATTAAGCGATTGAATCGCGAAGGACACACCATCATTTTGACGACGCACTATTTGGAAGAAGCCGAAACTTTATGTTCGCGTGTTGCTTTGCTTAAACAGGGCGAAGTTATTGCACTTGATAGCACAAAGAACTTATTGGCGAGCATGCCAGGTAAGAAATTGCGTCTCAAGTTGTCAGGTACACTACCAGGGTCCTTAAAAGATATGGTGCGCCACCAAGAGCAGCAAGATTACACACTTTCACTTAATGCGATTCATCAAGTTGAGTATGTATTGGCTGAGCTTCGGAATGCGAATGTCACTGTGGAAGATATGCAATTAATCGAGCCAGATTTGGAAGATGTGTTTGTTGATTTGATGGGGCGCGCATGAGTTTAATTAATGAGCGTTTTCGTGGTCCATGGACTTTATTTAAAAAAGAAATTCTACGTTTTTGGCGCGTGAGCTTCCAAACGGTTGCAGCGCCTGTGATGACGGCGCTTTTGTATCTGCTGATCTTTTCCCATGTGCTTGGCGGTAGGGTGGAAGTCTACCCAGGCGTGCCTTATACAGTATTTTTAATTCCAGGCTTGATTATGATGTCTGTCTTGCAAAATGCTTTTGCAAATAGTTCATCAAGCTTGATTCAATCAAAAGTGATGGGCAATATCATTTTTGTATTGCTTACTCCTTTAAGCTATTTGGAATTTTTCTTGGCCTTCCTGGCGGCTTCTATTATTAGGGGCTTAATGGTTGGTTTTAGTATTTATTTAGTTGCAATTTGTTTTATTGATTTGCCGCTTACGCATCCGCTATTTATTTTGGCTTTCGCGATTGCGGGGAGTGGCATGTTAGGTGCATTTGGTATTATTGCTGGTCTTTGGGCCGAAAAGTTTGATCAAATGGCGGCGTTCCAAAACTTTGTCATCATGCCATTGTCATTCTTGTCAGGGGTGTTCTATTCCATACATTCTTTGCCACTTTTTTGGCAGAAGGTTTCTCACTTAAATCCTTTTTTCTACATGATTGATGGCTTTAGGTATGGTTTTTTTGGCCAAGGGGACATCTCAGCATGGTTCAGTTTAAGTGTTGTCGTGGGTAGCTTTATTGCCCTATCATTCATCACTATTGGTATGTTAAAAGCTGGATATAAATTACGGGGCTAAGATGTTAAGTGCGAACGAATTAAAAACGTATATCACCAATGGATTAGCTTGCGAGCATATCGAAGTGCTGGGCGATGACGGTCAGCACTTTGAGGCTTTGATTGTAAGCCCTGCTTTTGTGGGTAAGAATATGGTGCAACAGCATCAATTAGTTTATCAAGCGCTTGGCGATAGAATGCGCTCAGAAATACATGCGCTTTCAATGCGCACTTTTACACCAGATGCCTGGCAGGCTAATGGTAAGCGCGCTTAAAAAAGAATTTTTATTAGGAGTTTAGTATGGATGTTCAAGCAGCAATTAAGAGTCAAGTAACTAGCAATCCTGTTGTGCTTTATATGAAGGGCAGTCCTAAATTTCCACAATGTGGTTTTTCTGGTTTAGCAATTCAGATTTTACAAGCCTGTGGCGTACAGAATTTAGTGGCGGTTGATGTATTGGCTGACCCAGCGATTCGTGATGGCATTAAGGTTTACGCAAACTGGCCAACGATTCCACAACTTTATATCAATGGCGAGTTCATTGGTGGTTCAGACATTATGCGCAGTATGTATGAACAAGGTGAATTACAAAAACTATTAGCGGAAGTGGCTGCTTAATTGGACAAACTCCTTATTCAGGGTGGTGCTCGTCTTAATGGCGAAGTAACCGTTTCAGGCGCTAAAAATGCCGCATTGCCAATTTTGTGTGCGGCATTGTTAGCAGAAGACACGTTAAAGTTATCTAGCGTTCCTAAACTCAAAGATGTAGGCACAACAATTCATTTGCTTGAGCATATGGGCGTTAAGGTGAACCGCCAAGCGGACAAAGTAGATTTGGACGCTCGTCATATCCAAAGTTTAGAAGCGCCCTATGAAATGGTGAAAACCATGCGTGCTTCTATCTTGGTGCTAGGCCCATTGTTGGCTCGCTTTGGTAAGGCGCGTGTTTCATTGCCAGGTGGCTGTGCAATCGGCTCTCGTCCAGTGGATTTGCATATCAAAGGCTTGCAAGCCATGGGCGCTGAAATCCATATCGAACATGGTTACATAGAAGCAACAACAGAGCATTTGCCAAATAAACGCCTGCAAGGTGCACGTTATTACATGGATTTGGTCACAGTGACGGGAACTGAAAACTTGATGATGGCTGCGGCCTTGGCTAATGGTACGACAGTATTGGAGAACGCTGCTAAAGAACCAGAAGTTGTCGACATGGCGGAATGCTTGATTAAAATGGGCGCCAAAATTAAAGGTGCTGGCACTGACGTGATTACCATTGAAGGTGTTGATAAGTTGCATGGCGCTACGCATCAAGTAGTATGCGATAGAATCGAAGCGGGTACTTACATGGTCGCAGCGGCAATGACAGGCGGAGAAGTGAAGCTTCTTAATGTCAAAGAAAACTTACTGGATGCGGTGATTGAGAAGCTGCGTGAAGCTGGTGCTGAAGTGATTTGTGACCAGAATACCATTACCGTTAAAAGTGATGGCAAGCTTAAAGCTGTGAATATTCGTACCGCACCGCACCCTGCTTTTCCAACGGATATGCAAGCCCAGTTTATGGCGCTTAATACGGTTGCTGAAGGCGTTTCAAAAGTCACAGAAACGATTTTTGAAAACCGCTTTATGCATGTTCAAGAAATGCAGCGTTTAGGTGCAAATATTGATATTGATGGTAATACTGCTTTAGTCAAAGGCGTTGCCCAGTTAGAAGGTGCGACCGTAATGGCGACAGATTTGCGTGCCTCAGCAAGCTTGGTGTTGGCTGGCTTAGTTGCGCAAGGGCAAACCGTGATTGAACGTATTTACCATTTAGATCGTGGGTATGAAAACCTTGAAGAAAAATTTAATGCGCTTGGTGCAAATGTGAAGCGTGTTTCTTAAATAACGAAAACTAATGACAACATGATTACCATCGCTCTATCAAAAGGCAGAATCTTCCAAGAAACCACACCATTATTGGCGGCGGCAGGAATTCATGCGCTTGAAGATCCTGAAGCATCACGCAAATTAATTTTGCCAACTAATCGCGATGATGTGCGTCTGATTATTGTGCGCGCTTCCGATGTGCCAACTTATGTGCAATATGGAGCGGCAGATTTAGGTATTGCAGGTAAAGATGTGCTTGATGAGCATGGTGGTGAGGGTCTTTATCAGCCGATTGACTTGCAAATTGCAAAATGCAAAATGATGGTCGCAGTGCGTGAAGACTTTGATTACTTTGCTTCAATCAGAAGCGGTGCGCGCCTTAAAGTGGTAACTAAATACGTGAAAACAGCCCGTGAACACTTTGCTGCAAAAGGTATGCACGTTGATTTGATTAAGCTTTACGGCTCAATGGAGCTAGGTCCGTTGGTTGGCTTGGCTGATGTAATTGTCGACTTAGTCAGCACGGGTAGCACTTTACGAGCAAATAACCTCAAGGCAGTTGAAGAGGTGGGTGAAGTGAGCTCCCGCTTGGTGGTGAACCAAGCATCTTACAAACTCAATCGCGCTAAATTGCAGCCAATGATGGATGCCTTTATTGGCGCGATTGGCAAATAGATTTAAAAATAAGTTTGAAAATAGGTTCAATATACAATGAGTACTGAAATTAAATTAAGACGTTTTTCTAGTACAGATGCTGATTTTGATAGCAAATTAAAAGCGTTGCTCGCATTTGAAACTGCACAAGACGACAACATTGACGAAGTCGTTGCGAATATTCTTAAAGACGTAAAAAAACGAGGCGATGCGGCGGTCATGGAATATACCAACCGCTTTGATAAAACCAATGCTAATTCAATCGCTGAATTGGAAATCCCGCAGTCTGAGCTTGTGGCTGCTCTGAATGGTTTGCCAACTGAACAGCGTGAAGCTTTAAAAGCCGCGGCTGACCGTGTGCGAAGTTACCATGAAAAACAATTAATGGCTTCATGGCAATACACGGAAGCGGATGGCACAATTTTAGGTCAGCAAGTGACCTCTTTAGACCGTGTAGGTCTTTATGTGCCGGGCGGCAAAGCCGCTTATCCTTCATCTGTTTTGATGAATGCGATCCCAGCTAAAGTAGCGGGTGTTAAAGAGTTAATCATGGTGGTACCAACGCCTAATGGCGAGAAAAACCAATTGGTCCTAGCTGCCGCAGCGATTGCTGGTGTTGACCGTGTGTTCTGTATCGGAGGTGCCCAAGCGGTTGGTGCGATGGCTTACGGAACTGAAACGGTGCCACAAGTCGATAAAATCGTAGGTCCAGGTAATGCTTATGTTGCAGCAGCAAAGCGCCGTGTATTTGGTGTAGTTGGCATTGATATGGTCGCTGGCCCATCAGAAATTTTAGTGATTTGTGATGGCAAAACTAATCCTGATTGGGTGGCGATGGATTTGTTCAGCCAAGCTGAACACGATGAATTAGCGCAAGCTATTTTATTAAGTCCAGATGCAGCTTTCTTGGATCAAGTGCAGGCAAGTATTCAAAAACTTGTGACTACAATGCCACGTCAAGACATCATCAAAACTTCGTTGACGGATCGCGGCGCTCTAATTCAGGTGCGCGATTTGGATGAAGCTGCTGAAATTAGCAATTACATTGCGCCAGAGCATTTGGAATTGTCGATGGATGATCCGCTGGCATTCAGCAAAAAGATTAAACACGCAGGCGCTATCTTTATGGGGCGTGATACTTGTGAGGCGCTTGGCGATTATTGCGCAGGCCCTAATCATGTGCTGCCAACTTCACGGACTGCACGTTTTTCATCGCCATTAGGTGTTTATGACTTCCAAAAACGCTCAAGCTTAATCTTTGTTTCGTCAGCGGGCGCACAAACATTGGGTAAAGTTGCCGCGACTTTGGCTTATGGCGAAGGGCTGCAAGCGCATGCTCAATCTGCGGAATATAGACTAAAAAAATGAGTCAATACTGGAGTAAGCTAGTTCATGCGCTAACGCCATACGTTCCAGGTGAACAGCCTAAAATCAACAATCTCATTAAGCTTAATACTAATGAGAATCCTTATGGGCCAAGTCCAAAGGTGATTGCTGCCTTGCAGAAAGAAGCTGCTGATAGTTTGCGTCTTTATCCAGACCCTAATTCTGATGGCCTTAAACAAGCGATTGCTGAATATCATGGCTTAAATGCCAATCAGGTTTTTGTGGGCAATGGCTCTGACGAAGTGCTAGCCCATGTGTTTAATGCCTTGCTCAAGCATGACAAACCCATTTTATTTCCAGATATCACTTATAGCTTTTATCCAGTCTATTGTGGGTTGTACGAAATTGAATTTGAAACGGTGCCACTGAATGATGCATTTGAAATCAATGTAGAAGATTACTTTAAGGCAAACGGCGGGATCATTTTCCCTAACCCTAATGCGCCGACAGGTCGTTTATTGGCGCTGTCTGAGATTGAGCGGTTGCTAAAAAATAATACTGACTCAGTTGTCGTGATTGATGAAGCGTATGTAGATTTTGGCGGAGAGTCTGCTGTTGCGTTGGTGAATCGTTACCCGCAGTTGTTAGTCACACATACTCTATCGAAAGCGCGTTCATTAGCTGGTTTACGTGTAGGCTATGCGGTTGGCCATCCTGATTTAATCGATGCTTTGCATCGCGTAAAAGACAGCTTTAATTCTTACCCGCTAGATAGATTTGCTCAAGCTGGCGCAATTGCTGCAATGCAAGACAAGTCTTACTTCGAAGAAATGCGCCAGCGGGTTATTGAAACCCGAAAAAAACTGGTTAATGAGCTGGAGAGTTTGGGTTTCGAAGTCTTGCCATCAGGAGCTAACTTTATTTTTTCAAGGCATCCTCAGTATGACGCAGAAGCCTTGGCAGCCTCATTGCGAGACCAGAAAGTGATTGTTCGTCATTTTAAAAAGCCTAGCAGAATTGCTCAGTTTTTAAGAATTACAATCGGTACGGATGAGGAATGTCACGCGTTAGTGAAAGCGCTAAAAAACACCCTCAAGATGTAAAGAGTTTTGACCAAAAAGAAAAATCGTTATATAAAGCTACTTTTGGTAAAACCTTATCTATTTACCATTAACATCATAAAAAAATGTATCATAACGCGTGTAGTTAAATCGTAAACGTGCAATTAAGCGGAGGAAGTAACATGGCATTAACACAGATGGCTTTAGATTCATTGGATTTTGACGCAACAGTAGCATTGGCTACAAAAGTTGCTCCACATGTTGATATCCTTGAAATTGGTACACCATGCATTAAGCATAACGGTATCAAATTGGTTGAAACACTACGTGCTAAATTCCCAAATAACAAGATTTTAGTTGACTTGAAAACAGCTGATGCTGGTTTCTACGAAGCTGAGCCATTCTTCAAAGCTGGTGCAGACATTACAACAGTTTTGGGTACATCAGATATCGGCACTATCAAAGGTGTTATTGATGTTGCTAACAAGTACGGCAAAAAAGCACAAGTTGACTTGATCAACGTTGCTGACAAAAAAGCACTTACAGAACAAGTTGCTAAATTAGGCGCGCACATCATTGGCGTTCACACTGGTCTTGACCAACAAGCTGCTGGCCAAACACCATTTGCTGACTTGGCATTGGTTGCTAGCTTGAATCTTGGCGTTGAAATCTCTGTTGCTGGTGGCGTTAAAGCTTCTACAACAGCTCAGGTTCGTGACGCTGGTGCATCAATCATTGTAGCTGGCGCTGCTATCTACGGTGCTGCTGATCCTGCTGCTTCTGCTGCAGAAATCACTGCAATTGCACACGCTGGCAAATCAGGTGGTTTATTCGGTTGGTTGAAAGGCTTGTTTAGCTAATATTAAGTTGGCTAAATAAAAGGTACTAATCGACCATAAGAGACCGCTGCAAAACAAGGTAAGACGTTTTGCGGCGGTTTTTATTTGTAAATTAAGAAAGAAAACATACTCTCATGCGTAAAGCTGAAGTTAGCCGTAATACTCTAGAAACCCAAATTGTTGCTTCAATCAATCTTGATGGCACTGGGGCCTCTCAATTGGCGAGTGGGCTAGGTTTTCTTGATCATATGATAGATCAGATTGCTAGACATGGCATGATGGATATCACGATTGAAGCTAAAGGTGATTTGCACATTGATGCACATCACACTGTAGAAGATGTTGGTATCACCCTCGGTCAGGCCTTCGCAAAAGCGGTGGGTGATAAAAAAGGCGTACGCCGATATGGCCATTCATATGTACCTTTGGATGAGGCATTGTCACGTGTCGTGTTAGATTTATCAGGCCGCCCAGGTTTGGAATTTGGCGTTGAGTTCAAACGTGCACGCATTGGTGATTTTGATGTGGATCTCATCCATGAATTTTTTCAAGGTTTTGTGAACCACGCGCTGGTGACATTGCACATTGATAATTTGCGTGGCGACAATGCACACCATCAAGCAGAAACAATATTTAAAGCATTTGGCCGTGCGCTTCGTATGGCTGCCGAATTAGATCCTCGTATGGCAGGCATCATGCCTTCTACCAAGGGAACTTTATAAGTCTGAGTGTTAATTACTCAAAACTTTCGTCATTCAAACTTTAGGAATGTATGACGAAATTTTCAGAAAAGTATCATGGTTGATATCGCAGTAGTAGATTATGGCATGGGCAATTTACGCTCAGTTTCAAAAGCCTTGGAGCATGTTGCACCCAATAAAAAAGTGGTGGTGACTAGCAGTGCTAAGGAAATTCTTGATGCGGAGCGCGTCGTATTCCCAGGGCAAGGAGCGATGCCAGATTGCATGCGTGAACTTGAATCGAGAGGATTGCGTGATGCGATTGTACAATCAGCAGCGACCAAACCATTCCTCGGTATTTGTATTGGCTTACAGCTTTTGTTTCAGCACTCTGAAGAAGGTGATGCTAACGGATTGGGTATTTTGGCTGGTCAGGTAAAACGCTTTGCTCCAGATGCGATGCATGACGCAGATGGCAATAAGCTAAAAGTGCCGCACATGGGCTGGAATCAAGTTTATCAAAAACAAGCCCACCCAATGTGGCAAGCTATTCCCGATGGTGAGCGTTTCTATTATGTGCACAGTTATTATGTGCAGCCAGATGATACAAGTTTAGTTGCAGGTGTGACTGAATATCCGGCGGCGTTTACAGGTGCTATTTCACACAACAATATTTTTGCAGTTCAGTTCCACCCAGAAAAAAGTCAGCATGCTGGATTACAGTTGTTATCCAACTTTGTTCAGTGGAATGGTAAATCTTAATTTATTAATCTCATTTAATTTGTAAAACAGCCTTTATATTATGTTAATTATTCCTGCTATCGATTTAAAAGACGGTCACTGTGTTCGTTTGAAACAAGGATTGATGGAAGATGCCACGGTATTTTCTGAAGATCCAGGCGCTATGGCGCGCCATTGGATAGACCAAGGCGGTAAGCGTTTGCACCTTGTGGATTTAAACGGTGCTTTTGCTGGTAAGCCAGTGAATGAAGGTGCGATTAAAGCCATTGTTGAAGCCTGTCGTGGCGAGATCCCGATTCAATTGGGTGGCGGTATCCGTGACTTAGAAACGATTGAGCGCTATCTTGATAGCGGAATTGATTATGTGATTATCGGCACTGCTGCCGTTAAAACACCAGGCTTTTTACATGAGGCTTGTTATGCATTCCCAGGTCAAATTATGGTGGGCTTGGATGCTAAAGATGGCAAAGTAGCAGTTGATGGCTGGTCTAGATTAACAGGCCATGATGTGATTGATTTGGCGAAGAAGTTTGAAGACTATGGTGTTGAAGCTGTAGTTTATACAGACATCGGTCGTGACGGTATGTTAAGTGGCGTGAATATCGAAGCAACAGTTGCTTTGGCACAAGCCCTAACTATTCCAGTGATTGCGAGTGGCGGCATTACCGATTTGGATGATGTGCGTAAGCTTTGTGCGGTTGAAAGTGAAGGCATTATGGGTGCGATTACAGGCCGTGCAATTTATGAAGGCACCTTGAATTTTGAAGCTGCTCAAGCGTTAGCAAACGAGTTAAACGGTTAATGTTAGCTAAACGCATTATTCCTTGCTTAGACGTGACTGATGGTCGTGTCGTAAAAGGCGTTAACTTTCTTGAGTTGCGTGACGCAGGAGATCCTGTAGAAATCGCTCGTCGTTACGACGAGCAAGGGGCAGACGAGTTAACTTTTTTGGACATTACTGCAAGTTCTGATAATCGCGGATTAATTCTGCATATTATTGAAGAAGTCGCTTCGCAGGTATTTATTCCATTAACGGTAGGTGGTGGCGTTCGTGAAGTAGAAGATGTTCGTCGCTTACTTAATGCAGGCGCTGATAAAGTCAGCATTAATACTTCGGCGGTGGTGAATCCACAATTGGTTGCCGATGCAGCTGACCGCTATGGATCACAGTGTATCGTTGTTGCGATTGATGCTAAGCAGGTTGGCGTTGATGTTTTAGGTCAGCCTAGATGGGAAGTGTTTACCCATGGTGGCCGCAAAGAAACAGGGTTGGATGCCGTTGAATGGGCGCGCAAAATGGTAAGTTTAGGCGCAGGTGAGTTGCTGGTGACGAGCATGGACCGGGACGGCACCAAAATAGGTTTTAATCTCGGCCTAAATAAAGCCATTAGCGATGCGGTTGACGTGCCGATTATTGCCTCTGGTGGTGTGGGTAATTTGCAGCATTTGGTGGATGGCGTGAAATTAGGCGGCGCGGATGCCGTGCTTGCAGCCAGTATTTTTCACTATGGTGAATACACTGTGCGCCAAGCTAAAGAATACATGCGTGACCACGGCATAGAGGTTAGGCTGTGAGCTGGCTTGATAAAGTAAGCTGGACGGATGGCTTGGTGCCTGTGATTGCGCAAGAGCTTGGCACTAATCAGGTGTTGATGTTTGCTTTTATGAACCGAGAGGCTTTGCAGCTCACTGTTGAAACAGGCCATGCTGTTTATTGGTCACGCTCAAGGGGCAAACTCTGGCATAAGGGTGAAGAGTCAGGCCACATGCAAAAAGTGCATGAACTTCGTTTGGATTGTGATGAGGACGTTATTTTAATGACGGTTGAACAGATAGGCGGAATCGCCTGTCATACTGGACGTCATGACTGTTTTTTCCAAAAACTTGAAAATGGTGAGTGGAAAACAGATAAACCTGTGATTAAAAATCCAGAGGAAATTTATAAACATGAATGACATCATTCAACGCTTGACTGAATTACTAGAGGCCAGGAAAGTGG
>JBJOIS010000006.1:0-107644 GCA_046047035.1 Pseudomonadota bacterium
GGTATCGGTGGCTGGGCTGGTGTTGCGATGAACCTTGGTATGACTAACCCAACAGACGCTCTTGGCGCTGCTGGTGGTTATGCTGAATTGACAAAATACAACGCTGCTCCTGGCGGCGGTGCATTGAGCGTATTTAGTCTTTAATTAAAATAATGCTGGCTTATTAATTTAAGTCAGCAAAAAACTTTTCCGTATCAATTCGAATCCATAGGGATTGGTATTAGGGGTGCCCTGCTCAGGTAACTGAGCAGGGTTTTTCGTTTTCTAGAGGCTGCTTTTGTATTTCTTAAGCGCACTTCTTGTCCTGCTATCCAGCAAGCTCCACAGCGCGACCTTTTCATCATTCTCTAACATCTCACAGCGTTCATGCGCGAGTCTCATTTCCTCAAGTTGCACAAGCTCAGTCACTTCCTCTGCGATTTTATTGAGCAGTTCTTTCTCATCCATATTAAATGCTTCTAGTGCGCCTGCCGTTGGCGTGATGGATTGCTTGGGTGCTTCTACTTCTTTACCTGTCTTTGCTTCTTTGGTTTCATTCTCTTTCATCTCTGCCATGGGAAGATCTTCTCCCGCATAGATATACATCCCGAGTCCATGCAGTGAGATGGCTTTGGCTAAGCATCTTTGCATGGCTGTATTGACTGAGAACGCATCTGGGTTATGAATGGCTTTGTTTCTAAAGTCCATCACCGGTAACTGCGCTGTTCTTGATTTACCAAAGGCATGCACCGTACAGAATACCATCATGGTCTCGCCAAAGATCCTTGGCTCTGCATACTCCCAGCTTGCACTCTCATCAAGTTGCAGCAGTTGATCGACTGCCCAAGACCATGACAGATAAGCCAAGCCGTTCTTACGCTCGATATAGTCATTGACGTTAATCTTCCTCAGTTCTGTGTAATGCATCATCAATTCCCTCCGCCTCAAGCTGCCTTGTCATCCATCACTGGGCCTTCAATCCCTTCATCAATCAGATACTCCATCCGAGACATATCCTTGAATTGGGGCGCATTCAAATTCGCATTAATCTCTTCCATCGCTTTCTCATACATCCAATCAATACTCTTCCTATCCATCAGTTCAATGATGTTGATCTCACTATCCACTGGCCTGATCTCATCCACCTGTTCAAACACCATGCAGACACACACATCATACGAACCCTGTTCATACTCCACCGTTGCCCACTCGTAATTCCTTGCACGATTCTTAGCCATCTCGTTCCCCTTAATCATGAAAATTAATTGATGGATTAAGTTTACAACTGTAACCATTTAAATGTCAACAACTGTAACCATTTAAATGTCAACAACTGTAACCACTTTTAGTTTTAAATCATTAGTTTTAGTTGGTCTGAGAAATAAAAAAAGCCACGACTGGCGTGGCTTTTTGAGGGTATAAATTTATTTAATTATTTCTTGGGTTTGCCTTCACCGAGCATAATCCATCGTGCGGAGAAGGATGTATTGTCTTCTATTTTGAATGCATATCTAGGATCTACATTTTTGGTTCTTCCTGATAGCCATTGATTAACAAGACTACGTGATGCGTTAGATAGCCGACCAAACTCAGCTTGGTTAGTTATGTTGAGTGCTTCCATCATGTATTTGACGCGCTCGGCTGTAGTCTTCACAGTCTATTGATCCAATGGTTGGGATGGGTGAAATTATAAACTTTATTTGGCGCTTGATGGCTGATTAAGTGGCAACAGCACATGCCTATTGTTTGAAAGTGTCTTTTTACAAAACGTACTAATTCTCATTTGAAAAATTCTCAAAAATAGCCCGCTAGAAAAAACAAAGCCAAACCTTTGGAATCTATTGCTGCTATTAGCTTACAGCGATATTTTTATGTTGATCGCTTGTTAAAACATCTCGTTTTGCGAAACGAAGCCAAATCGCCGACATCGCTTTCTGCTATTGCTTTACAGACATATTTTTCATATTGAATTGTCGATGCCGTAAATATACCTTTTTGCCAAACAAACCAAATTTCATTGATTAAGTAAAACTTATCGAACTAATAAAAACAATTGATTTTACTTCTGTACTTTTGGGCTCTAGAATGCACTCACTCGAAAATGATTGTGAGCAAAGAATTCGAGATTGAGTTTTTTTGTTAACCCATTTAACTGTTTTTTTGTAAGTAACTTTTTCAACAACCCATTAGGAGAAATAAGATGTCTTTAGTAAATACAACGATTAAGCCTTTTAAAGCACAAGCATTCCACAACGGTAAGTTTGTTGAAGTGACAGAAGCAAACCTAAAAGGTAAGTGGTCAGCTTTTGTGTTCTACCCAGCTGACTTCACATTTGTGTGCCCAACAGAACTAGGTGACTTGGCTGACATGTACGGCGAATTCCAAAAGATCGGTCTAGAGATCTACGCAGTATCAACAGACACGCACTTCACGCACAAAGCTTGGGCTGATGCTTCTGACACAATCAAGAAGATCAAGTATCCAATGCTTGGTGACCCAACAGGTCAAATCACACGTAACTTTGATGTGATGATCGAAGAAGAAGGCTTGGCATTGCGCGGTACGTTCATCATCAACCCAGAAGGCGTGATCAAAGCTGCTGAGATCAACGATCTAGGGATTGGCCGTTCTGCTACTGACTTGTTACGTAAGGCACAAGCTGCTCAGTACGTGGCTTCTCACCCTAACGAGGCTTGCCCAGCATCATGGACACCAGGTGCAGCAACATTGACACCATCATTGGACCTTGTAGGTAAGATCTAATTAGTAGTTAAGCAAGATAGTCAGGTTAGGTGCGGCGTTTGCCGCACCTCATTTGATCAAAAACGAAAGGTAATCAAAGATTATGGCATTAGACAGCAACATTAAAACCCAGCTCTCAGCTTACATGGAAAAGCTTGTGCACCCGATTGCGATCGTCGCATCTGTGGATGGCAGTGCGAAGTCCAATGAGATGATGGAATTGCTGACTGAACTTGCTGGCATGTCAGATAAGATTCATCTGACCGAAGAACAAGACAAACGCACGCCATCATTTGCGGTGAAACGCTTTGAGGCGGGTGCTGCGCCCGTGGGAATTCGCTTTGCAGGCATCCCGATGGGGCATGAATTTACCTCACTCATCTTGGCATTGCTCCAAGTGGGTGGGCATCCATTGAAGTTGGAAGCCGAGAAGATCGCGCAGATCGCTGCCATCGAAGGTAGCTTCCACTTTGAGACTTATATTTCACTTAGCTGCCACAACTGTCCTGACGTGGTGCAGGCGCTTAACTTGATGGCGGTGATTAACCCTAACATCACTAACGTGATGATTGACGGCGGCGTGTTCCAACAAGAGGTCACCGACAAGAAAATCATGTCGGTGCCAACCGTGATGTTAAACGGTGAAGAGTTCGGCGTGGGCCGCATGGAGTTAGACGAGATCTTAGCGAAAGTCGACGTCGGCGCGGTAGCACGTGAAGCGAAGAAGATCGATGCGAAAGCCCCATACGATGTCCTGATCATCGGCGGCGGTCCTGCAGGCGCCTCTGCGGCGATTTATTCAGCACGGAAGGGCATCCGCACCGGCATCGTGGCAGAACGCTTTGGCGGCCAGGTAATGGATACCCTTGGCATCGAGAACTTCATCTCCGTCAAAGAGACGGAGGGTCCTAAGCTTGTGATGGCACTTGAAGAGCACGTGAAGTCTTATGATGTCGACATCATGAACTTGCAACGCGCTAAATCGATCACCAAGGGCGACATGCTTGAGGTGCAGTTGGAGAGCGGTGCAAAGTTAACGAGCAAGGCGGTCATCATTGCGACCGGTGCGCGCTGGAGAGAGTTAGGCGTGCCAGGTGAGAGCCAATATCGCGGCAAGGGTGTAGCCTATTGCCCACACTGTGACGGTCCTTTGTTTAAGGGCAAACCTGTTGCGGTGGTCGGCGGTGGTAACTCTGGCGTTGAGGCTGCGATCGACTTGGCTGGGATCGTCGCGCACGTAACCTTGCTCCAGTTTGATGCGGTCTTGAAAGCAGATGCCGTGTTGCAAACTAAATTGCGTTCACTCAGTAATGTGACCATTGTGACTAATGCACAAACGACAGAGGTAACCGGTGACGGCACTAAGATGAATGGCCTAGATTACAAAGACCGTGTCACTGGTGAGATGCATCACCTCGACTTAGATGCGGTGTTTGTGCAGATTGGCTTGTTGCCAAACACGGACTTCATTAAGGGTGGCGACATCAACTTAAGTAAGTTCGGTGAAATTGAAGTAGATAGCCACGGTGCGACTTCGATGCCAGGCGTCTTTGCGGCTGGGGATGTCACCACTGTTCCATACAAGCAGATCATCATTGCGATGGGTGAGGGCGCGAAAGCTTCACTCGGCGCTTTTGATTACTTAATCCGTCAATAAATCACGGATAGAGTTTGATCAGTTGGGTAGCCAGCCTAGGAATAGGTTGGCTATTTTTTTGGGATGCACTATGATCAAGGTCGTTAATTATTCATTTAGCTTAAAAGGAAGTTTTTGATGCACGCAAGCTTGAAAAAGAAATACGCAGTATTGATGGTGGGATTGGCAATGAGCTCACTCGCTTTTGCCCAAGGGCCTAAGAAAGCACCTGCAGGCGCTGCAGCGACCGTAAACGGTGTGGCGATTTCAGATAAGGCGCTCGATAAGATCATTAAATCGATCGCGGCGCAGGGCCAGGCCGACACCCCTGAACTCCGTAAAACAATCTTGGATGAGCTCATCGCCCGCGAGCTCTTTGTGCAAGAGTCAACGAAGCTGGGGCTTGATAAAACCCCTGAGGCGCAAGAGCAGCTTGCGCAGATTCGTCAGAACTTCTTGATGGATTTGCTTGTGAATAATTACCTCAAGTCCCACCCGATTACCGAGTCTGATATGCGCGCCGAGTATGACCGTCAGATCGCGGCGATCGGTGACTCTCAGGAGTACAACTTGAAACAAATCGTGGTGCCAACTGAGACCGATGCGAAGGCCATTATTGCTTCCCTTAAAAAGGGTGAGAATTTTGAGAGTCTAGCCAAGGATAAGAGTATCGATCCAAGTAAGAGCCAGGGCGGTAACCTAGGCTGGGTGCTTTCTAAGCAGATCATTCCTGCGATCTCGAACGTGATCGCGAATATGAGTAAGGGCAGTGTGTCTTCTAGCCCGATCCAAACTGCTGCCGGCTGGCATGTGGTGAAGGTCGAGGATGTGCGTCCATTTAAGGCGCCAAGCTTTGATGAGAGTAAGCAGCGTCTTCAGCAAGCACTACTTCAGAACAAACGCTTGGAACTCTTAAAGTCACTCAAAGACAGCGCTAAGATTGTGCAGTAGGCCAGATTCAAGCCAATAAAAAAGGGAGCTAAAAGCTCCCTTTTTTCATTCAACCATTCGATTACTTCACGCGGTTCTTGTATTCCAATGTGCGTGTATCGATTTCAATCTTGTCGCCAGTTGCACAGAAGAGTGGCACAGGCAATTCAAAACCGGTTGAGATACGTGCTGGCTTCATTACTTTACCTGATGTGTCGCCTTTCACTGCTGGCTCTGTGTAAGTGATTTCACGTACCACTGAGTTAGGCAAGTCTACAGAGATTGCTTTACCGTTGTAAAACACCACTTCACATTGCATGCCGTCTTCTAAGAAGTTAAGCGCATCCGTCATGTTTTCCGCTTCAACTTCGAACTGGTTGTATTCTTCGTCCATGAATACATACATCGGATCTGCGAAGTATGAGTAAGTCACATCTTTCTTCTCAAGCACAACCACTTCAAACTTGTCGTCAGCCTTGTAAACCGTTTCGCTTGGCGCTTCAGTTAACAAGTTCTTGAATTTCATTTTAACCACGGCTGAGTTACGGCCTGATTTATTGTATTCGGCCTTTTGCACAACCAATGGATCGTTACCGATCATGATTACGTTGCCGACGCGGAGTTCCATTGCTGTTTTCATGTGATGTCCTGCAAAAATGAGTGTGTAAAAAAGGGTGGAATTATACCTGATGTTTGGTAAAAATCACCAACTTAGCGGCCAAATCGGCTTGTTGTTCGAATTTTTGCGTTTGCGAAGCCGCGTGTGATTGAAGCCGCGGCAAGTCTTGCGTTAGCTTATTCCATAGGCCTGGCGTGATCTCGCCATCGAGCCACGCATGATGAAACGCATGCAGTATGTCATTTGCGTGGACCTCGTAGGCCTTCAAGAAGGCGTCTAGTTTTTTGAGGTGTAGCTTTTCGTCTTGCGGGTAGGTTTGCCAGATAAAGGGGTTCTCAGACCACAGAGCGCGTATCCAGCTATCCTCGCCGCGCACGAAATTAAGGTTGCAGCACCAAAGCAGCTGGTCATACTCGTCCTGAGTTAAGAACGGCAAGACGATGATTTTGAGCTGTCCTTTTTGTAGGATGTCGCCGACCTCAATTTGGTCTACCCCAAAAAACGCGGCCACTTTTTCTAGATAGCTGCCCTTCGGTACAAAGCACTCCACCGGCTCTGCGCCTTCTGCCATTGCTTTTAGCAGGCTATGGATGGGCGCATGCGGGTAGCAAAATAAGGAGACCTGCAGGCTAGGTAAGACGGTCATCTTTGCCTTGGCCGCTTCTCGCGCTGTCCTTAAGCTTTGCTCGCTAATGAGGCCGCCGGTTTTGTCGGTGAATCCAGGAAAGAAGAAGGTCTTAAGAAGTCCTGTTGCTGCGTGAACTGAGCTTTGTGCGTGAAAGCCCTCTACCCAGTTCTCTGCGGAGAGATATTCTAGATTAAGCCAGGTCGGCTTATTTGCGGTCATGTGTTGAATGTATGGGCTAGGGAGCTCGCAGGCAAAGGCCTCGATCACTACGTCGGCGGGCGTGACATCTAAAAAGCTTGCATCATCACCCCACAAGCAGACCTCGATCCCGTGGGCTTGCTGGCGCGTTAAATTCGCATCTAGGCCTTGAATGATGTTGGCGGCAACTGCAAGGTCATCCACCCATAGGCGCACATCAAGCGCGTACTCTTGATGGAGCTGCTTGGCGAGACGCCAGCAGACACCGATATCCCCAAAGTTATCAACGACGCGGCAGAAGAGGTCCCAGCGCTTATTCATTAGATGGCAGGCTCTGTGTAGCTGATGGCTTGGATCTCGTACTCATCTTCGCCTGATGGGGTTTGGACGCGTACCACATCGCCGACTTGTTTGCTGAGCATCGCCTTAGCAAGCGGGGAGACCCAGCTGATCCAGCCCTTGGTCGGCGCTAGCTCATCTTGGCCGACGATACGGTAGGTGTGCTCGGTGTCTTTATTAAGTGAGTACAGGGTTACCCATGCACCAAAGAACACCTTCTCTAAGCCTGCTTGCGTGGCCGGGTCGACGATCACTGCCGCGTCCATACGCTGCATCAGGAATCTGAGCCTCGAATCGATCTGGCGGAGTCTGCGCTTGCCGTAGATGTAATCACCATTTTCAGAGCGGTCACCGTTGCCTGCCGCCCATGAGACGACGCGCACCACCTCAGGTCGCTCGACTTTGAGGAGCTCGGTAAACTCAGCCTCTAGTGCGGCGTGTCCTTGCGGTGTGATGTAGTTTTTTTGATCAGCCATGTGGCGCTATTTTTATTCTTCGTTTTAAGTGTTTTTAAGGTGTAGCCAAGTTAAAATCATGGCATGACTGCACCCTCAAATTCTAGCCTGATTTTATGTTCAACGCCGCGTTTAGCGCGTAGTTTGCAACGTTTATTTCAGCGGGCGCAAGTCGAGCAAGGTCTCACGCAGTGGCAACCCCTTAACGCCGTCCCATTATCAGCTTGGCTTAAAACTTTTATTGATGAGGCGGTGATGCTGGGGGATATTGATCCAGCCACCATGCCAGCGGGCGAGCTTAACACGCTACAAGAAAGTTTGCTCTGGGAGAAGGCGATCGAACAGAGCCTCAAGGGCGAGTTCGCTAAAGATTTCTTTGATGTTTCCGGCCTCGCGAGCGCCGCGATGGAAGCTAATCGTTTGGTGATTGAGTGGGATCTCAATCTCAACGCGGATGAAGCGACAGAGGAGGCGAAGGAGTTCCTCGTTTGGCGCAGTAAATTCCAAGGCCTATGTAAAAGAACGGGGCACTTGGAGGCGGTACGCTATGCGAGCTGGCGTTTAGAGGTCATTAAAAATGGAGCGGGCATATTACCGGCCAGTATCGCCTTCGCTGGCTTTGACCGTGTCAACCCGCAGCTCCAGAAACTACAACAGGCCTTGATGGAACGAGGCGTGGACGTAAGCCAGCATCAGATCACCTTTGAGACGCCTCAGGCTGCCGAGCACAGGGTCTTGACCGACCAGGATGCCGAGTGCCGTGCGGCCGTTTACTGGGCAAAAGAACAGTTAGAAAAT
Source organism: Pseudomonadota bacterium (assembly GCA_046047035.1). Classification (GTDB taxonomy): domain Bacteria; phylum Pseudomonadota; class Gammaproteobacteria; order Burkholderiales; family Methylophilaceae; genus Methylopumilus_A. The sequence continues at coordinate 8,326 of JBJOIS010000006.1, forward strand.
AACCCGCAATCGAGTATCGCCATCGTGGTGCCTGAGCTTAGTGTCTTACGTAGTAAGTTAGCTAACCTCTTAGATGACGTGCTGCACGCACAAACCGTGCGGCCTGGCTTCAATGAGGCGCCGCGCTGTTACGATTTTTCTTTGGGCGTCCCCTTAAGCTCGCAGCCCATCATTCGTGATGCCTTAAACCTCCTCCGCTTAGCTTGGCAGCGCGGGACCATCCTGCAGCAGGACGTGGCACACTTATTACAGAGCCCATACTGGTCAGAGAGTCTACTTGAGGCCGATGCCAGGGCGCTACTCGATGCGCGCATGCGCAAGGACTTGCCGCTTAGTTTTAAGGTAAGTCGCTTACAGAACTACATATACAAGGTGACGGCTGGCGATGGCGGGATGCGTTTGCCGGCGACGACCAAAGCCTTACAGGACTTATTTCATTTTGCGCAGACGCAAGGCGCTAAACAGCCGCCGTCAGCCTGGACCACGCTCTTACAAGCGGCTTTAAAGCATGCTGATTGGCCAGGGCAGCGAAGCCTATCGAGCCATGAATATCAGGCGAGGAAGTCTTTTGATGGTGTCTTAGCCCAGCTCGCTAGCCTAGATGATCTGCTTGGCAATATTCCTGCCTCGCAGGCCATTATGCAGCTCTCTAAGCTCGCGCTAGCGAAGATCTTCCAGCCAGAGTCCACTCAAATTCCACGCTTGCAGGTGATGGGGATGTTAGAGGCCGCTGCGAGTCCGCTCGATGCGATGTGGGTGATGGGGATGAATGATCATGTCTGGCCCCCAGTGGCTAGGCCTAACGCGCTCATCTCCGCACAATTACAGCGTTGCGCACAAACCCCGAACGCCAGTAGCGAGGTGCAGGACGCCTTTGCGAAGTCTATCCATCAGCGTTTGATCCGAAGCGCCCGCCAGGTCATCTTTTCAAGTGCTAACCAGGACGGCGACCGGCAACTGCGGCCAAGTCCGTTGATGCTAACGGTTCCACTTGCGGCACATGATGAGATACATGCCCAGACGCTTGCGGAGAGATTAGCGAAAGGCGTGCCCGACCAGGTCGAGAATAAGCCCTGGCAGTGGTTAGATGATCACCAGGCGCCGCCCGTGGAAGAGGGTGGCCACGTCTCGGGCGGCACAGGACTATTGAAAGCGCAGGCGATCTGCCCGGCATGGGCCTTTTATCAGTATCGCCTCCATGCCAAGGCACTAAGGGAGCCAGTCGATGGCCTAGATGCGATGGATAGAGGTAACCTCGTCCATCAGGTCTTGGAGGCCTTCTGGGCAGGACGAGATTCCGAATACCTGCAGCAGTTAACTGACGCTGACATGAAAACGGCGCTTCAAAGCGCCGCTGGCGAGGTGTTGGCCCTATTTAATGAGGCGCATGATGAGGCCTTCTCCGCGATGTTCATGCAGCTCGAGAAAGAGCGTCTGGTCAAGCTAGTTGCGAGCTGGTTAGTTGATGTCGAAAAGAAACGCCCGATGGGTTTCAGGGTGCAGGCGGTCGAGCGCAAGAGGACCATCCCGCTCGAGAATATCTTGATTACTCTGGCCGTTGACCGGGTCGATCAGCTCTCCGATGGGCGCCTCCTTGTGATGGATTACAAGACGGGTACCACGCTCGATTTTAAGAACTGGGCCAAGGCGAATATTACTGAGCCGCAGCTGCCAATCTATGCTGCCTTCATGATGGGGGACGCCGATGTTGCTGCGGTGTGTTTTGCCAAGGTGGTGCCAGATAAGGCAGGCTTCGCTGGGGTCGCCGCAAGTGACGATGTGATTAAGGGACCTTTGGTCTTGGACGACGTCAAGGGGCGTAGGCTCTTTGATGAGACAAACTTCCCCGACTGGTCTGCGGTGATCGCTCACTGGAAGGCGAGTATCACCCGCACCGCGCAGGCGATTAAGTCTGGGGATGCGGCAGTCAAGTTCGAGCACGAGAAGCGGCTCACCTATTGCGAGGTCTTGCCCTTGCTCAGGCTCGCTGAGCGACAGCTCCAGTTTGAGCATCATCAGGCGATTGAAGTCGCCTCAATAAAGGGCGCGGTATGACTGAGCAAGCGCTATTAGCCCAAGATACCGCCAACCGCGAGATCGCTCTCGCGTTAAGCTCATTCATTGTGGAGGCGCCAGCGGGGGCGGGGAAGACCGAGCTCTTAACGCAGCGCTATCTCAAGCTCCTTAACACCGTGGAGGCACCCGAGGAGATCATTGCGATCACCTTTACCAATAAGGCGGCTTCAGAGATGAAGAAGCGCATCATGGACAGCCTCATCATGGCGGATACTGGGATTTTGCCGTCGGAGCCCCATAAGGTCACGACCTTTGAACTAGGGCAACAGGCCCTGGCGCGTTCAGCATCACTTAATTGGCACTTGCTTGCCACGCCATCACGCTTACGTATCTATACGATTGACTCGTTAAGCGGCAACCTCGCACGTCAGATGCCCTTGCTGAGCCGTTTTGGCGCGCAGCCTGCGGTGCGTGATGACGCCAGCATCTATTACCAGGAAGCGGCAACGCGCACCCTCGCCAATCTGGACGATGAGACCCATGGCCCTGTCGTTCAGGCGGCCCTGCGCCACTTTGATAACGACCACTACCGATTGAAGGCCTTGCTCGCGGATATGCTCGCGAAGCGTGATCAGTGGCAACCTTATGTGGTGAACCATAATGACGCATCGCTCGCCGAGGCCGCCCTGTATCAGCTGGTGATGCAGGACATGCAGGCAGCTAAGCGCATCATGAGTGAGCAGATCCAAGCAGACTTGATGCCGATCGCGCGTTATGCGGCATCTAACTTACCTTGTGATGTGTCGATTTCCTTGCTGCGTGATTGGGAGACGCCTATCCCACTGAAGCCAGAAGCACTTGCTATGTGGCGCGCGGTGGCGGACTTGGTGCTCACGGGTAAGAATGAGTTTAGACTCAGCGTGAACGTAAATAACGGCTTCCCTGCAACGCCGGAAGGAAAGGCACACAAAGAACAATTTGCGTTAGTGATTGAGATGCTCCGTCAGACCCCCGGAATCGAAGCTGCCTTGGCTAGATTGCGCGGACTTCCCACGCCCCAATACGATGACCAGAGCTGGGGCATTGTTTCAGTCTTCGCGGACTTGCTCAAGATGGCCTCTGCTGAGCTATGGATGGCGTTTCAGCAGAATAAAGAGGTCGACTTTGTACAGATCTCACAGAACGCGCTCTTTGCCTTAAGCGATGCCGAGGAGATGCCGACCGACTTAGCCCTCAAGCTCGACTATAAGATTAAGCACTTGTTGGTGGATGAGTTTCAGGATACGAGTCCTACCCAGATTAAGCTCATTGAACAGCTCACCCAGGGTTGGATGTCAGGCGATGGGCGCACCTTATTCCTGGTGGGCGATCCGATGCAGTCGATCTATCGATTCCGTAAGGCGAACGTGGGCCTCTTCTTGCGCGTGGTGCAGCAGGGCATCGGTGGCCTATTACTTCAGCCATTGAAGCTCTGGCGGAACAACCGTTCGCACGAGCCCGTGATCGATTGGGTGAACAAGGCCTTCTCGATGGTATTCCCTGAAGATGACAGTGTTTCACGCGGCGCGATTGCCTACCGTCAGTTTGTGGCAAAACCAAGAGTAGCTGCAGGTGCTGGCGTTACCGTGCACGCCATGCAGGGAGGCGCAGTACAAAATGATTTTGATGAAGAGGGGCTGGAAGAAGAGCTCCCTGAAGCAGATGTGCGTGAGCAAGAAGCCAATAAGATCATTGAGATCATCAAGGCGACCTGGGCGGAAGATCCTAAAAGGAAGATCGCGGTCTTAGTCCGCGCCAGAAGTCATCTACATCGTTTGGTCGCTGAGATTCGTCGCCATCATGCGGACATTCAATTTCAGGCGGTGGAGATCGAGGAGCTCGCTAATCGGCAGGTGGTGCAAGACTTACTCTCGCTCACGAACGCACTCCATCAGCGTGCTGACCGGGTGCATTGGCTCGCGATCTTACGCGCGCCTTGGTGCGGCTTAAGCCTGGAGGATCTGCATCATCTGATGGGTCACGACCAGTACCGAACTGTGCTTGATTTGATGCAAGACGAAGTACATGTCAACAAATTGAGTGAGGAGGGCCGTCAACGTTTGATGCATGTCCGTAACGTCATGGAAGAGGCCTTAGCACACCGTGGCCGCATGAGCACCAGTCGCTGGGTACGAGGGGTGTGGTTGATGTTGGGTGGCCCAGCTTGTCTATGGGAAGCGGGTGACGTGCGTGACGTGCAGGCCTTCTTCGATCGCATCGATAGGATGGAAGTCGCTGGCCAGTTTTCAACCGAGCAGCTGGCCTTGGAGGTTGAGAAACTCTACGCGGCGCCTGACGCGAAGGCACCCGATACCTTGCAGTTCATGACCATCCATAAATCGAAGGGCTTGGAGTTTGATACCGTTATCTTGCCGGGGCTTGATAAGACGACTGGCCGATCAGATCAGCCGCTCCTGATGTGGGAAGAGGTACCGAGGGAGTCGCCTGGTATGGATGTGGCAGACGTGGACCTGGTGGTGGCGCCCTATGTGCCGAAGGGTAAGAATAAATCAGAGCAGTCGAGTATCTATGACTACCTCAAATCCTTAGAGAAGGAGCGTGCAGCCTATGAAGATGCGCGCGTGCTCTATGTTGCGGCGACACGCGCTGAGCGATGCCTGCACCTCTTAGGCGCGGTGAGCTTCAACAAAAAAGGCGAGCTACTTCCTAAGAAGAACACCTTTCTGGAGATGTTGTGGCCAGTCGTCTCAAGCGACTTTTCTGCTGAGAAGCTCGCTAACACATCTGCTGGCATGCACAAGGTCGACAGTGTGCAGGCTGTCACTAAGCTAGAAGAATTTGTGCCACAACTTGTGCGCTTAAGTCATCCAGAAGTACCTGGATTGATGCAGGCGGAAGTTAACCATGTTGCCCAGCCCAGCAATGCGAGCTTAGATGAAGAGCAGGGTTTAGTGCTTGAAGCTGATATCGGCACCCTCACGCATCGCTATTTAGAGCTCATCGCAAGTCAAGGTTTGGCCGCTTGGCCCATCACCCGCCTGTTGCCATTAAGGCTTGCTATACAGCGCTGGTTCACTGGACAGGGGTATGCCATGGCCGCCGCCAATCAAGGCGCGGATGCAGTTTTAAGCTTACTTGAAACAACGCTAGAGAGTGCCCGCGGGCAGTGGGTGTTGCGCTATCGTGAGAGCGCTAGGAATGAATGGCAGGTGGAGACTCTTGCTGATAGCGGCTTGCAGGTACGCAAAAAAATCATCGATCGCACCTTCATTGAGGATGGCGTGCGCTGGATTGTCGATTACAAGACGATGGCTTTCGAAAGTAATGCGGATGAGGCGATTTGGAAATTAGCTGCCGAGCAATATCGTCAGCAGCTCGAAGGCTACGCGAGCCTATTTATCGCTGAGGGTCTGCCAATCAAGCTTGCCGTGTACTTTGTCAGTGTCGGCAAGCTTGTGACCCTCTAAGCTAATATTTGAAATGTATTGCTTTTGTAATATTCAAGAGGTGTTGGGAATAAAAAAAGCCCACGTCTTAGGTGGGCTTTTTAAAGCTAACTCATTTTTCTGGATGGTATTGTTATCCGAGATACCTGATATTTACATCAACATTAAACTTTTTTCTCGCGTAACATTTTACGTATTGATTGAACTGCCTTCTCAGCATCTGTGCCAGGTAACGCAGAATTGCCCATCATTTCAATTAGTTTAGGGTCTTTTATAAACACTTTAATGCTAGTGCCACCTGAAGTGGTTAATTTAAAGAATTCTGCTGTGTGTAATTGTTGAACTGAATTTTTATTTTTTGGATCAATAAAAGTTGCTGAGGATGTTTCCGTTGATACTGAAACCACATCCTTGTAAAAGTACTCATCTGTAGTTTCATTTAATGAGTTTCCAGTCATTATATCAATTGCAGAGTTGTAAGTAACAAGTTGATTTTCAGTCATGATGATTGCTGTAAAATTAATTGGTGTGAATCTAGCAATACCATCTTTGCCTTTTTTCCAGTTGTATTCAGCACCTGCTGCATTTTCAATTCTGAAACCAGTTAATGTTAGCAACTCTGATACTAGTTGAGATCTATCGACATCAGACTTACTCAATGACTTATTAGTTACCGTTAATAAATCTTCAGCAATATATTGATCCATTTGCTGATCGGTTGGTTGTTTAATCCAGTTAAAAATAATCAATGTACCTACAAGTAAAGAAATCAGTCCGCCAACCTTAGTAGAGGTTTCATCAGTTGCTAAAAGAACTGCGCCAACAATAATTAATAAAACTGCAAATACAGGAAACTTAGCAAAGTATCTTTTGATTGCGTCGCGTTTCTCAAGCTGGTAGGTACCTCTTTTTTTATTTGCAAATACTAAAAATCCAACAGATGCAATTAAGCCGATCAACGCAAAAACAAGTCCATAAGAACTGCTGTTGCTTGAGTCGGCTGGCTGCTCTGATGGCGCAGCGGCAGGTTCAACGACTGCTTCTGCGGGAGCAGGCGCCACAGCTTTGCTTGGAGTGTCTTGAGGAATAGGGGCTACCTCTTCGCCTGACGCATTTTCAGCTTCTGTAGATATGATTTCTGTACCATCTGTAGTCACTGCAATTGAGGTGGATGCCGCACCAAAGCCAAGTAAAATGGCTATTAATAGCATATAAATTTTATTCATGTATTTCCCCTGAAAGTTTTAGATACTTACTCCAACATGCTCTGCAATCTGATAATAAATGAAGAGTCTACAATTATCAAATTTAATAACACCGCTAGCTCATCAAAATCTATACCTTTAGAAGAAGCGCTTTCAATAAGATCATCTTCTGTTGGAAAATTAACTACCAACCCACTAGTGCGATAGTAATCATATTTAATAGCTGCGAGCAAGATGTCATATTTGAAGTTTTCGTTATCTATCTCTTGTGCAGTTCTTAAGAGCTCTTCAATTTCTCTAATTTCTTTTAGCGTTAGAAGTTTTATTCTCCGCCCTTTTATTAAGCTTAGCGCAAGATAATAGTACCCATCAGCCAACTCGGGTGAGACGGTGATTAGCTTTTTGAATTGAATAGTTGATAGGGTGTAATTGTTTATATTCAAATAACATAGCCCCAAACCCAGTGCCGACTCAGCTTCACTGATGTCAGAGGTTTTATCTTTATAATTTCTAATATATTTATCTATTCCATCTTTATTGAAAGAAGATAGTCTAGATAGGGAGTCTATTGTAAATGGGGCTTTGCAGTACTGGCATGATTTAGCATTATGGTTTGCAGGGGCTCCGCATTGTGGACACTCTGTAACGTTCATGGTTATCCTTATCTAATCCTTTTTAAAGATTCTGCATTAATGACTAACTCAATTAATTTTTTTCTAAAGCGCAACAATTCATCATTCTCTTTGATTGAAGCTTGAGAAATTTCTCTGCAAAAATTTTCAACATCAAACGCGAATGATTGATATTCATGAGAATCAAGGTAAGTCCCCGCATTCGGGATGCTGTACGAAACCGTTTCTTTCAAATCTTTGACTGCCCTTAGCAGCTCTATATCAGCCTTTAAAATAGGATCATTATTGATTTTTTTTTCGATCACTCCAATTTTTGTAGCTAGCTGAGGTGGTGGTGTGACATTGCTTGTAGATCTTGATCCGCTGATTGCACCTGAAAGTGAAAAGTTAATAAGAGCATAAGTTAAAGCGAAAATTGCAAATAATAGTATCTGTAATACAAGATGAAATCTTGAGAGTAAGTCACTCGCTGGCAAGAAAGATGTGATTATTACTAATAAGCTACTAATCAAAGCATACAAGTATATTGTTGAACCAAAGCCAGGCATTGCGCCGCCTTTTTCTTTGATATTTTCTCCAAAAATAACTTCTAATAAGTAACTGTTAGTGAAGGTCGAGCAAATTAAGACCATTAACTCTATCCATCCTAATCTCATCCAGAAATAATCGGAACGCTGAGTCTGATCTTGAAAAATAAGCGCAATCGCAAGAATCGAAACCATTAATATAATGGTTAGAACTGTGCTTAATAAGCTGATACTTTTTCTAGCGTTAGGGAAAAACATTTTGGTTAGAGCCCTTTCAGTAAATCGCGTTTTTTTTCTTCAAAGTCTGCTTGGCTTATTAATTCAAGGTCAAGTAATTCTTTTAGTTGTTTTAATTTGTCGGCGATTGATAATTGACCTGAGGTCTGGCCATGCGAGCCTTCTGTAACAGAAAGGCTTTGCCCAATACTTTGACCCAATGAAACTCCTGCGCCCAAGCCCATTCCAAGTCCAAGCCCTCCCGATAGCATTGATCCAGCCGCTCCCCCTTCATTCTGAGCTGCCTTGTCTAGGACATCTAAAGACCTCATGGTGACATAGGCTGAGCCTACATTTGCCTGACTAATTTGATCAATTTCCATTCTTTTACCAAGAACATCTTGAATTTTTTGTTTCTCTTCATCAGGAATGCTAATTCTCTCAACATTGAAATTTACGATTTCAATGCCAAACCTTTCGAACTCATGACTTACGTCTTTTTCAACAAACTTAGATAGATCATTCAATTTCGAATTAACTTCAAAGACAGACAGTTTTTCTTTTACAAGGTAATTTGATAGCTCATTAGATAGTCTCTGAACTATCTCACCTTCGAAATACTGCTCAATTTCAGAGCTGTCTTTATATTGCTCTGTACCAACCAGCTGAACAATAAAGCTCCTTGTGTCAGAGACCCTTAAGCCCCATCTTCCGAAGGCTCTTGCACTTATAGGGTAATTATATTTTGGGTCAATTAATGGGATTGGTGCAATCGTGCCCCATTTTAAGTCTCGAATGGCTGTTTTATTAACAAACCATATTTCCGCAGTAAATGGGGTTTCACCACCGAATGGCAAGTTAATTAATTTATTTAAAAGAGGGATGTTCCCTGTACTCAATGTATGGGTGCCAGGGCCAAATATGTCTAATGCTTTTCCGCCCTTAACTAATATAGCCTCTTGGCTTTGATTGACTATCAATTGCCCGCCGACAGTTATTGCCTCACTTGGATATTTCCATATCAATAAATTATTATCGGCTGCATCAAATTTTATTCGATCTATAAATGCCATTCTTAAGTCTCTCTTTACCAAATAAATTGTATGTACTTTTGCATATTTTTTTTAATTTGCCTACATGATTTTTTTAGAATAGCAGGCCTCAAAAAATTATCCAACTCTCAACAAAAGATCACTTTTTAAAGTGGTGTCTTACGTACCAGATCACAAAAATGAGCCCTGCGCCCGCAATCACGTAATGGAACTGGTGGAAGTAGACCTTGAGGCTCTCCCAGTTTTCACCCGCTTTAAACCCGGCTAGTGCCAGTAAGTAACACCAGATGAGTGAGCCCACAAAGGTGTAGCTGATGAACTTCGTCATGTTCATGCGCGCAACGCCTGCTGGGAAGGCGATAAAGGTACGGACAGCAGGTAACAGGCGCCCGATAAAAATAATGAGCTCGCCGTGTTTATTAAAGGCCTCATCAGCCCAGTTAAGATCCTTCGGGGAGATGAGCACCCATTTACCGTACTTCTCGACGAGTGGTCTGCCGCCATACATGCCTAAATAGTAAGCCGGGATCGAGCCGACGACGCAGCCTACCGCGCCAGCTAGTGCTACGCCCCAGAGGGTCATCTCGCCTTTAAAGGCTAAGAAGCCTGCGAAGGGCATGATGACTTCAGAAGGCAGTGGGATGCAGGCAGACTCAATGCCCATGAGTAAGACGATGCCGCCATACCCCATGGTAGAAATCACCCCCATAATCCAGGTAGCTAAAATTGCGACGAATTTTTCTAGCATTTATAGAAACTCTTTCATGATGTTTTTGATGAAGTCGGCACGGTGAACAATATCATCATAAGCGACCGTGATGCGTAATTTGTCTGGCCCATTCATGCGGCAACGGCGATCCCGTTGGAGTAAGGCAATGAGCTTGGTGGGATCTAAATCCGCGTGCTGGCTGAACTGCAATTGGATCGCACTATCGCTCGCATCAATCTTAATGATGCCAAGCGGTTTAGCCGCAACCCTTAGGCGGTGACATGCCATCAGGGCTTCACCTTGCTCAGGTAGCAAGCCAAAGCGGTCAATGAGCTCCTCTTGCATGGTGTCGAGCTCGTCATCGTTGGTGCAATTAGCAAGGCGCTTATAGAGCACCAGGCGCTCATGCACGTCAGTGCAGTACTCGTTGGTGAGTAGGGCTGGTGTGTGTAAGTTAATCTCTGTGGTCACGCCCAGTGGCGCTGACAGGTCAGGCTCCTTACTTTCTTTTAAACGCTTCACGGCATGAGACAGCATCTCTGAGTAGAGGTGGAAACCGATCTCTTGCATCTCGCCACTTTGTGAGTCGCCAAGGAGTTCACCCGCGCCGCGAATCTCTAGATCGTGCATGGCAAGGTGGAAGCCTGCGCCAAGGTCTTCTAGCAACTGGATTGCATCGAGGCGCTTTTGTGCCTGTGGCGTGATCTTGCGGTTAGGCTCTGTGAGTAGGTAAGCGTAGGCCTGGTGATGTGAGCGACCGACACGGCCACGTAGTTGATGTAACTGTGCCAAGCCAAACATATCCGCGCGGTTCATGATAATGGTGTTCGCCGTTGGGACGTCAATCCCCGTCTCGATGATGGTGGTACAGAGCAGTAAGTTCGAGCGCTGGTGGTAGAAGTCGCGCATCACGTGCTCTAGCTCGCGCTCTCGTAACTGACCATGGGCAACGCTAATACGTGCCTCGGGCAAAATACGCTCAAGCTTCTCACGCATGGAGTGGATAGTGTCCACCTCGTTATGTAAGAAGTAGACCTGACCACCCCGTTTGAATTCACGCATCGCCGCCTCACGGATGATGCCCTCAGAGTAATCGGTCGCGAAGGTCTTAATGGCGAGACGTTTTTGTGGTGGGGTGGTGATCACGCTAAATTCGCGCAAGCCCTCCATCGCCATGCTCAAGGTGCGTGGGATCGGGGTCGCGGTGAGGGTAAGCACATCAACTTCGGCACGCAGCGCCTTGAGCTGCTCTTTCTGACGCACACCAAAGCGGTGCTCCTCATCCAAAATCACGAGTCCTAAATTATCAAACTTCACATCCTTAGAGATGAGGCGGTGGGTGCCGATGATGATGTCGATGCTGCCATCGGCCAAACCCTTAAGTGCTTCCGCTTGTTCTTTGGCTGTGCGGAAACGTGAGATCTCGGCGACCTTGATCGGCCACTCGGCAAAGCGGTCACTAAAGTTTTGGTAATGTTGTTCAGCAAGTAGCGTGGTTGGCACAAGTACCGCAACTTGGCGACCACCCATGACCGCGACAAATGCGGCGCGTAAGGCTACCTCTGTCTTGCCAAACCCCACGTCACCGCAGACTAGACGGTCCATTGGGCGGCCAGATTGCATGTCGCTAATCACGGCCTCAATCGCAGAGAGTTGGTCTGGTGTTTCTTCAAATGGGAAACCTTCGGCAAACGTCTCGTAGTCGTGCAGGCTTAATGTGAAGGCATGACCCTTGCGCGCAGCACGCTGTGCATAGAGATTAAGTAGCTCTGCCGCGGTATCGCGGATCTGTTTAAGCGCTTTCTTCTTAGCCTTTTCCCAGTTGCCGGATCCTAAGCGATGGAGCGGCGCTGACTCTGGCGGGCCGCCTGAGTAGCGTGAGATCAGGAAGAGCTGAGATACGGGGACATAAAGCTTGTCGTCGCCCGCATACTCTAGTAGCAAGAACTCAGTCTCGCCCTCACCAAAGTCTAGATTAATCAGACCACGATAACGGCCGACCCCATGCTGTTCATGCACCACGGGATCGTTTTCACGGAGCTCAGAGAGGTCTTTGAGCATCCCCTCTGTACTGCGTGCTTTTTCTTTTTCACGGCGGCGTTGCTGACGCACTGTGGCGGCGTAGAGTTCAGCCTCGGTAATGATGGCGACGTCTTTATATTGGAAGCCGCTATGCAGCGTAGTGACCCCCAGCATGAGCTTGGCGCCGCTGGTATTAAAGTCTTCCCAGCTCTCACAAAGTTCAGGCTTGATGCCTTGGTCGGTCAAGAGCTGCAGTATGGTTTCGCGTCTGCCAAGACTCTCAGCAGCAATGAGGATGCGACCCTTGAAACCCTTAATCATCGCCTCTAACTTATGGAGCGGCTTCTCTGCTCGGCGTTCGATATCAAGCTCAGGCAATCCTGAGGTCGCCTCATCGTGATTGATCGTGAGGCGAGGGTAGTTGCGTGATTGGGCAAAGAAGGCATCGGCTTTAATCAGCAGGGTTTCTGGGGTGAGGATCGGGCGCTCAACGTCATGGGCGTGCTGGCGATAACGCGACTGCGCCTCAAGCCAAAAGCTCTGGGCCGCGTGATCCAAATTCCCATGCAGGCAAAGCACGGTTTGTTCGGGTAAATAATCGAGTAGTGTTGCCGTTTTCTCAAAAAAGAGTGGCAGGTACCATTCGATGCCACCACTGGCGATCCCTTTACTCACATCCTTATAGATGCGGCTCTTCGAGGGGTCGCCCTCAAATCTCTCGCGGAAGTTTTGTCTAAATAGCGCGATGCCTTGATCATCTAGCGGGAACTCGCGCGCAGGCAACAGCCTAATTTCAGGCACCGGGTATAGGCTGCGCTGTGTGTCGACATCAAAGGTGCGGATGGTCTCGATTTCATCGTCAAACAAATCTAGACGAAAGGGCAGGCCGCTCCCCATCGGAAAAAGATCGACGAGGCCGCCGCGGACGCTGAACTCACCAGGGCTCACGACTTGGCTCACATGGTGATAGCCTGCCTCGGCACATTGTTTTCTCAAGGCTTCGATATCGAGCTTCTGCTCTTTCTTGAGCATGAAGCTGTTAGCCGCCAAGTAGGCCATCGGTGGTAATTGAATCAGCGCTGTGCCGACAGGCACGATGACCACGTCACAATTATTCTGGCTCACCTGGTAGAGCGTCGATAGGCGTTCTGAAATGAGATCTGGGTGCGGCGAGAAGTGGTCGTAGGGCAGTGTTTCCCAGTCAGGCAACAAGTTGACGACTAAAGCTGGTTCAAACCAGGGAATTTCTTCCAGCAAGCGCTGCGCATCGAAGGCGTTGGCTGTGATGATGGCAAGGGGTGTTTTGCTTTTATTGGCTTTAAGCTCAAGCGCTAATTGTGCGAGCGCCGCACTATCTAAGCCAGCGCAGGTCTTGTCTATCTTTTTGGTGCTGCCTTGTGCCGGAACGGCTAAGGAAAACTGCATGAAGTCTTGCCACGCGTGATAACGAAAGAAGCCGTATTATAGCTTTAGCGTGGCGGCCACGGCTATGAATAAGATTGTGTTTTAGTGCGCGCGTGTTATTTGTGTAGCGCGCTAATTTGCGCTTCGGCCGCAATCCAGTAATCACTCGGATTGCCAGCAAAACCATTATTCAGCGCGATGTAATAAGCAGCGACTTCCGTCATTTTATAAAGCGCCTCTGGACTCGGCTTGGTTTTTTTAATTGCAGGTTTTTTAGTTGTTGCTTTTTTGACAGCAGGCGCTTTCTTAGCGACTACTTTTTTTGGTGCTGGCTTTTTCGCAGCAGCGGTCTTGGTGGTGCTTGGTTTCTCAGTTTTGCTGATAGCCATCTTCTTTCCTTTCAAGTTAACGATAAAACTTTTAAGAACGCCCACACAGGGTAAGTGTGGTTGAAGTATGCGAGTTTAATACCAGATCTAGCAAAACATTGTTTTGCTAGATCCTTAATACAAGCTTAAAGGATTAACCTAGTAGCTTTTTGAAGAATGCGCCGATTGCGCCAAAGAGACCTTGGCTTTGCGCTTTTGCTGGCGCAGCAGCTGCAACTGGCGTTGCTGATACTGGTTTTGCAACGACTGCTTTTGGCGCTGCAGGTTTTTTCGCAGCTACTGCTGGTTTTTTAGCTGCAGGTTTCTTTGCAGCCACTGGCTTTTTAGTTACCGCAGCTTTTGGCGCTGCAGGTTTTTTCGCAGCTACTGCTGGTTTCTTCGCTACTGGTTTTTTCGCAGCAGCAGGTTTCTTAGCTGCCACTGGTTTCTTTGCTGTAGTCGTTGTTTCGTTTGTCGCCATTTTCAATCCTCTTCAATTTCAAAGAAATATCTTGGTTAATTTTGTGTTGCGATAAATGCTTAAACAGAAGTAAAACACAGTTTACGTGTTTTGCCAAACTACCCAATCTTTTTTAAGCGGTTCCTCCGACGGTGAGCCCGTCAATTCTTAAGGTTGGCTGACCTACGCCAACAGGAACGCTTTGTCCTTCCTTGCCACAAGTGCCAACGCCGCTATCAAGTTGCATGTCGTTACCTATCATGGAAACGCGCGTTAAAACATCAGGTCCGTTGCCAATTAAGGTCGCGCCTTTAACAGGGTAAGTGATTTTTCCATCTTCAATCATATAGGCTTCAGCCGCGCTAAATACAAACTTACCGCTGGTGATATCCACTTGTCCGCCACCAAAGTTAGCAGCGTATAAGCCTTTTTTAACCGATTTGATAATTTCTTCAGGTTGCATATTGCCGTTTAGCATGTAAGTGTTGGTCATGCGCGGCATGGGGATGTGCGCGTAAGACTCACGTCGCGCGTTTCCCGTCAGCGGCATGCCCATTAATCGACTATTAAGGCTATCTTGAATGTAGCCACGCAAAATACCATCTTCAATCAATATCGTACGCTGTGTTGGGTTGCCTTCGTCATCTAGGCTTAATGAGCCGCGACGATTGCTAATCGTGCCATCATCAACAACAGTCACACCTTTTGACGCAACACGTTGGCCAATTTTTCCTGAGAATGCTGAACTACCTTTACGGTTAAAGTCACCCTCTAGGCCGTGTCCAATCGCTTCGTGTAACAAAATGCCAGGCCAGCCTGCGCCAAGCACGACGGTCATGTTTCCAGCTGGGGCAGGGCGTGCATCTAGATTAACTAAAGCTTGGTGCACGGCTTTTTCTGCGTAATCTTGTAAGACCGCATCAGTAAAGTATGCGTAATCAAAACGTCCACCACCACCTGCAGAGCCTTGTTCTCGGCGACCATTGCTTTCGGCGATGACGTTAATTGAAAGGCGAACCAAAGGACGCACATCAGCTGCCATGACGCCGTCGTGACGTGCCACCATGATGACTTCATACTCGCCAGCAATCGAAGCCGTCACTTGCGAAATGCGCGGATCTATCTTGCGGGCATAGGTTTCTAGGCGTTCTAGTAGCTTTACTTTAGCTTCGGCGCTAAGTGATGCAATCGGGTCTTGTGGAATATAAAGTTGTGGCGCTTCAACACGGTTAATGACGCCAGTCTTGTTGGCCTCAAAACTATCATTACCCATGTCGGCAATAGCTTTTGTCGCATTTGCCGCTTGCTGTAATGCAGGTAAGTTAATGTCATCTGAATAAGCAAATGCAGTTTTTTCACCACTGACTGCACGAACGCCAACGCCTTGGTCGATACTGAAGTTGCCGGATTTAACTTGTCCCTCTTCTAGTCCCCAACTTTCAGCGCGGCTGTATTGAAAGTACAGGTCTGCATAATCAATCTCATGCGTCATGATGTTGTTTAAGACGCTTTGCAATGCAAGGACGTCTAAGCTGGATGGGTCAAGTAGCGTTTCAGTTGCTGTGCTGAAATGGTTCGCTTGTTTGATGGTGTCGTTATCTGGTTTCATTAACATCTAGCTTTACTTAAATACAGTGCGGTGCGTGAGTGCAGGCAAGCTTTTACGTAAGCTTGCTTGATAGTCTAAGTTCATCGAGGCAATCACTACACCTGAGCCGCGTGGTAAACGGTCTAATACAACGCCCCAAGGGTCAACAATCATGCTGTCTCCATGCGTTTCACGACCTGACGCGTGGTAACCGCCTTGCGCTGGCGCTAATACGTAGCATAGGTTTTCAATGGCGCGAGCGCGCACCAATGTTTCCCAATGGGCTTTGCCAGTGGTTTCTGTAAATGCGGCAGGCACAAGAATCAAATCAACGTTACCCATCGCGCGGTAAAGCTCCGGGAAGCGCAAGTCGTAGCATATAGATAAGCCGATTTTGCCAAAAGGGCTATCGACGGTGACCACTTGATTGCCTGGAACAATGGTGGATTCCTCATGGTACTTTTCATTGCCGAGGTTAAGGCCGAACAGGTGAATCTTGTTGTAACGTGCCACCAACTTACCCTTGTTGTCGTAAACCATGCAGGCGTTATAAACCTTGCCCTTGGTTTCTGACTGAATCGGAATTGAGCCTGCCACAATCCAAACGTCACGTTTTTTTGCGGTCGCTGATAAGAATTGCTGAATCTGACCACTACCTTCTTGCTCGGCAACCTTGACCTTGTCGGTATCCTTAACGCCCATGATTGCAAAGTACTCTGGCAACACAATCAACTTTGCGCCTTGCTCGGCGGCGATTTTAATTAAGCGCTCAGCCTCACTTAAGTTGGCGGCAACGCTCGGCCCAGAGGCCATCTGTATGCCTGCAACTTTCACGATCCCGGCGGCAGTCGGCGTTGCTTTTGTGTGATTGCTTCGTGATTTGATTGCCATGCTGTAATTCCAGTGAGATGGTGAGTTCTAATTGCTTAACATCATACCTGATTTGGTAAATGTTAAATATTTATGAAATTAAACTTTTATAGCAATTAGATACTTGAAGATCTATTTACCCAAAGGTCCTGAACTCTTATCTACCGGCGTTGATTTGCTATCCTTTTCTTGCGGATCGCTCCAAGTGCCTACAATTTCATACTGAGTTTCAGCAATTTTGTTTAGCGGGTCTTTTAAGATTTTTTGTGCGATATAAGCTGCGGCACCCACTGCAGGTCCGCCGGCAAATGCGGCTAATGAAAGCGTATCGCTGATATAAGGCTTGGCCTTCACGTAGAGATGCTGTGTCTCTTTATTGATGTCCACTTCACCTTTAATTTCCACTTTCGCGGTTGGACCATCCATTTTAAAGTTGTCGCTATACATGATGCCGCGTTCAATATTGACGTCAGCGTTAATCTTGTCGAACGTAAAGCCGCTGCTGAATAAATCTTTAAAGTCTAGTGTTAATCGTCTTGGTAAGTTCTGAAGACTGAGCACGCTAAATAAACGACCCACGCCAGGCTCGACTTGTAAGATTTGACCCTTCTTGGCATCCACATGGAGGCTCCCTGATAAGTTCGCAACGTCGAACTCATGCGGACTGCCAGCCCATCTAAGTTGGCCTGTGACTTCGGCAGAGCCGCCTTTAATGATGTCGCCGTAATTGAGTCGATTCAGCGCTTTACCTACGTCATTCATCTGCCAATCAAATCGTAACTTGGTGTTGGGGTTGCGCTTCCAGTTGCGCCACTCACCATTGGCATTGATCACGCCGTCGGGTGTAGTGAGCTTGAGTTTATCGATCCCCCAGTTACCAGATTGTTCTTGCGCTTCCAGCTCCAAACGCCCCAGCTTTTTCTTGCCGATCTCAAAGTTGTCAGCGGTAATGTCCAGCGCTGGGTACTTGAAGGTGAGTTGTTTTACTGCGCCATTGTTCGCTTTTATTGCATCGGGTTTAAGTCCTGGGATGGTGAGCGAAGAAAGGTTAGCGATCATTTTGCCGTTACCGTCTCTGACCCACTTCATGTCACCAGTGATCTCACTACTTCTAAGGTTCATGATCCAGGCATTGTCTGCGGCTCTGGCATTGAGCTTGAGTGCGTTGATTCGGTGGTCAAAAATATCAAAGCGACCTACGGATAAATCGATGTTGTCTATCGCGATGCTGTTCGTCTGTCCATTGCCAGTAGACTTATCGAACTGATCTAACCAGTCATCCAAATCTAACTCTTCAAACTTAGCATGCAGTGACAGGCCTTTATGATTAGGTAGCTGCGGCTCAACGTTGATCCCAATGTCGCCGCGATCAATGGTTGTGAGCCCGTTTTGTGAGGTGCGCACAAGCTTTGCATTGATGTTGTTCCCCAGCGTGAATTTGACGGTGTCTTGTGTTTCGCTACTCGGTTTCTTCTCGATTAAGAGCGGCATGGCTTCTTGAGGTTTTTTAGCAAAAGGAGCCGGGAGGTTAGAGCTTAAGCCAACCAAGTTGCTGCGGATCGTGACTTCGGACTGATTGTTGCTCACTTGGGCCTTGGCAGACCAATCAGCGCCGCCGCTGATGGAGTTAGGCACGAGGTTAGCAAAAGCTTTTCTTAGGCCGAGATCTGTTAAATGGCCGTTTGCGGCAATTTGGATGATTTTATTTTTATCGGTGGCGACGCTAAATTGTGCCGGCGCACCGTAGATCCAGCTGTTGATGTTATTAGCGTTAACGGAAGACTCAGTGAACTCTGCAATCCCATTGATCTTTGTGATCTCAGGGATGCTGTCCGCCAGCATGCTCCCATTTTCAATTGCATAAGATCCCTTTACTTTGGTAGCGCTGCTGTTCATGAGGGGGATATGTAAGGCTAGGCTTAGCTTGCCGTTACCAGATGTTTTAAGGTTCTTTGTGAAACCATTTGCCATTTTTTCTACTGGGCTGTTGTTGATAAACCTAATCGCTTCGGCAATAGGCCCTTGTGCCTCGCCGGTGATATCAAGCAATGTGTTATCGACAATCAGGTCTGGGATGGTCAGTTTTGTGTTTTTAATTTCAGTCCCAAAGAAATGGCCGCCGCTCGCCCGGAGCTCCATGCGTTTTCCTTCGAAAAGCAAATCAAGCTTAACCCCTTCAATTTTTGGCCAGCCTTCGGTGTAATCTACTGCTAAATCTTTGACGTCACCAGTGACTTTGAACAGCCCCTTTTTGTTATCAGCAAATGGGTAGTCGTTCAAGTTGCCCTTCATTTTAAAATTCACATTTTCAGCATTCCCAGAGAGAATCGATTTATCTAGCCATGCAATGGTGTCTTGACCAATGGCATGGATCGGGTAATAGAATCGGCCGTTCTTAAGGTCAACATGCGATGCGCTGCCGCTGAGGTCTACAACATGGCTTGTGCCGTCAGAAGAGATCTGACCATTAAACTCTGCTATTAAATGTGGATTCTTGATGACAAGGTCTTTGACTTCAATGTCTAGGGTTTTATGTTTATGTTTCCAGTTAATCTGTCCGGTGAGCTCGTCTGCTGGGATGGGCCAGCGCAAAACGTCTTCAAAGTTGAGTGTTGCAGCTTGAGTATTAAGGGCGAGCTTGCCCAGATCCTGGTCGGCATCAAGTTTGCCTGTTAGGTTATTAAAGCCAGGGATAGATAGTCCCTTGTATGGGTTCATTCCCAAGCCTGAGAAGTCTGCGTGGATTGCATATTGGGGCAGGGCGTTGCCCTTGCTCTTCCAGGTAAGCTCAAGGTTGGTTAATTTGCCGACAGGATTAGTTTGTTTTAACGTAGTTTCAAATGTACTTGGTAGGGTGAAATAAGGGCTGAGCTTCCCAAGCGTTTCAAGTTGGATTTCATCAAGCAATACCTTGCCTTCTAGCCACTCCTCTTGCTTGATTTTACGTTCTCGGATCGAAAATTTTCCGCTGCGCATATTTAAATCGTCAGAGGTGACCACCTTGATGCCTTCGCCTTGGATTTCCTGGCCATCTTCTTGACGTGTCCATTTCAATCGCCCAGCAATACGATTGAAGCTATTTTCTACGTCGCTGTAGGGCAGTCTTGTCACTACCTTGTCTAAGGCAACGTCAGCCGTGAAGCTCTCTACTTGACTGTCTGCAAAATCCACCCAGAATTGCGCGGCGCCATGGCCTTCGCGCAAGTCGAATGGGTAGTCTAGCCAGTTGCGCCAAGCTGCGATGTCTGTGCCGTCAGCTTTTGCATAAACACTACCATGCCATGACTCAATTTGACTGACGTCTCTGCCAAATACCCTGCCACGAATGTCGATCGGTTTTGAGGTTGCGGCTGAAGGGGTGGCGCGTAGGCTAAAGTTATGATGGCCACGTAGCCTGTCCCATGCCGGGTTTTCGAGGGCTAGATTTAGTTTATCTAAATTCAAAGCTGGGGCACCGCGTAGGTCGTCCTGCCAAATGATATTGGCATCAATGACGTTTACTTGAGCTTGACGCAATAGCCAGTTAGGGAATTCAGGTTTGGATGGTCCGCTCATCGACACCCCGGCCACGTAAATCGTACCGTCTTTTTCTCGGCGAATCGTGAGTTCGGGTTGGTAGATCGAAAAAGACGCGAGGCGTGGCTCAAGTAGTGGGATGCTTGTCCAGGATAGGCTACCCTCAATATGTTGTAAGCTGAGTGCAATCCGATTTTCTTTGTCGTAAATATCGACGTTAAAAACAGAGAGGTGAGGGTTTAAATTGTCCCAATTGGCATAGATGTTACCGATAGTGACTTTTTGGCCAAGAATTTGAGATAAGCCCTGAACGATTTTTGGCTTGTAATCATCAATGTGGGGAAGGACAAAGTACCGTAATCCGATGATCGATAACAAGCCCAAGAAAACAAATGTTCCTAGTGCAGTATATGCGACTCGATATGCCCAAATAAGCGATTTTTTTATCATTGATTTACATTTTAATTGTTTTTGAATAATGAGCTAGCCATTCAAGTTGCTAGTTTTATTATTCATGGTGTTTATTCTACTATATGCAAGGTGTTCTAACTGTTACTTATTGTATAAACAACTGATGATATGACCGTACTTGCTTTAGAATAACGCCTTTGTTAAAAGTTGGCTGACGTGAGGCTTAAAGATCCACGTTAAAGAGAAAGGCAAGTTTGATTCAATTTAAAAATCTCACGTTAACGCGCGGCGTCAAAGTGCTGATTGAGGGCGCATCTTTTCAGCTTCATCCAGGCCATAAGGTGGGTTTGACTGGCGCAAACGGTGCGGGTAAATCAAGCTTATTTGCAATGTTGCGCGGTGAGTTACATCCTGAACATGGCGATTTAGAAATGCCGCCTAATTGGGTCATTGCCCACGTAGCCCAAGAAACGCCAGCGTTATCCCAAGAAGCCATAGAATTTACTCTTGATGGTGACGTTGAATTGCGTGCCATTGAGAGCGCTTTGGTTGAAGCGGAAGCCAAACATGAAGGCGAGAAAATAGGCGAGTTACATGCACGCTTTAGTGAAATTGGCGGTTATTCAGCGCGTGCAAGAGCGGCTGAGCTATTAGATGGTTTAGGATTTAAAAATGCCGATTTAAGTCGCCCAGTTTCCGACTTTTCAGGTGGTTGGCGAGTAAGACTTAATTTGGCGCGAGCTTTGATGTGTCGTTCTGATTTACTCTTGCTAGATGAACCGACTAACCATCTGGATTTAGATGCGGTGATTTGGCTGGAAACCTGGCTTAAGGACTACCGAGGCACTTTGGTACTCATTTCGCATGACCGAGATTTCTTAGACGCGATTGTGAATCACATTGCGCACATTGAACAGCAACGCCTCACCCTCTACAAAGGTGGCTATTCCGACTTCGAGCGTCAACGTGCCGAACGCCTTGCCCAGCAACAGTCCATGTATGAGCGTCAACAACGCAATATGGCACATTTGCAAAGCTATATTGAACGCTTCCGCGCTAAAGCCACTAAAGCTCGCCAAGCGCAGAGCCGCATTAAAGCCCTTGAGCGCATGGAAATGATTTCAGCTGCGCATATTGATACGCCGTTTGATTTTAGCTTTAGAGAAATGCAGAACGTGCCAGACCCATTGCTGGTGCTCGACGACGTGAGTGTGGGGTACGGTGATACCACCATTCTTAGCAAAATAGAGTTGGCTTTGCGTCCAGGCGAGCGACTTGGCTTGCTAGGGCGTAATGGCGCTGGCAAGTCAACATTGATTAAGCTACTCGCTAGCGAACTTGCCATGAAGTCCGGCAAGCGGGTAGAGGGCAAAGACTTGAAAATCGGATATTTTGCCCAGCATCAGCTTGAGCAATTGCGTCTTGATGAATCACCGCTTGAGCATATGCAAAAGCTAGACCCTGAAACCCGCGAACAAGAGCATCGCAATTATTTGGGCGGTTTTGATTTTAAGGGTGATATGGCAAGCTCGCCATGTGGGCCGTTCTCGGGTGGTGAGAAATCTCGCTTGGCATTGGCTTTGCTAATTTGGACACGTCCGAATTTACTATTGCTGGATGAGCCGACCAACCATTTGGACTTGGAAATGCGCCATGCGCTCACGGTTGCCTTGCAAGAGTATCAAGGCGGCGTGGTGATTGTTTCACATGATAGAGCCATGCTTAGAGCCACTTGCGACAAGTTTATGTTGGTTGCACACGGCAAAGCCGAAGTGTTTGACGGCGACTTGGATGACTACAAAGATTGGCTCAATGCCCAAAAGCTCGCCGATAAGCAAAACATAGAAGCAAGTAAGGATGTGCCAGCTTCATCAAACAAAGTAGAACGCGCGCAAAGTAAAGCCGACAGGCAAGCGCGTATCGCTGAGCGTCGTCCACTACTGAAAGAAACTGAACAGATCGAAGCTAATATGGCAAAGTGGGAGCAAGATAAAACCGCTTTGGATAATAAGCTTGCCGACCCTGATTTATACACCCAGAGCGATAAAAGCATTTTGCAAGACTTGCTCAAACGCCAAGCTGAGCTGGTTCAGCAATTAGAAACAGCGGAGATGCGCTGGCTGGAGCTGCAAGAAATGCTTGAGGCCTTGCCTGCGATTCAATAAGAACACTTAAATTAAGATAGAGAAATGAAAATGGCAGAAAAAAACCAATATTCAAAAAACTTAAGCCTGCTACACGCCCTTTGTTTGGCGGAAGGGCGTACTGAACAAGACCCTCCGCTAAGTAGTAATTTGGAGGATTACGATCCAGTCAAAGCGGCTAGCTATTTGGCGTGTTACATCACTGCCAAATCGATTAAAGAGGCATCGCGTTCGCCAGCCGATGAGCGTTATGACAACTTTGATATGCTCAGCGTTTACCAAGCATTTGCTTTGATGGTTTACGCTTATTTGGTGTTGCCGCTAGGTGCTGAAGATGTGGTGGCCGATTTAGAACAAGATCAAATCGTGATTGCTAAATCCCTTTTTGCAGAACTGACGAACGAAGAATTGGCGGACATTGTTGAATCTGGCATGCGTAAATTCCATTTGATTGGGGATGCGGATGCTGAGCATTGGACGCACTTCCGTGAAGATTTTGATAAAGCCGTGATTGCGTTCTTGGTTGCCGGCACTGATGATGCGGCGCCGTTTGAGAAAGAAGAGCTGATTCCAGTGCTAGGCGCTTTCTTAAGTATGTTGTGTGAGGCATTTGCTTAACAATTTTTTTTACTTACTCTTGAAACTCACCATCCACGTAATACCAACGCCTTGCAATGCGTCTGAATTGGCTGATTTCATGTAATTTCTCGGCTTTCCCGTTATCTTTGTAGCGGGCGATAAACTCGACGATGGCTTGGTCATCATTAGGCTCAAATCGCCTAACCTCAAGCCCTAGCCATTTGGTGCGGTCGTTGGCGAGGTTGAGGTATTTCGGCCTAGTGTTCGGGTGCCAAGTATTGAGTAAGTATTCTTCCAAACCCAACACATAAGCGCTGTAGCGAGAGCGCATCAGCTTTTCAGCATTAGGTGCGTCAGTACTCAGATGATAAGGCTCGCAACAATCTTGATAAGGCGCGCCGCTACCGCAGGGACAGTCAATTTTGATAACTGGCTTAGGCAATCTCGCGCGTTTCTTTAAATTCAATCTCTGGGTAACGTTCTTGTGCCATTTGTAAGTTCACGCGATTTGGCGCGAGATAGACATAATCATCCGCGCTATCGAGTCCTACGTTAAAGCCGTATTTATCAGCGATGGCTTTTAGATCAGCGTCGCTGCCTTTTAGCCAGCGCGCAGTATGGCAGTCGTAAGGCTCAAATATCATGTCAACGCCGTATTCGTGCTCGAGGCGATGTGCCACGACATCAAATTGCAAGATACCGACAGCACCCAAAATCAAGTCATTAGATAACAGGGGGCGGAATAATTGGGCTGCACCTTCTTCCGATAATTGCTTGAGGCCAATTTGTAACTGCTTCATCTTCATCGGGTTTTTAATACGTGCGCGGCGAAAAAATTCAGGCGCAAAAGAAGGGATGCCAATGAATTTCAAGTTTTCACTTTCAGTGAAAGTGTCGCCGAGTTTGATTGTGCCGTGGTTTGGAATACCGATAATGTCACCTGAGTATGCTTCGTCCATCGTAGTACGATCTTGCGCCATAAAGGTAATGGCGTTGTTGACCGAGATTTGTTTGCCAGTCGCGACTTGTTTGATTTTCATGCCACGTTCAAAGCGACCTGAACATACACGCAAGAATGCAATACGGTCACGATGCTTAGGATCCATATTGGCTTGAATCTTGAACACGAAACCAGAAAATTTCGCTTCATCGGGCGCTACTTCACGTGACGCTGTTTTACGTGCTAATGGCGCAGGGGAGAGCTCAACCACAGCATCTAATAGAGATTGCACGCCAAAGTTGTTAATCCCTGAGCCAAAAAACACAGGGGTTTGTTTGCCGCTTAAATAGCGCTCTTTATTAAAGGTGTTTGATGCGCCGCGGACTAGCTCAATGTCAACGCGCAGCTCTTCTGCTTGGCGACCAAGTAACTCATCTAGGCGCGGATTATCCAAGCCCTCAATCACCTCGGATGTGCCTTTTTCAGCACGTGGATCAAAGAATGAAACCACGTCATTGTATAAGTGATAGACGCCGCGGAATCCTTTGCCCATGCCAATCGGCCACGTCATTGGCGCGCATTCCATGCCCAATGTAGATTCGATTTCATCTAACAGCTCAATCGGTGGACGGCTTTCGCGGTCTAGTTTGTTGATGAAGGTAATAATAGGCGTGTCGCGCATACGGCAGACATTGAGTAGCTTGATGGTTTGCGCCTCAACACCGTTCACTGAGTCAATCACCATGACCGCAGAATCCACAGCCGTTAATGTGCGGTAAGTATCTTCCGAGAAGTCATCATGGCCTGGGGTATCCAGCAAAT
The DNA here is from genome assembly GCA_046047035.1 of Pseudomonadota bacterium. Taxonomy (GTDB): domain Bacteria; phylum Pseudomonadota; class Gammaproteobacteria; order Burkholderiales; family Methylophilaceae; genus Methylopumilus_A. The sequence continues at coordinate 33,253 of JBJOIS010000006.1, forward strand.
TAATCATGTGTTCGCGGTATGGGAACTGCATTACCGATGAAGTGACCGAAATGCCACGTTGCTTTTCTAGTTCCATCCAGTCAGAAGTCGCATGGCGCGCGGCTTTACGCCCACGCACTTCGCCTGCGACTTGAATCGCGCCACCGAACCATAATAGTTTTTCGGTCAGCGTCGTTTTACCCGCATCAGGATGCGAAATGATGGCAAAGGTGCGACGGCGGGTAATTTCTTCTGGTAAGGATGACATGGCCAAAATCTAGATGCGAAAAAAGCGCTATTCTATCCGAAATAGCGCTTAATCCGAAGGCAAAGCTGGGTTTGTCTGAATAGCCTAAACGATAGGCTGTTTAAGTTGTTCCAAAATAGCTGGGTTATCGAGCGTTGAGATGTCGGAGGTTATTTCTTCGCCTCTCGCCAAGCTACGCAATAAACGGCGCATGATTTTGCCTGAACGTGTTTTTGGTAGGTTGTCACCAAAACGGATTTCATCTGGCTTAGCAATTGGGCCAATCTCTTTGCCTACCCAGTCGCGGAGTTCAGCCACAATCTTTTTAGCTGCTTCGCCTTCAGGACGGACGTCTTTTAGCACGACATAAGCGACGATAGACTCACCTTTAATTTCATGGGGCTTGCCCACAATCGCGGCTTCTGCAACTAATGGATTGGCGACTAAAGCAGACTCAATTTCCATCGTGCCAAGTCGATGGCCTGATACGTTAAGCACATCATCAATACGCCCCATAATCCAGTAGTAGCCATCAGCATCGCGGTGCGCTGAGTCACCGGCGAGATAGAGGCCATGAAGCTCTTCTGGGAAATAAGATTTCTTAAAGCGTTCAGGATTGCCCCAGATGTTACGTATCATCGAAGGCCAAGGTTTTTTAGCAACAAGCAAGCCGCCGCCAGTGCCTTCAATGTGTGCGCCGTCTTCGTGCACGATATCCATCATAATGCCAGGCAGAGGCATGGTGCATGAGCCAGGCTTAGCATCAATAGCGCCAGGAAGCGGCGCTAGCATGTGCGCGCCGGTTTCTGTTTGCCACCAAGTATCCACAATCGGGCAACGCTCATTGCCGACCACGGTGTGATACCACATCCAAGCTTCTGGATTGATTGGTTCGCCTACGGTGCCAAGCAGTCTTAAGCTTGATAAATCGTATTGTTTAGGTAAGTCGCCACCTAACTTAATGAGTGAGCGAATTGCTGTTGGCGCTGTGTAAAACACGCTGACTTTGTGTTTCTCTATCATTTGCCAGAAGCGACCAGCATCTGGGTAAGTGGGGATGCCTTCAAAGATGACTTGTGTCGCGCCTAATGATAAAGGGCCGTAGGCGACATAGCTGTGGCCAGTAATCCAGCCCACATCTGCAGTACACCAAAATACGTCGCTGTCTTTGTAATCGAACACCCATTTGATACTCATCAAGGCGCCAAGCAAATAGCCGCCTGTAGAATGCTGTACACCCTTTGGTGTGCCTGTTGAGCCTGAGGTGTAAAGGATAAATAGCGGATGTTCTGCGTTTACCCAAGTTGGTTCGCAAACGTCCGAAGCGGCACTTTCCAGCTCGTGCCACCAAAGGTCACGGCCTTCTGTCCAAGCAACTTCTGATTTCGTACGTTGGCACACGATGACTTTTGTAACGGCTGCACAGCCACCTAAAGCTAAGGCTTCATCGACAGCCGTTTTAAGGACAACGGCTTTGCCACCGCGCATGCCAGCATCAGCGGTGATGACTAATTTAGCGCCAACGTCGGTAATACGTTCGTGCAGGCTTTTAGATGAGAAGCCGCCAAATACGACTGAGTGGATGGCGCCAATACGGGCACAGGCTTGCATGGCGATGACCGCTTCAATGCCCATTGGCAAGTAAATAATCACGCGGTCGCCTAAAGTGATGCCTTCGCCTTTAAGCACGTTTGCAAAACGGCAAACGCGATGGTGTAGTTGTTTGTAGTTAAGTTTGGTGACTGAGCCGTCATCTGCTTCAAAAATAATCGCAGTTTTGTCGCCTTTAGTCGCAAGGTGGCGGTCGATGCAGTTGTAAGAAGCGTTTAGTTCGCCATCATGAAACCAGCGGTAAAAAGGCGCCTTACTTTCATCTAAAATTTGTGTGAAGGGTTTGTGCCAGTCCAGTTCGGTACGTGCTAAATTGCCCCAAAAGCCTGTGTAATCTTGCTCAGCTTGCTTGCATAAGGCTTGGTAAGCCGCCAATCCAGAAACGGTTGCATTTTGTTTGAACGCAGGAATGGGCGCAAATACGCGGTTTTCGGTGAGCACGGACTCGATTGATGACATTGCATTTCCCCTGATATAACTTTAATTATTTTTATATGATTAATTTACAACTTATAAGAGTGATAATAACATTTTCAAGGCCTATTTCTAGCCAGTTCAGCGCATTTTTAACGGCACTTTTTACGCCATCACTTTTGGATTTAAGGGTTTTTAAACTTCATGACAACTGTTTCGCATTTCGAATCAACATCTGAGCAGGTGCATATTCAGCATGCCATTTCGTGCAGTCCCTTTGTGAGTCGATTACTCACTGGCGATGCAGCTTTGTTGCCAGGCTTGATGGATAACCTCTGTTTGGCGTTTAGCCGAGATGAGATGCAAGCCTTCTTAAATGCACAAGCTATTAATGATGAAGCAAGCTTAAAACGCGCTTTGCGTAAGCTTCGTCAGCGTGTGATGTTGCGAACAATCGTGCGCGACTTAAATGGCTTGTCAGGCCTTGCTGAAGTCATGCAAGCGATGAGTGATTTAGCTGAAGTGACGGTTAATGTTGCTTTGAAACATATTGAAGCTTGGCTTAAAGCTATTTATGGTGAGCCGATAGGTGAGAGCGGCAAGCCGCAGTCTTTAGTCGTCATTGGGATGGGCAAGCTGGGTGGTTATGAACTCAATGTGTCATCCGATATCGATTTGATTTTTGCCTTTGAAGAAGACGGCGAAACTAATGCTGCGGCTTTGGGAGCAGAGCTGGGAAAGCAAACATTAAGCAATCATGAGTTCTTCACCCGTGTTGCAAAGAAACTCATCGCGGCGATTGATGAAATTACTGAAGACGGTTTTGTGTTTCGCGTGGATATGCGTTTGCGCCCTTATGGTTCAGAAGGCCCATTGGCTTGCAGTTTGGCGATGCTGGAAGAGTATTACCAAAACCAAGGGCGTGAGTGGGAGCGCTATGCGTGGATTAAAGGTCGAGTGATTGCTGGTCCCGCAAAGGTGATAGCTGATTTATTGCGTCCTTTTGTATTTCGTAAGTATTTAGATTACGGTGCGTTTGCTTCTATGCGCGATTTGAAAGTGCAAATCCAGCGAGATGTGAATAAGCGCGATATGCATGACAACATCAAGTTAGGTCGTGGTGGCATTCGTGAAATTGAGTTTATCGCCCAAGTCTTTCAGTTGATACGCGGTGGTCAAGATGTGAGTTTGCAGATTAGGCCAACGCTTAGTGTGCTTGCCTTGTTGCGTGAAAAGCATTTATTGCTAGATCAAACCGTAGAAGAGTTAAGCGCGGCTTATGTGTTTTTGCGTGATTTGGAACATAGGCTGCAATACGCTGAAGACCAGCAAACACAGACTCTACCAACCAATGACGAGGGTAAGGCGCGGCTTGCTTTAGCCATGAATTGCGAAAGTTGGGATGCATTGTATGCCAAGATAGAGGTGCATCGCCAAATAGTGGATAAGCATTTTAGCGAGGTGTTTAGCGACCCCAAAGGCCAGCAGGTTGAGGATGCAAGTGTGACGGAGATTTGGCAGGCCACAATTGCTGACGATGAAGCAATTGCCCGCATTAAGTCTTTAGGCTTTTTGGATGCCAACCAAACGCTGATGCGCTTGCGTGGCTTAGCCCATGGCGCAAAATATAAACAATTGCCAGAGTTAAGTCGTCAGCGATTTGATCAGCTCATGCCGCTAGTGATTAAGTTGGCGGCTAAAGAACAAGAGCCCGATACGGCCTTGCTACGCGTCTCTGATTTGCTCGAGAGCATTTGCCGTCGTGCCAGTTATTTGGCTTTGCTTGCAGAATACCCTGCCGCTTTAAATTTGGTGAGTCGATTGACCTCTGCAAGTCCTTGCCTTGCACAATACTTATCTCAACATCCTATTTTATTAGACGAGTTATTAGATACTCAGCATTTATACGCAGTGCCTGATTTTGCGCTGATGCGTGAGGATTTAAAGCAAAGGTTGGCAGAAGTGGAGGGCGATGTTGAGCGGCAAATGGATGTGATGCGACACTTTAAAAATGCCGCCGTGTTTCGCTTTGCGGCCAAAGATGTGGCGGGTGAGTTGCCACTTGAAACGCTTTCAGATTATTTGAGTGAGCTTGCGAATTTAATTTTGCAAGTCACACTTGAAATCGTTTGGCCTACGCTCAAAGGCAAGCATCGCGATGTGCCGAAATTTACGGTGATTGGTTACGGTAAATTGGGCGGCAAAGAGATAGGCTACGCCTCCGATTTAGACATTATTTTCCTCTACGACGATGATGCGCCAGACGCAGGACAAATTTACGCACGCTTTGGTCAACGCATTAACAATTGGCTTAATAGCCTAACTTCAGCAGGTATGCTTTACGAAACTGACATGCAACTCCGTCCAGATGGCGCTAGCGGCTTACTAGTGAGTACCGTAGAAGCGTTTAGGGATTATCAACAGCACAAAGCATGGGTGTGGGAGCATCAAGCCATTACACGGGCGAGATTTAGCGCTGGTGATGTGGAGATAGGCAAAGCTTTTGAGCATATACGCTTTGATGTGCTCACGCAGCAGCGCGATGCGAATTCGCTTAAACAAGAAGTGGTTGAGATGAGGCAAAAGATGCGCGCCGGGCATGTCATTCCAACAGACTTGTTTGACCTGAAACAAAGCCTAGGCGGCATTATTGACGTGGAGTTTATGGTGCAATATTTAGTGCTGGCAAACGCGCATCAACATCCTGAGGTCGCTGAGAATATTGGCAATATCGCCTTGCTCGCTAAGTTTGCGGGTTTGGGTGTAATAGAAAACGAGCAGGCCGAGGCGGTGGCGAATGCTTATCGGGAACTCCGTAAGAAACAACACGCACTGCGATTACAAGGTCACAGCAAAGCACAAGTGGCGATGGCTGAGGTTGCTGAATTAGTTGAGCCAGTCAGGGCTTTGTGGACGCAGTTGATGACTTAATGTTGTTCGTGTTTTTCGAATTTACCGAAGTGCAACATAATCGTTGGCAAAATCAGCAAGTTTAAAATTGTCGAAGTTATTAAACCGCCCACAATGATGGTTGCCATTGGACCTTCAATCTCACGGCCTGGTTGGCCGCTACCTGCGGCGAGAGGAAGTAAGCCTAGCGCGGTTACCAGCGCTGTCATCAAGATGGAAGGTAGGCGTTCTGATGCCCCTTGGATGGCTGTTTCTAATCCCCAAATCATGCCTTCTTCATCAATTAGGTGCTGGTAGTGTGAAACCAACATAATCGAGTTGCGAAGGGTAATGCCAAAGAGCGTGACAAAGCCAACTAGGGAGCCAAGTGAAATCCAGCCGCCTGTGAGCATCACGGCAAATACCCCGCCGATGAGCGCAAAGGGGAGGTTGGCAAATGTCAGTAACAGATTACGCAATCTGCCAAATGCGATATAGAGCATCAAGAAGATGCCAACTGTCGCAAGAAGCGAGTGCACAATGAGGTCTTCACGTGATTTGGCTTGCGCTTCAGCTTCACCTGTAAAGGCTAAATAGTTGCCTTGAGATAGATGTACTTCTTTTTGCAGTTTGATTTTTAGCTCATCCGTAAAGCTTTGTACATCCCGACCATTCACGTTTGCGGTGACGGTTTGAATTCGTTTTGCGCCTGAGTGTAGGATTTTTGAGCGACCGTTTTCTTGTGTAATATCGGCAATATCGCCGAGCTTAATGAGTTTGCCTTCGTTGTTGATGATAGGCAGTTTGCTGATTTGGCCAATATTATTGCGTGAGGCTGCATCTAGCAAAACGCTGACGCCAACGACGCGGCTACCTTCATACACTTGTGCAACAGGCACGCTTTCGTAAGATGCACGTATGGTGTCTAACACATCGGTAGGCTGTAAGCCCCATTGCAATAGCTTTTCTTGGCGCAAGCGAATGGAGATTTGCGGTGTGCCAGGAGGCGATTGGACAAGCACATCTTCAGCGCCTGGCATGCCAGCGACCACGCCAGCAACTGCTTGCGCATCTCGGTCTAGCGCATCTAAATCATGGCCATAAATATTAATCACTTGCGAAGCGGCGTAACCTGAAATGGTTTCTTCGATGCGTTCTGTGAGGAAGGTGTTGATGGCAAAGTTAACGCCAACAAAGCCTGGTGGCGTGGGGCCGTCAGCATCTTTATCAACATTTTCATCATCGATGCCTGATAAATGCTCACGGATTTCATTCAGGATACGGTTTTGTTCCTCACCTGATAGCGTGCCAATTTCAATCTCAAATTCACTGTAATGGGTGCCAAAGGTATCCGCAGCATTTGGTGCGCGTCCAACCCATTGCGCAATACTCCGTACGCCTTTAATTTCACTTAATGATGCAGCCACTTTTTTACCAACGCGCAATGACTCTTGCTCTGAGCTACCTGGTACTAAGGTCATGTGCATTATAAAGTGACCTTCGTGCAGCGCTGGGATGAACTGGCTTTTAAAGAGAGGTAATACACCCAAGCCAAGTCCAATCAGTGCAACAGTGATGGCGATCGTCATTTTATAATGCTGTTCAACGGTATGTAGGACGTTGACGTAGCGCACTTTGATATAGCTAATCATCGGTGAGTCTTCTGCGCTAAGTTTCGCTCTGCCTAGCAATAGGTAACAAAGGGCAGGGGTGAGCGTGAGCGCAACTAATAGCGATGCCAAAATCGCTGAGATATAAGCAATGCCTAAGGGGGCAAACAACTTGCCTGCGACCCCAGTTAAAGTGAGGAGCGGCATAAAGACTAATGCCACAATTATCGTGGCGTAAACGACTGAGCTACGCACCTCCATTGAAGCGTTAAATACTACTTTGTGAATGGGTTGGCGCACCTCTAATAAACGATTCTCGCGCAGTCGTCTAAAGATGTTTTCGGTGTCGATAATCGCATCATCCACAACCTCACCTAAAGCAATAGCAAGCCCACCCAAGACCATGATATTTAAACCAATATTAAAGTAGCTCATCACCACTATGGCGGTGAGTAATGATAGTGGAATTGCAGTGGCAGAGATGAAAGCTGTACGTGCATTAAACAAGAATAAAAAGAGTACGGTAATAACTAACACCGAGCCGATTAAGATATCGGTACGAACGCCCTGAATCGCTGTTTCAATAAAGTTAGCTGGGCGGAATAGACCTTCGTGCAGCTTGATATGCTGTGCCTCAAGTGATGGTTTAATTTGCTCAATGGCTTTTTCTAAGGCTAGTGTAACGCCGTGTGTATTAGCCCCTAACTGACCTTGCACAGAAAGATAAATGCCCGACTTGCCATTAATCGCTGATGCGCTGATGGAAGGCGCTGCGCCTTCAACCACTTGGCCGACATCGCCTAGTCTCACGGTTTGGCCATTACGATGTAATAGCGTGGTTTGGGCGAGCTCGGCTGGTGTGCGCGCTTGGCCTTCGGTGTTAATGACAATGCGTTGGTTGTTGTTCTCAATAAAGCCAGCGCCGCGCACGCCAGTTGCTTTGCTTGCCGCATCCATGACTTGTTGCATAGACAGGTTGTAGAGCACCAATTTATCTGGATTGACCTGCACTTGATACTGCTTCACATCGCCGCCGAATACGTTGACATCAGCTACACCTTGCACTGACATCAAATGCGGACGCAAGGTCCAGTCCACCATAGAGCGAAGCTCCATGAGTGATTTTGTGTCTGAAGTAATCCCGATGCCCATCACTGTGCTTGCGGCTGAAGTAAGTGGTGTGATGTTAGGTGTAATTCCGTTTGGCATTCTATTGGCGAGTGTTGCTAGGCGCTCGGCCACCACCTGGCGATTACGATAAACGTCAGTGCCTTCTTTGAAGATCACCGTCACCACTGATAGCCCAGGAATCGACTGCGAGCGCATTAGCTCTATGCCCACCGTGCCAGAAATGCTGTGCTCAATCGGTTGGCTGACTAATGACTCAACTAGGTCTGTTGAAAGGCCAGGGGCTTCGGTTTGAATAATGAGCTGGGTAGGGGAAAACTCAGGGAATACATCAAGATTGCTACGCGTGAGGCTGTAAATGCCGTAAATCACAATCAGGCTGGCGATGCCAATAATGACACCACTGAAGCGAATAGAGAAACGTACGAGCGCGGACATCATGATAACTAGTCCTGATTCTCGTTTTTAATTTGGTATTTAAACTCTTCAGAAAGTAAGAGTTGCGCGCCATTCACAACGAGGTTGTCACCTGCGGTAAGTTGCTCGCTACGGTTAAACCAGCCACCATTAATTTCGTTGTCAGTGCTAATAGGCAAGCGGACAAAGCTCTCTTCACCTTGTTTTTTGTAAACCCAAGGTTTGCCTGCATACCAGACCACAGCGCTTGCCGGCACGGTAACGCCTTCACTTGCTTTGATATTGGCAGCGTCTTGCATCTCTACGCTGACTCGCATCCCAGCCCGTAAATTTTCAGCAGGGGCACGGAAGTAATAAGTGCGACCTTGTATGGTGCTATCGGTCTGGGGTGATGCTGCAACCAGTCTTGCTTTAATTGCTTTGGTTTCCGCGCCAGTTGGCACGACGCTAATAGTCTCTCCAGTTTTGACATTGCTATCTACTGGTAAAGTAATCAGCAATAACACTTCTTTGTGCTGAAGTAGCGATTGCAGGCTGGGGCTTGCAGGCTCTTTGCTGGCTTCATTAGCGAGGGTTTCTCCCCAAGTTTGACGCATGGTGTCATTGAGATTGCTCGCTTCAGTTTCGGCGGCTTGCACTTTGGCTTGGTCAGACTTGAACGCAGCTTGCGCGGCGAGCATCACATGGTCAGAAACGTTTCTGTCATCCTTGTTGAGTGCTTGCATGCGTTGATAATCTTGCTTGCTATTGGCAAGTGAAGCGCGAGCAATATTGGCATTGGCTTTTGCGTTTAGATAGCGCGTACGAAGCTCTATCAGCGTATCAATACTGATGACGTTTCCTAAGGTATTAAGTGTTTTTTGATGTTGGCTGCCAGCTAAGGTAACAATCTTGATGTCACTTTGCTTTTGCCCATCTTTGCTCAAAGTTACTACCGTCGCACCTTTTACTTGGTTCACGCGATTTGGCGTCGCAACTTCTTCCTCTTGGGCTTGGTTGTATGAGTCATATTCATCTTTGCCATAGAACACCAACACCCAAAAGAGGACGATTATTAAGAAAGCTTGAAGCCCAATAATTAAGGCGACTTTACGATTCATATTTAGTTATTCCTATTTGCATTGTTGCTTGCCAAATCATTATCGCTTGGAATTGTTAAGCGCTTATCTAAAGGGCGTTGCAATACATCTTCAAGGTTCAATTTTGTGATTTGCGTTTGGTAGGACGTGCTTAGCGTGCTTTGTTCAGCAATAATGTTTTCTAACTGTGTTGTGCTTAGTTCTAATCTATCTGCAAAACCCGCACTAAATTGGTGTTCAGTTTGCTCGGTACGCTTTTGTTGGCTGGCAAGCACGATTTGCGCTTTGGCATTCGCTTCAAGCGCCGCTTGGTAGGCAGTCTTTGCTTGATTGAGGTCGCCAATCACTTTGGCTTGCAGTGCCTCAAATTGGGCTACTTCAACTTCGCGAAGTGCAGTGGCTTCTGCAATCCTGCCGCGATTTTTGTTGATTAGCGTGAGTAAGCTAGAAAAGCCTAAAGACCAGATTTTGTCACCTTGATCTAAGGTCTTAGCGGGGGACAAAGTAAGATCAGGGTATTGTTTGGCAATTTCTAAACGTAATTTAGCTTCCGCGGCTTCGTAGCGAGCTAGTGAAGCTCGAATGTCTAAGCGGTTAAGCAGGGCTTCATATTGCAAGTTACTCAAGCTGACTGGCTCAGCTTGAGTAAAAGATTGCACTTTAAGTTGGCTAAATACGTTTAGGCTAAGACCGGCATCATTTGCTAGTGCTGCACCCAATGCCCCAATACGGCCAGATTCTGCCATGTAGGCTTGCTCGGCTTTTTGTAGCGCGATGCGTGCATTACTCACTTCGATATTCGATGCCATGCCAGCATCTAAGCGCTTCATCAGCATGTCGGCAATTGCGGTTCTTAGTGACACTTCTTTTTTGAGTATTGCAGATTGTGCAACTGAGTATTGATAGTCCAACAAACTCTTAGCGACGCGGCTATGCACTTGCCACGCCGTTTGTGCGATTCCAATGCGTGCGACTTCACTTAAGCCTGCTGCTTGAGCAATTTGTGCTTCACGTTTGCCAGCAGTGACAATAGGAATGTCGATGCCTAATTGGTAAGTCCATGGAGACTTGTCTGTTGCTTGGCTATGGTTATCTGCACTTCCATTAATCCCAATTTCAGGGCGTTGCGCTGCTGTGATTTGTGCTGCCTGTGCAGCACGCCATTGGGCTCTGGCTACGTTTAAATCTGGATGGAAAAAGAGGGCACTTAAACTTAGCTCATTCTCGCCCCAAGATGAAATGGGCAACTGATTCTTTGGGTAATCTTGTGCGGCTAAAAACGTTTGAAAATCTGCATCTGAAACAGATCGCTGTTCTAGCTTATTAGCTATTTTTGCAGGTTCAATTGGCTTAGGTAAATAAGATTGGAAACCACAAGCGCTGACCAATAAAGTCAGGCTAACAATGCTTGCAATGTGAATGGATGCTTTTAGTTTCAAACTTAAATCTCTTAACTCAATTTTTATTTTTGTGCCTAGCGATATTACATCCCATGCGGTACTTAGGCAATTTTAGGGTTAATTGGGATATGCCTAGCTTGCTATTTCAGCATGCACAGCATTCAGCGCATCTTTTAGGGTTTCTTCAGATAGCGCATTAATGCTAGCCGCTAAAAGCTCCGCTGCTTCTTCAGTGCCGCTTGGTAAATTGTGGCTATCTAGTTCAGCCACTAAGCCAGCGGCGATGCCCGTTACTTTAAGCAGTGTTTGGCGCTCTTTCATGAGCATTTCCAGCTCTGCGCGTAGCATATTGATTTCTTCTTGATTGATAGTGTGTGGCATATATTGTCCTAGGCTTCAGTTGTACTTGTTTGATTTTCGCTCAATCTCAAGCTTTTACATAGACATTTCAAATTTTAATGGTTTTCGGCAATTTGCTGAGATATAATGCACGCCTCGTTGGGGTTCATGCCCTGACAACATCATGAAGTATTGCTTTCATGACTACCTGCGAGAGTGGCGGAATTGGTAGACGCACTGGATTTAGGTTCCAGCGCCGCAAGGCGTGAGAGTTCGAGTCTCTCCTTTCGCACCAGTATTTTTATTTTCCCTTGCTGTAAAAAATCATTCCTTTTGAAGTCAATAGGCTAGCAAAAATCTTGAGTTTTGCCTCTGATTACCATGCGACATAGGTACTCCAATCAGGTAAAATTCAACGATATGTCAGTCAATTTATCTCAGCCATCTTTTGTTCATTTGCGTTGCCACAGTGAGTATTCCATTGTGGACGGCACGGTGCGCATTGGTGATTACGTTGCGCATGCCGTTAAAGACCAAATGCCAGCTTTGGCGCTGACCGATTTAAGCAATTTATTTGGCGCAATTAAGTTTTATAAAGAGGCGCGCGACAATGGCGTTAAGCCGCTTTTGGGCTGTGACCTTTGGCTTGAGAATACGATTAATCGCGACCAGCCGTATCGCGTGATGTTGCTTTGCCAAACATTAGCTGGGTACACCAAACTTTGTGCGCTGATTAGCCGCGCTTATCTTGAAAATCAATATCGTGGCAGACCTGAAATCAAGCGTGAATGGTTAGTTGAAGCTGGTTCTGAAGGCTTGATTATGCTGTCTAGCGCAATGATGGGCGATGTAGGCCAAGCGCTTTTACAAGGTAATACCGCAACTGCTAAACAGCTCGCCCAAGCTTGGGCGGATTTATTCCCTAACCGTTTTTATATCGAACTTCAACGCGCTGGCCATGCGCAGCAAGAGGCTTATATCTCTCGTGCTGTGGCGCTGGCTTCACAGCTAGCTTTGCCTGTGGTGGCAACGCACCCCGTGCAGTTTATCGAGACGGAAGATTTCAAAGCGCATGAGGCGCGGGTGTGTATTGCTGAAGGCTATGTGCTGGCTGATACTCGCCGTCCTAAAGTATTTACCGAAGATCAATATTTTAAAACCCAAGCAGAAATGACCGCGCTATTCGCGGACATTCCAGAAGCTTTGGCGAACAGTGTTGAAATTGCTAAGCGTTGTAATTTAACGCTTTCATTGGGTAAAAATTTCTTACCGCAATTTCCAACACCGAACGGTGAGGGCTTGGATGAGTACTTGGTGATGCAAGCCAAAGAGGGTTTGGTTAAACGATTGGAAGTGCTTTATCCCGATGCTGAAGTACGCGCAGCCAAAGCCCCAGAATATGAAACACGGCTTGCGTTTGAAACAGACATCATTATTCAGATGGGTTTTCCTGGCTACTTCTTAATCGTGGCCGATTTTATCAATTGGGCAAAACATAATGGCGTGCCAGTTGGGCCTGGACGGGGTTCTGGTGCGGGTTCTGTTGTGGCATACAGCTTAGGCATTACCGACCTTGACCCATTGCAGTATGCACTGCTATTTGAGCGTTTCTTAAACCCAGAACGCGTCTCCATGCCCGACTTTGATATTGACTTCTGCCAAGAGGGTCGCGACCGCGTCATTGATTACGTGAAGCAAAAATACGGATTGGAGGCGGTTTCTCAAATCGCCACCTTCGGTACCATGGCGGCTAAGGCCGTTATTCGCGATGTTGGGCGTGTGCTAGATTTGCCGTTCAACTTTGTAGACGGCATTGCCAAACTGATTCCGCTTGAGCTTGGTATTACGCTCAAAGATGCGCTTGAAAAAGAGCCGCAATTAGCGGAGCGTCGTGAGCAAGAGGAAGAGGTCAAAGAGCTTCTGGAGCTCGCGCTTCGCCTTGAAGGCTTGACGCGTAACGTGGGTATGCATGCCGGTGGTGTGCTGATTTCCCCAAGTAAGATTTCTGATTTTTCACCGATCTATTGCCAAGCAAATGGCGATAGCTTGGTGAGTCAGTACGACAAAGACGACGTGGAAGCTGTTGGCTTAGTTAAGTTCGACTTTTTGGGCTTACGTACACTGACTATTTTGGATATGGCGCTCGACAATGCGAATGCGCAGCGAGCCTTGGAAGGTTTGGAGCCTTTAGCCTTTGAGACCTTGCCGATTGACGATAAGCCGACCTACCAGCTTCTAAAATCTGCGAATACCACGGCAGTATTCCAGCTAGAGTCGCGCGGCATGAAGGACATGCTTAAACAAGCGAAGCCTGACTGCTTTGAAGACATTATCGCGCTGGTTGCTTTGTATCGTCCTGGCCCGATGGATCTGATCCCGGACTTCTGCCGTCGTAAGCATGGCTTACAGCGCGTAGAGTATCCGCATCCAGCGGTTGAGCCTATTCTCAAAGAAACCTATGGGATTATGGTTTACCAAGAGCAGGTGATGCAGATTGCGCAGGTTGTTGGGGGCTACAGCCTCGGTTCAGCTGACTTGCTTCGCCGCGCCATGGGTAAAAAGAAAAAAGAAGAGATGGATGCACAGCGTGCTGTGTTTGTGGAGGGCGCTAAACAACAGGGCACATCTGAAAGGCAGGCCGCTGATTTATTCGACTTGATGGAGAAGTTTGCGAGCTACGGTTTTAATAAATCTCATGCAGCGGCTTATGCGCTTGTTGCTTACCACACAGCATATCTCAAAACCCATTATCCAGCGGCCTTCTTAGCTGCGACCATGTCTGCTGATATGAACAACACAGACAGCGTACATATTTTTTATGACGACTGCGTTGGTAATGGCGTGGAAGTGTTGCCGCCAGACATTAACCAAAGTGAATTTAAATTTAAGCCTATCAATGACAAGCAGGTGCTTTATGGCTTGGGCGCACTAAAAGGTTCTGGTGAGGCAGCGATTGAGGTGATTCTTGCCGCGCGTAATCAAGATGGGCCGTTTAAGGATTTATTCGATTTTTGTGCGCGTTTAGATTTGCGTAAGGTCAATCGCCGCGTGATTGAATCGCTGATTCGTGCCGGCGCGTTTGATAAATTAGAACCTAATCGTAATGCTTTGTTAGCAGGGGTAAATCTCGCGATTAGTGCTGCCGAGCAAAGCGGTGCGGCGAGTGGTCAAGATAGCTTGTTCGGTGCGGTGTCGGATAGCGCGGCGCATGTATTACCTAACGTGCCAGCTTGGGCTGAATCTGAGAAGCTACAACAAGAAAAAGTGGCGCTTGGTTTCTATTTAAGTGGTCATCCATACCAAGCTTACCAAAAAGAATTAGCGACATTCGTGCATACCGATTTGAACAATCTCAAACCGCAAGATCAACCACAGATTATTGCTGGGATCGTCATGGGTGTGCGAATTCGTATGACGCAGCGCGGTAAGATGGCGATTGTGACCTTGGACGATGCAAAATCACGCGTTGAGGTAGTGGTAGGGAGCGAGATGCTCGCGCAGCATGCCCAGCTTATCAAAGAAGATCAGTTACTCGTGATTGAGGGCCGCGTGAGTCACGATGACTTTTCAGGTGGTGTGCGTGTGAATGTACGCAAGATTTACGATATTGCTTCTGCACGAAGTGCTTATGCCAATATGCTCAAGATATCCTGCAACGGCCAGGCTGACGCGGTTAAGCTACGCGAGCTATTGGCGCCATATTGTCGCGCAAACTCAGAACAAAATAGCCGTGGTTGTGCGGTGAAGGTGGAGTATCACAATAGCCAAGCCAAAGTGGAGATGATGCTAGGTGAGCATTGGCGTGTAGAGCTGCATGACGATTTATTAATCGGATTAAAAGCTTGGTTAAGCGATGAAAACGTAAAAATCCTCTATAATTAGACATAATTTTGATAAGACCCAATCTTGCTATGAAAACAAGTTATTTAGATTTTGAACAACCAATCGCTGAACTCGAGGCGAAAATTGATGAACTGCGCCAAGTGCAAGATGGCTCTGCGCTAGATATCAATGACGAAATCAATCGTCTACAAAAGAAAAATGAAGAAATGACGAAAGACATCTATGGCAAGCTTACCGCTTGGCAGATTTCTCAAGTGTCACGTCATCCACAACGTCCTTACACCTTAGATTACATCCAAAGCCTATTTACAGATTTTGAAGAGCTGCATGGTGATCGCGCTTTTGCAGACGACCCTGCGATTGTTGGTGGCTTGGCACGTTTTGATGGCAAACCTGTGATGGTGATTGGTCAACAAAAAGGCCGGGATGTGAAAGAGCGTCAATATCGTAATTTCGGTATGCCACGTCCAGAAGGCTATCGTAAGGCTTTGCGTTTATACCGCATGGCTGAGAAATTCGGTCTACCTATCATTACTCTCATTGATACCCCAGGCGCATACCCTGGCATTGGTGCTGAAGAGCGGGGTCAATCAGAGGCGATTGCGCGTAACTTGTATGTCATGGCTGAGCTTAAAACGCCTATCATTGGTGTGATTATTGGTGAAGGTGGTTCAGGTGGCGCTTTGGCGCTTGGTGTGGTTGATCAGTTGTTAATCTTGCAATATTCAACTTACTCAGTAATTTCACCTGAAGGCTGTGCCTCTATTCTATGGAAGAGCGCAGACAAAGCCTCTGTTGCGGCTGAAACGCTAGGCATTACTGCAACGCGCCTTAAAGCGGCAGGCTTGGTTGACCGCATCGTAGCTGAGCCGATGGGCGGCGCGCACCGTGACCAGGAAGCGATGATGAAGAATCTACACAAGGCCTTAGCTGAAGAGCTTAAGGCAGTTGAAGCTAAGCCGATCGATGCTTTATTAGAACAACGTTATGCTCGCTTGATGAGCTACGGTCAGTTTCAAGAAGTTGCCGTTAAAAAAGCTGCGCCTAAGCGTCGCTAAGGGGCAAAACCAAAAAAGGTTTTAAGATTACCAAAGCTTCAACCCACGCACTCCGCAAAGCTCGCATTCAAGCCAATCAGCCTGATGCGGGCTTTGTGCGTATTCAAGCGCAAGTTTCGCAGTTCTTAAGCAATGCCATTTCTTCCAACCCACCACCAACCCTCCTTGTTGCATTTAGCGGCGGTGTGGATTCTTGCGTTTTGCTTCATGCTTTAGCGCAAGCTAAAAAGCCACACCATTTCAATTTGCAGGCCATGCATGTGCATCATGGATTAAGCCCTAATGCAGACGTTTGGGCAGAGTTTTGTGCCAAGACTTGTGCGGCTTATCAAGTGCCACTTGAAGTTGTAAAAGTGAAGGTAGAAAAGAATGCCGGACTAGGCGTGGAAGCCGCTGCTCGCGAAGCGCGTTATCAGGCTTTATTTGCTGCGGGTGTAGATTGCATCGTGCTTGCCCATCATCAAGACGACCAAGCAGAAACCTTGTTGCTGCAACTGCTTCGCGGAGCAGGGCTGAAAGGCTTATCGGCGATGGCGTCACAAGACGCAGATAGAAGAATGCTTCGCCCACTTTTAGATATTTCGAGAGTGGAAATTGAGGCCTATGCAAAAGCCGCTCAATTAACTTGGATTGAGGACGAAAGTAACCTCGATAAGCATTATGACCGCAACTATTGCCGTCATGAAGTGATACCCGTGCTAAAAGCGCGTTTTCCAGCTGCTAGCGCGACTTTAGCCCGTTCGGCATCTCATATTGCAGAAGCGGCAAATTTGCTTGATGAGCTCGCGCAAATCGATGCAGAAGCTTGTTTGGTTGAAGGTCGCATGCATGTTGAGTTGTTAGCTAGGTTGGGTTTGCCTCGTGCAAAAAATCTGTTCCGTTGGTGGCTAGGTAGCATGGGCTTCTCAGCACCAAGCAAAGATAGGCTAGATGACATGCTGACGCAGCTTATCAATGCCAGTGGCGACGCCACACTTAAAATTTTGCTGGATAAAGAGAGCGACACCTATTTGCATCGTTATCAGGGTTTTGTTTATATCGAAAGCAATCTTCCTGTGCATGCCGCTGAAATCGCCATGATTTGGCAGGGCGAAGATAGATTAACAATGCCCGATCGCACGCAGTTAGTGTTTGAGCGCAAGCGGGGCGAGGGTTTGGCAATTGATAGGCTAGGCGGGCACAAGCTACGCATTGCCAGCAGGCAAGGAGGCGAGCGCTTTAAGCCTGATTTAGCAAGGCCAACACGCACGCTTAAACATCTTCTTCAGGAGGCAAATGTACCACCTTGGCTACGTGACAGGCTGCCATTGATTTATTTGGATGACACACTTGCAGTGGTACCTAATATTGGCGTGGACTGCATGATGCAAGCCAATGAAATGGATATTGGCTTAGTGATTACTTGGGTAATTGATACTAAGATTTAAAACATAAAAAAACAGCGCCAATTGGCGCTGTTTTGAGGTTGGGATTCATATTTAGGAGAGATGCATCACGATTGAATATTAGCAATCAACACAATCTGTTAGTACCGAAAAATTCCCGAAAAACATTGGGACTTATTCCTAAACATGAATGCTCGATTGTTAGTCCAAACCGATTTGGTAGACTTCCTCTTCGGTTTCAACCACTTTACCAGTTACCGCGTCGACTTCAACTTCCCACTCTTTACCATCTTTACCCTTGATGTCGAACTCGTAAGAAATTGAACCATCCGCTTCAATAGAAGTTTCTGTTTCAATAATCTCACCTGGTTTTGCTGCTAATGCAATTTTCTTAGCATCTTCTAACGTGACCTTAACTTTTGATGCAAAGCGAGGGTCTTTAACGTCAATCTCTTCCTCTTCTTCTGTGAGCTTGCCGGTTTTTGCGTCACATTCAACTTCCCACTCTTTACCGTCTTTACCCTTGATGTCGAACTCATAGATCGGTTTACCGTTCTCAATTTCAGCTTCCAATGAGATCACTTGGCCTGGGTGCTTTGCGAGTGCCGCTTTCAAACAAGTTTCAACTGCACCTGAGTGTGCTGGGGCAGCAAAGGCTGGAACTGAAACCAAAAGTGCTGCAAGTGCTAATGAAATCTTCTTCATAACTTCTCCTTAACAATTAAAAAAAACCTAAACCCACGACTGCATCTTAGGGGTCTTTATCTGGTTAAGGGAATACGACGTATGACGGATAAGAAAAGTTTCAGACTAAACAATATGATTTAATCGGAAATTGGTGAGAGGAGTTCTTCTAAAAAGTAAGCTGAGAGCTCAATTCTGTTTTTTAATTTAGCTTTGTGATACACCGAAGCCGCTTGGTCTCGGATTGTTCTTTCTGAAGTGCCGCGAAGGCCGGCAATCTCTTCCAAGCTAAACCCCTTAATGATGAGAAGCGCCACGTCTGTCTCGGCGTTGGTCAAGCCCCAAAGCTTAAACTGCTCATGAATTTTTGTTGATAGGCCATTAATCAGCGTCTTGTTTTGATTTTGCCAATATCTCAGCTCAGTGTTGTTTTCGGTGATGTTTTCTCTGACAGCATTAATACTTTTTTTATCAAGTCTGTAAAAGCGGTAGAAGATGTACCCGATGTATAAGCTGACCGTGCAGATGAGAAACTCAATAATGAAATGTTTTGGCTTAATCTGCTCGTGGATGTCTAATGAGATATCGACCAGAAACAGTATAAAGATAAGCGCCGCAGGTGGAAAAAGCCGCGCCAACAGCTTTTTAACTTTTATATCGTGAAGATGAAAGTTGAACTTAGGCATCCACTTCTACCTGTAGCTTTGTCCTCGCTAATTTCTCAAGTCTGTAATGGCAAAATAGGGTGCCTATAAATGGCAATAAAAGGCTGAAAAATGCAATCGGCTGCGGTGAGTGCTTTGTTGCGATTGATAACTCATCTAGCTTGGTTGTGAAGAATATGTGACTGTATAAAAATAAGACACCGCTCACGATGATGGCGCTGAGGCTTTGAGTAAAGTAATAAATTAAAGCGGCGGCGCCTAACAAAATAATGCAGCAACACCAAACTAAAAAGAAGTTATTCGTTTCGTGGATGAGCTTGCTTAAAGCGTCACGGTTAATCGGTTTTTCTGCTGCAATCGTTGCCGTGTTGATGGTCAGGGGCCTGCCGCAGTGATGGCAGTAGTCAGCACTATTGAGAGTGGCTTTGTTGCAGTGGTCGCAATAACCGGTGAGTTCTTCTTTGAATAGGTTTGCCAAGTGATCTAGCCATTGCGTAATTAGGGCATTGGATAGTATTCAAAGCAAGGGCTGGTGTCTTGTGAGATATTCCTGAGTCTAGATGGGAGTTTTTCCTAACTCTCAATTAGTCCGCAGCGAATAGCTAGTCTGACCATCTCCACAGGGCTATTAACCCCTAGCTTTTGTTTAATCACGGTTTGATAGTTGGCGACAGTTTTTAGGCTAATGTTCAGTGTTGTCGCAATGGTGCTAAGCTCAACGCCATCTACCAGCATGCGGAAAATTTCAAATTCTCTGGCTGAGAGCACCTGCATGGGGTCGCCTTGAGCGTCATGCATTTGTATGGCGATTTTGTGCGAGATTTCAGTGCCCAAGTAGGTTTGGCCTGTCATCACCCATTGAATCGCATTGCTGAGTTCTTCGGCTAAGCCACTTTTGGCAAGGTAGCCTTTGGCGCCCGCTTTTAATGCTTGGCTGGCGAAGGCTGCATTCTCGTGCATGGAGAGCACTAATATTTTAGCGGTCGGGTAGCGGGCGACGATGCGTTTGATTGTCTCCATGCCGCCCATCCCGGGCATACTCAAATCTAGCACGGTGATGTCTGGTAAATGTTCACCGAAGATTTGATAAGCACGCTCGCCAGTTTCAGCCTCCGCAACCACTGTAAACTTTTCGTCTTGCTCAAGTAAGCGGCGAACGCCAGCACGCACCACGGCATGGTCGTCAACTAACATCACTCGAATGGGGCTGTTTGTACTCATTTAGTTTGCACTTTCTTTTGTTACTTAATATGGCTTGTTGGGTATCCAAGCGTTAATTTCTGTACCTGCACTAGATTTAATTGTGAGCTTTCCACCTAGCCCTTCAATCCGCTCGCGCATGCCTGGTAATCCTAAGCCTGACCAGCTGTTAGGGTTCGCGTTTTTATGTTTCAGGCCAACCCCGTTATCTTTCACGATAATTTTTAAGCCACTTTTGCCCGATTGCGTGAGGCTAAATAACTCAATCTTTACTTCTGACGCTTCTGCGTGCCGTGACACATTGGTTAAGGCCTCTTGTACCAATCGATAAATTGCGACGCTCATGGCCTCGCCGATATTCTCTTGGATCTCGCCGACTTTAATGTCACAAACAATCTCTTTGTTACGTGATTTCCACGTGTCCACCAGATCGATGAGCGCTGGCGCAAGGCCTAGTTCATCTAAAATACCAGGGCGTAATTTTTGCAATAGGCCGCTCACCATATCTATTAAGTGACGGGAGAGTTGGCTAATAGCAAGCGCGCTCTCTTTAAGTTCTGGGTACTTTTTATCAGCCACTTTCGTAATTACGCTGGCATCGGTGTTGATGGCGGTCAGGCATTGTCCAAATTCATCATGAAGTTCACGTGCTAAATTTTTACGTTCCTCTTCCTGTAAGGTAATGAGCTGCTGAGTCAGTTTGTGGTTTTGCAAGATACTTTGTTGGAGCGTTTCCACCATGTGGTTAAACTTTTCACCGATGCGAGAGAGCTCAGGTAACTTAAAGGCGGGCAGGCGGGCGGCTAAGTTACCGTTCTCAAGCTCGTTGAGGGCATCTAAAATCTTGGCGGTTGGCTTTAGCGCTTGAGATACCGCCCATATCACCATTAAGTTCACCAACACAAAAAACACCAATACCAAAGTCAGCAGGTCGGTAATCTGCTTCCATTTTTCAGCGTATTCATAAGTGGGGTCTGGTGTAATCACCAATTCGCCTAGGATGATCCCTTGATACTCCAATTGACGAATAGATGGCTCCCATTTGGAGGTAAATTGGTTGAGTAGGCGCTCAAACCAAGCAGGCGCTTCGTTTTGAAAGTCATTGCCATCTTGCGTTTGGTTGCTATCAATTACCTTGCCCGTGCTATCAATCAGCTCGATCTTTAAGTGACGCATGTGCTTGAGTTGCTGAAGATGAAAGCTGTTGTTCGCGAGCTTTCTTTGGCCTAGGTTGGGGTCGTTGAGAATTGCAGTATCGAAAAGATAAAGCACAAGCTTCTCAGCCGATACCACCTCTGCATGCGCGTTTTGGCGCGCATTGTTGAGTGACAAAAAGGCGCCAGCAAACATCACCACTAATAGGAGTGCGGTAATGATGAGGTTGAGTCTTAATTTTAAAGTCAAAGTGAGCTACCTGAATTGCATTAGAAAAAACAGTTTCTCACTATAGCGCTGACGGCTTACAAAAGGAAACTTAAGCCCTAAATTCGGGAGTTTTTCCTAATGTATTACTAAAGGAGCTTAGGTATAGTTCGATTCATGAAAAAATGTGTATCGACTTGGATACGTTTGATAATGGTGATATGAAAGTGCCCAAATGAAAAAATCCTACAATTTAAAGCTGAATTTGCTTAAAGTTGCAATTGCAGCAGCTATTCCATTATTTGCCAGTAATAATGTTTTCGCAGATGCTACAGTCTATGACACTACTAAAACGACAAGCTCAGGCGCTGTAGTTGGTAAATCAGGTATAACTAGCTCAGCTCTTGTTTTAACTGGTGGTGGTGTAGATTACACCACCTTAGATAATCTGGGGGTTTCTAACGCTACCGTGACTGGTTACACAGGGTTTGTTCAAGGTTTAGGCAACACCTTTACAAATGCAGCAGGATTTACGTTGCAAAGAGGAACAAGTGCAAATATTACAAGCTCAAGCACAGGAAGTAGCTATGGTATTTTGTTTGGTGAATACTCTTCTGCTCGAGCTAGCTCAAGCAACGTCGTTAATAGTGGCACTGCGTTAGCCGGAAGCACAACGGCGACAATTACTTTTCCATCTGCTGCCACGTCAAGTTCTAATGTTGGTATTGTCACCGCAACTTCTCTTGTGGGGCAAACCATTGTGATGCCAGGGGAGCTTGTAGATGGTGAGGTGAGGGCTGGCGATACAAGAACTATTGTGTCGGCGACTGCTAATGGAAGTGGTTTTGATATTGTTGTAGACAGAGCATGGACATCAAGCTATGGCGGCCAAACGGCCTTTAACCTGCTTGCGGGTTCCGGTGTTAATACACTTAATAACTATGGAACCATTCAAGCCACGGCCTCAGGTATTGCAGACGCTACACTTCGTACCAAGTACACTGCCCCAACAGCAAGGGGAGTTGATACCAATATTGCGGGCGATTTTATTATCAATAATAGTGGTAATCTGTATGCAACTGTACTTGGTCCGGGAACTGCTCAAGCAATAGATGCGGGTGGCGACGTGACGAGTATGGTAGTGAATAATGAAAGTGGAGGATTGATTAAATCTACAAGAACTGAAGCCTTGACGCTGACTGTAAATCGTTATGATTTTCTGAGGGGCACAACAACCAGTGATACAAATCAATCAAATATTGGTTCATCCGCAGCAATTTACTCTCAAGAAGAGCTGGAAACTATTGAGATTAACAACAAGCAAGGGGCGACGATTACTGGTGAGGGTTTGTTAAATCCAGCGATTTACATGAGAGCTGGGGCACAAACCATCAATAACGAAGGGACTATCAATGGATCTAAAGTTGGCTCCGATTATGGCATGGCGATTGGCTCTGTTTCTGATAGTGGTGAGATTAGAACTTTGAGTCTGGCCAACTCAGGAACGATCAATGGCGATATTCTGGGCGTGAATGCTAATGCATACAGGTGGTGGGCTTTATCGAACTACAGTAGTTCTGGCACGGCTGTCAGTGATTATTCAAATGCTGATAATCGTTTGTTCACTAATAGTAGCAACTGGGGTCAGCTTGATTCAACCATTGAAAATAGCGGGACAATTACTGGCAAAATCTATCTTAGTAACGGTACGCATACGATAACTAATACAGGTGTAATGGTTGGCAATATTGATCTTGACCAGCGAGATGTCAGGGTGATTCAAAACGGTCTTGGCCTAACCTCGGGTACTGCGATTCAGACAGCTCAAGCGTATGGTTCAAATGCAGCAACTTCTGTCTATGCGGGTGCGGGGGCTGGAGGTGCATTGGGTGCAACGGGTGATAGCAGCGCAAATACAATACAAACAGCGATTGTTAAAACACTGGCCACACCAAGTTCTAAAAGTATTGTTTACACCGTTTATGATTTGCCAAATACAACGTTGCCAGGCACTTATACAACAGATACAACAGGTCTGACAGCATCCTCTACTGTTACCAATACAGCAGCTGCAGCTACTGATGCAGCTGCTTCAACTTCGGCAACTTACTCAGGCCTCTTTACTGTGGTGGGCGCAAAGTCATTTACATTTAATAATGAGGGTGATTATGAGGGGGATATTTTAGCATTCACCTCATCAAGTGACGCGCTTCATTCTAGGACGGTTTCAAGCGATATTACCTTGTCGCCATACATCCATGGGGAAGGTGGGTCCTCAGCTGCAGCGGCTAATACTTCCAATATCCATCGATTTGAAGGTGCTCTGAAAGTCGTGGGAGCTAGTTCAAATGACTTAGAGTTAGTAACAATCGCCCCTAAATCTTCTGAAGGAACCGTGGTTCGGAGTGGTCAGTACTATAGGGTTTTGGATAGCGTCGAATTCGGCACTTCCTATGGTAGTTTATCTGCATTAACTTCGACCTCAACAGATTTGCCTGAGGGACATTCAAACGGGTTGGTTAGCTGGACACCAAGCATTAATGGCTCAGGTATGTTAGTTGTAGAATCAAACGTTGATGTGGACGGAGTAACTGGTTTGCATAGCAAATCTAAAAGCGCCCTAACTGCGCTTATGAGTGCTGATAGTGAACTGGGTAGTCAAGTGCAGAACTTAGAAACCGCAGAAGATGTCCGTAAGGCTTCTGAGCAGCTTCGCCCTGAAGTGAACGGTGCAACAACTCAAGCCTCAATGAATGTCACTGACAAAGTGTTTGGTTTAGTGGGTTCTCGTCTAGACGAGATTCACTTAGCTTCTGTTGCTGGCCGTTCAGGTGTGGCAACAGGCAACGAAACCCGCACTGCAGATGGTACTGGGGTTTGGATGCAAGCATTTGGTGCTAAGGGCAGTCAAGACCGCCGTGCTGGCACAGATGGTTACAACACAAATGCATACGGTTTTGCGATTGGTGCAGACCAATTGATCGATGATGAAACTCGCGTTGGTTTCGTCGGTAGCTATGGTGAATCGACAGTCAATGGTTTAGGTGATGGAACAGGCAACCGTACTTCAATCGATACCTACCAAGGTGCTATCTATGGCTCAACTATGCTGCGTAAATTGTATTTAAACGCAACATTGGGCCTTGGTTATCATGATTATTTAAATAATCGCTTGGTATTAGATAACGGTATTAAGGGCACTTATGATGCATGGCAATATAGCGGCAAGTTGGATGCTGGTTATCCAATCAAGTTGAATGCCGTGACATTGGTTCCTGTAGCTTCTCTTGCTTACAGTCGTTTGAGTCAAAATGGTTACACAGAAACCGGTGTAGGCGCCTTAGCAATCGGTAGCCGTGACATTGATTCATTCAGATCTGGTTTGGGAGCTAAAGCATTAGTGCCTTTGATTGATAGCACTGTGAGTGCAGGTCTGGAATTGCGCGCATTGTGGAATCATGAGTTCGCGGATTCTTCAATTGACTCAACAGCGCGCTTTGTAGATGGCGGTGCATCATTTACGACCAATGGTGTTCAGCTTGAGCGTGATAGTGCAAGTCTTGGTGGTAGCTTTAGATTGTATGGTGTGATGGATGGCGTTAAGCAATCCCTTAACGTGAACTACGATGCCGAAATAAAGAGCCAGTACATTAACCAAACTGCTTCATTGCAAGCACGCTTTGATTTCTAAGATTAAGGAAATAGAACAATGTTAAATAATCAATTAAAACCAATCTTAGTAGCTGTGTTAGGCGCGATGGCGATTGCTAACGCAGCGCAAGCGGCTGATGATATTAAGCTAAAAAAAGTTGAAGTGATCGGTGTAACGCCGCTTCATTCATCTGGCACACCAATTAATGATGTACCGTCGAATGTTCAAGTGGTGAAGGGTGAAGAACTCACAAAGCAGGTTAGTGTGAGTGTGGCTGACTACATGAATCAAAACATGGCGGGTGTGAACGTTAGTGAAACTCAAAATAACCCATTCCAGCCTGATGTGACATTCCATGGCTTCAACGCTTCACCTTTGTTAGGTTCGCCGCAAGGCTTGTCAGTTTACCAAGATGGCGTCCGCGTGAATGAGCCATTCGGTGATACCGTTAACTGGGATTTAATTCCTAAAAATGCTATCGCTGGGATCAATCTTATGCCGGGTTCAAATCCATTGTTTGGTTTGAATACATTGGGTGGTGCCTTATCTATTCAAACTAAGAGTGGTTTAACTAATCCTGGTGCAGCAGCTCAGCTTTATGGCGGCTCATTTGGTCGTTATGCGGCTGAAGCCGAATACGGCGGCAGCACTGAAAATGGCTTGAATTTCTTTGTATCAGGTAACTACTTTAAAGAAGATGGCTGGAGAGATGCTTCTAATACTGAAGTTAAACAGTTGTTTACTAAGGTCGGTTGGCAAGGTGAGAAAACAGACTTTAATGTAAGCCTCTCATTAGCTGACAACAATATGAATGGTAATGGATACCAAGCAGAAAATTTATTGAAAACACTAGGTAGAAGCTCTGTATATACATACCCAGATAATACAAAGAATAAACTTGGCTTCTTGACAGGTCAGTTCAATCATTACTTTAATGATAATTTAGCTTTGAATGCGGTGGCTTATTATCGCAATACAAAGACGAAAACCTATAATGGTGATATTAATGATGATTGGGCAGCACCAGGTGATGCTGAAGGCGCAATCAACAGAACTAAATCTCAACAAGACGGTTATGGTGCGACAGCGCAAATTAACTGGACATCAGGCAAGAATAATTTGATTGTTGGTGCTGGTTATGATCGCGCGGATATTGATTTTACGCAATCATCACAAGAGTTTGGCACATTGACCGCTAATCGTGGGGTGGGTGGTACGCTAGGTTTAGAAAACCAATCAACTAGCTTGACCGGTCAAACCACTACCTATAGCTTGTTTGCGACGGATACCTACAAAATCACTCCAAAAATAGCTTTAACAGGTTCTGGTCGTTACAACCATACAGAAGTTAATAATAGCGATAGGTTAATTCCTGATGCATCAAACCCTGAGTCACTGACAGGCAATCATAAGTTCTCACGCTTTAATCCTGCGATTGGTATCACCTTTACCCCGGTAGCCAGCTTGAACTTCTTTGCCGGCTATAACGAAGGTAGTCGTGCGCCAAGCACCATTGAGCTGGGTTGTGCAAACCCTGCAGTACCTTGCAAGTTGCCAAATGCAATGGCGGGAGATCCACCTCTAAAGCAAGTGGTTGCGCGTACGTTTGAGGGTGGTGTTCGTGGTCAATTAGGCGATATGGCTAAGTGGTCGATGGCGGCTTATTCAACAAAGAATGAAAATGACATTCAGTTTATTGCTGCTACAACTTCTGGCTACGGTTATTTCTCTAACGTAGGTGATACACGTCGTACAGGTGTGGATCTAGGTCTTAATTTGAAGACGGATAGATCGCGCTGGATGTTGGGCTATAGCTTTGTTAAAGCAACGTATGAAAGTGAGTTTGATGTTACTAATGCACAAGGCACAACATTGCGTGTCCGCCAAGGTGACCAAATTCCTGGCATTCCTAACCACCAATTAAAAGTGCGAGGCGAATTCGATATTCTCTCTAACTGGCAATTGGGGGCAACAGGATTGGCTTTCTCTGATAAGTACATGCACGGCAATGAAAACAACGCCCAAGCAGATGGCAAGGTCGCTGGTTATGCAATTCTTAACCTAGACAGTCGCTATCAATTTGGTAAAACTGGTTGGCAGGCATTTGCTAAGGTGAATAACGTGTTTGATACACAGTATTCAACAGGTGGCATGCTAGGTCAAAACTGGATTACCAATGCAGGTGCTTTTGCTGGCGGTGAGTCAGATGCGCGATTCGTAGCACCAGGCGCACCACGTGCAGGTTGGATTGGTTTGCGTTATGAATTGCCTGGTACTAAAACAGGTGGTGCAGACAGCAACTAATCTCTAGTAGCTTGATTTATAATTGAGGCGAGTGGGTTCACTCGCCTTTTTTATTGGGTTTTATACATGACAAAACATATCCAAATATTTTTTATCGTTGTTTTAGCTGCGTTGTTATCTTCGTGCGCCGAAGAAAGGCCTTTGCTGGATGCGCCCGGCTTTGAAAAGAAATTAGTGGAGGCGGATGGCTTTAATTTAACGACCTATCAAAAGCTCAGCGATAAAACGTCCGTGATACGTTTTTATATTGAGGGTGATGGTTTGGCTTGGGTAACCTCTACGCAGCCATCTAGCGACCCAACACCGCGCTATCCAACCGCTTTTTACTTGGCCAAGCAAGACCCATTACCCAACGTTGTGTATATCGCTAGGCCTTGCCAATATAGCAAAGACTCTAGCCCCAAATGTGGCATGGAATATTGGACTAAAAAGCGCTTTTCAATGGACGTGATGCAAGCCATTAATAAGGTAGTCAATAAAATCAAACCTAGCCCTGCTCAGCGTATAGAGTTGGTTGGTTTTTCTGGTGGGGCGGTGGTTGCTGTGGTTTTGTCTGCAAGACGAAGTGATGTGGTGGCTTTGCGTACAATCGCAGGAAATTTAGATCATGATTATGTGAATAAATATCATCATGTGAGTCCAATGAATGAGTCTCTTAATGCTGTGGACTTTGCCCACAATATTAAGGCGATTCCACAAATGCACTTTATTTCAACTAAAGATAAAGTGATTCCACCTTTGGTGATTACTAAGTTTGTGGACATGCAAGAATCTAACTGTGCGCATTATTATGAATACGAACATGCTACGCATGAAGAGGGCTGGGGGCTGGACTGGAAGAGGCTTTTACAAGTACCTGTTCGTTGCGAGGGCGTGGTTAAGCAAATTGATTTTTAAGTTTTAAGGTAAGAGATTACGGCTCCCTGTTAAATCTGGTGAGCCATTTTTTTTGCCTATCCTTTGATCTATATTAAGGCTGAGCCGATATTGACGTTTAGCTTGCCCATCGCTTCATGTTAAAATTTGGGCATATTTAATCCCATCCTCATCGGAGTTTTTCATGGAAATCGGCACCCCTTTAAGCCCTAGTGCAACACGCGTCATGCTGCTTGGTAGCGGCGAGCTAGGTAAGGAGGTCATCATTGCCTTACAACGCTTAGGGGTTGAGGTGATTGCGGTGGATCGTTATGCCAATGCACCTGGACACCAAGTGGCACATCGTGCCCATGTCATTGATATGACGGATGGCGCTGCTTTGATGGCATTGGTTAAACAAGAGCGTCCACATTTAATCGTGCCTGAGATTGAGGCGTTAAATACGCAAACCCTCGCTGAAATCGAACAAGCAGGTTTGGCGCAAGTGATTCCAACCGTACGCGCTGTGCAACTCACCATGAACCGTGAAGGCATTCGCCGTTTAGCGGCTGAAACTTTGGGTCTACCAACATCCCCTTACGCTTTTGCACGTAGCCAACAAGAGCTTCAAGATGCGATTGATGGCGGCATTGGTTATCCGTGCTTTATTAAGCCGACCATGTCATCTTCTGGTAAAGGCCAATCACGTATTACCAATGCGAGCGAAGTGGCGGGTGCTTGGGATTATGCGGCATCTGGTGGTCGTGTAAATCAAGGGGTAGTGATTGTGGAAGGCCAAATTGATTTTGATTATGAAATCACCTTGCTCACTATTCGCTCAAAAAATGCGGCAGGCGAGGTCGTCACCTCATTCTGTGAGCCTATCGGCCACTTACAAAAACGTGGTGACTACGTGGAAAGCTGGCAACCGCAAGCAATGACTAAAAATGCGCTTATCGAAGCACAGCGTATTGCCAAAGCCGTGACGGATGATCTTGGTGGTTTGGGTTTGTTTGGCGTAGAGCTGTTTGTGAATGGCGACCAAGTGTGGTTCTCAGAAGTGAGTCCACGTCCACATGACACCGGTATGGTGACTATGGCAACCCAACGCTTTAATGAGTTTGAATTACACGCCCGCGCGATTTTAGGTTTGCCTGTGAATGCTGAAATGCGGGCGCCTGGTGCTAGTGCTGTTATTTATGGCGGTGTTGATTCTAAAAACTTAAGTTTTGAGGGCATCGAAAAAGCTTTGGAAGTGCCAGAGTCTGATATTCGTCTGTTCGGTAAGCCAGAGTCATTTGAACGCCGCCGTATGGGGGTTGCTTTAGCGACAGGTAAGGATGTTGAAGAAGCGCGTGCAAGAGCAGCTCTTGCTTCAAGCCTCGTTAAAACTAAGGCGAACTAATGGCGCTAGAAATTGGGGAAGTAGGATCTAGCCAGAAAACCTTATTTGAAGAGTTAGGCGGCGCTGAAAAAATCCGTGACTTAGTCGAGAAGTTTTACGACATTATGGATACTGACCCAAGAGCAACAGGCATTCGCGCCATGCATGCCGCAGACCTGACGGAAGCGCGTGAGAAGCTGTTTATGTTTCTTACAGGATGGTCAGGCGGGCCTTCGCTGTATATCGAGCGCTATGGCCACCCTATGCTTCGTCGTCGTCACATGCCTTTTGCAATAGGTGAGTCCGAGCGTGACCAGTGGATGTTTTGCATGGTACGTGCAATGCACGAGATTAAGATGGAAGAATCCTTGGTGGTGAGATTGGCTCAGGCTTTATGGTCTGTGGCTGATTTTATGCGAAACAAGCCTGAGGGCGAAGCGCCTCAAGCTTAAATAATAGACGTAAAAAAGCCCGTTACTTACGGGCTTTTTTATTATCCTTTGCGTGGAAGGCCACCCAGTAATGCGGCGACTTCACGTTTGGGTTTATTGGTTTTATATAGCTGATTGCTTTGTGGTTTCACAGCGCCTGTGCCTGTTGGTTCATAGGGTTTATCAAACCAAGGGTCTGTGCTCTTTTTGGCAGGGGCTGGGCGAGGAGTGCTCGCTGCTCTGTCGTAAGATTTCTCACGCGGTTTATGGTCTGAGCTTGAATTTGAGCTGGAACGCGAACCACGGGCTCGTAAGTTAGCAGTTTCTTTGGTGATTTCGCGCTTAATCAGCTTTTCAATTTCTTTGAGGTATTTCTCTTCATCGGGCGATACCAAGGAAATGGCAATGCCTAAAGCCCCCGCACGACCTGTCCGGCCAATGCGGTGCACATAATCTTCTGGTGCGCTTGGTATCTCGTAGTTAATCACCATCGGCAATTGATCGATATCCAAACCTCGTGCTGCAACGTCAGTTGCAATCAGCGCATTAATCTTACCTTGCTTGAAAGCATCCAACGCTTGAATACGTTCAGCTTGTGACTTGTCGCCATGGATGGCATCCGCCGAGATGCCTTCACGCACTAATTGGCGTGCCAAGCGGCTCGCTGTCAGTTTTGTTTTGGTAAAGACGATGACTTGCTTGGTCTCTGTCTCGTTCAAAATTTGAGCGAGTAGGGCGTGCTTGTCATCTTGTGCAACGTGATAGACTTTTTGCGTCACGTTTTCGTTGGTGGCATTACTACGCGCCACTTCAACCAGCACTGGGTCTTTTAAGAATTCTTCAGAAAGCTTTTTGATTTCAGTCGAGAATGTCGCTGAAAACATGAGGTTCTGCCGCTGTTTTGGCAACAAAGCCAAAATGCGTTTTAGGTCAGGCATAAAGCCCATGTCCAACATGCGGTCGGCTTCATCCAAAATCAACATCTGGACTTGGCCAAGTTGCAATGTGCGTTGTTCAACGTGGTCGAGTAAACGACCTGGCGTTGCCACCAAAATTTCCACACCCTTCATCAGGTGTGGGGTTTGTGTTTTGATATCAACACCGCCGTAAACAACGAGTGAGCGTAGAGCACTATGTTTGGCATACACTTTAACGCTGGCTTCAACTTGAATCGCCAATTCACGTGTCGGCACTAAAATCAGTGCGCGAATTGGATGGCGAGCAGGCGATGCACTCGTGCTAGCAAGTGGCATTAATTTTTGGAGCATAGGAAGCGCAAAGGCGGCAGTTTTACCTGTGCCTGTTTGCGCGCCAGCCATTAAATCACGACCTTGTAGCACGATTGGTATCGCTTGCGCTTGAATCGGCGTTGGGGTGGTGTAGCCAAACTCATCTAGCGCCTTAAGGATTTCAGGCGCTAGATTTAGAGATGCAAAACTAATGTTTTCCGTACTCAAGTCTCAATACTCACTATCTTGGTTTTAAGATTAAGCAAAGTTACGTGGACGACGTGCTGCGCGGTCGCCATCAGCACGCTTAGGGCCACCGAACTTGTCACCGCCACGATTGCCATCAGGGCGACTAGCACCTGGACGGCTGTTTGCGTTGCCATCACGGCCACCTTCATTGCGACCAGCAAAGCTGCGGTTGCCTTCTGGGCGGCTAGCGCTCGGACGACTATTTGCATTGCCATCTTGGCCGCGTGGTTTGAAACCTGTGTTGTTGCCTGGATAGCCACTTGCAGCACGGTCACCAAATGAACGTTCGCGTTGAGGGCGGTCGCCAGAAGGACGGCTGTTACGGTCACCACTTGGACGATCACCAAAAGCTGCGCGGTCACCGAATGAACGTTCGCGGTCACCACTTGGGCGCGCTGAGCGGTCATTGCCGCGGTCACCAAAACTATTATTTGAAGGACGGCCATTACGGTCACCTGGGCGACCATTTGAAGGGCGGCCAGAACGCTCACCAGGACGTCCTGAACGGCTAGGGCCGTCAGTACGAGGAGCGGCGCGTTTTGGTTCAAAACCAGCAATTACGCTAGGCTCTAAACGTTGACCAGTGAATTGTTCAATCTTACGCACTTGGTGACGATCCATGTTTGATGCAAATGAAATCGCGATACCAGTGTTACCAGCACGGCCAGTACGGCCGATACGGTGCACGTAATCTTCAGCAAATTTTGGTAGGTCGTAGTTAATGACGTGTGTGATACCAGCCACGTCAATACCACGCGCAGCAACATCTGTTGCTACCAGTACTTTTACATCGCCATGGCGAAGTTTAGTTAATGTACGGTTACGTGCGCCTTGTGTCATGTCACCATGCAAAGCCGCTGTTTTGTGACCAGCTGCGTATAAGTCTTCAGCTAACAAGTCGGCGTGACGTTTGGTTGAAGTAAACACAATCACTTGATTTACTTCTGGTGCAATCAATAAATGCTCAAGCAGTTTGTTTTTGTGTGTCATGTCATCCACAAAGTGCAAACGTTGCTCAATGTTTTCATGCTTTTGTGTTTGTGATGCCACTTGGATTGTTTTTGGGTTGCGCAAGATTTGATGCGCGATACGGCCAATGTTGCCATCCAGTGTTGCTGAGAATAGAAGTGTTTGGCGCTCTGCTGGCAATGCCTCGCAGATGCGTTCTACATCAGGCATAAAGCCCATGTCTAACATACGGTCGGCTTCATCCAAAATCAACATTTGTAAACGTGACATATCAATACGGCCACGTTCCATGTGGTCAATCAAACGACCTGGTGTTGCCACCAAGATATCTAAAGGTTGTGAAAGCAATTTGTTTTGTAATGGGTAAGGCATGCCACCAACGATACTCACTGTACGTGCGCGGATGAATTTACCGTATTTGCGAGCAGCTTCGTTTACTTGCGCTGCTAATTCGCGTGTTGGGACTAATACTAAGATACGTGGACCACGGCTCTTAGATTCGTGTGGGGTTGCTAGTAAGTTAAGTGCTGGCAAAGCAAAGGCTGCAGTCTTGCCTGTGCCTGTTTGTGCTGAAGCCATCAAGTCGTGGCCAGCCATTACTTCAGGAATTGCTTGCGCCTGAATTGGGGTTGCTGTGGTGTAGCCAGACTCTTCAATCGCACGAAGAATCGATGGGTGTAAGTTTAAACTTTCAAATGTTACGTCTTTAGACATGGTATTCCCTTATAAAAAACTCATTAAGGGCGCAAGCAGACACTGAGAAATAACCGATGCAAACGCATCTTAGGGTTACTCAAACAGCGCAATACATTTATGAAATTAACTTAATAATTAAGTATGCATTTTTACCGGCGCACGGGCATTGCCACTAACCGGTAATCAATACAAGAAAGCCGCAAAATATAACAACGGGCTTCGAGAGGCTAGGGCGATGAATATTCAGGTGAGTCATCATGAAACTGTCATTTAATAATGTTTCAATGACACACCGAAGCGCGCAGTATATAGATTGTGACTGGGATGTCAAAACCTTTTATGTAACTAAACTGTAAATACGTATGCTTTTATGCGGTTTTAGCAAGGACTTGTGTTAAAATCGCGCCCTTTTAATGAACCGGCATTTCTATTTGCCACGGAATCTTATGTCTAGAAATTTACGCAACATCGCCATTATCGCTCACGTTGACCATGGCAAAACCACAATGGTGGATAAGTTATTACAACAAGCAGGCACATTTGCAGCCCATCAGGCGGTGAGCGAACGTGTAATGGACTCTGGCGATATTGAAAAAGAACGTGGTATTACGATTCTTGCTAAAAATACTGCCTTAAACTTTGAAGGTACACATATTAATATCGTGGATACCCCAGGTCACGCCGACTTCGGTGGTGAGGTTGAGCGCGTATTGGGTATGGTTGACGGTGTTGTGTTACTCGTTGATGCGGTTGAAGGTCCAATGCCTCAAACACGTTTCGTAACTAAGAAAGCGTTGGCCTTGGGTCTTAAGCCTATCGTGGTAATTAATAAGGTTGACCGTCCAGGTTCACGTACTGACTGGGTGATTAACCAAACATTCGATTTGTTCGCGAACTTAGGCGCAACAGATGAGCAATTAGACTTCCCTGTGGTTTATGCGTCTGCATTAAATGGTTTTGCAACATTAGACATGAGCAAGTCATCAGATACGATGCGTCCATTGTTTGAAACGATTTTGAGCCATGTTGAGCCACCAAAAGGCGACAGCAATGCGCCACTACAAATGCAAGTTTCAGCGCTTGATTACTCTACTTATACAGGCCGTCTAGGCGTTGGCCGTATTTGGAATGGTCGTATCAAGCCAGGTCAAGCTGTGACTATCATGAACGGTGATACTCAAGTTGGCCAAGGTCGTATTAACCAAGTGTTGGGTTTCCGTGGTTTGGAGCGTGTAGAAGTTAAAGAGGCTGAAGCTGGCGATATCGTGATTATTTCTGGTTTAGAAGATATCGGTATCGGTGTAACAGTGACTGATAAAGAAAATCCAGTGGGTATGCCAATTCTTGGTGTGGATGAGCCAACATTGACAATGGACTTTATGGTGAACACTTCACCATTGGCAGGTACAGAAGGTAAGTTTGTGACCAGCCGTCAAATTCGTGACCGTTTAACTAAAGAGTTGTTGGTGAACGTGGCACTTCGTGTTGAAGATACACAAGATGCTGACGTGTTCCGTGTATCAGGTCGTGGCGAGTTGCATTTGACTATTCTTTTGGAAAATATGCGTCGTGAAGGCTTTGAAATGGCAGTGGGTAAGCCACGTGTTGTTTACCGTGAAATCAACGGTGAAAAATGTGAGCCATACGAAATCCTAACGGTGGACTTGGAAGATGACACCCAAGGCGCTGTGATGGAAGAGTTGGGTCGTCGTCGTGGTGAGCTACAAAATATGGAATCAGATGGTAATGGCCGTACACGTTTGGAATACAAAATTCCAGCGCGTGGTTTGATTGGTTTCCAAAGTGAATTCTTAACATTAACGCGCGGTACAGGCTTGATGGCGCATATTTTTGATGAATATGCACCAGTAAAAGCGGACATGCCAGGTCGTCGTAACGGTGTGTTGATCTCAGCTGAACAAGGCGAAGCTGTGGCTTACGCTTTGTGGAAATTGCAAGACCGAGGCCGTATGTTCTCTGTGCCAGGCGATAAGCTTTACGAAGGCATGGTGATTGGTATCCATAGTCGTGAAAACGATTTGATTGTGAACCCTGTGAAAGGTAAGCAATTAACTAACGTTCGTGCTTCAGGTACTGATGAAGCGGTGCGCTTGGTACCAGCGGTTCAATTAACCTTAGAATCAGCGGTTGAGTTTATTGATGATGACGAGTTGGTAGAATTAACACCTAAGTCTATTCGTATCCGTAAACGCTACTTGCTTGAGCATGAGCGTAAACGCGCTTCAAAAGAATAATTGACAGACAATGTATGAAGAAAAAGCCGACCTAGTGGTCGGCTTTTTTATTAGTACTTTCATGCTCGCATCCCGAGCTTATCTGATGTCATAATAGAGCATGAAGAAAACATTCCTTGCTTTAACACTTCTTTGTTTCTCGTTTATCGCATTTGCTGCAAAGCCTTTGCCGCCAATTGATTTCAATCAAGCCATCTATGCAGTGCCCGTTGAACCTAATGTCAGTTATGACGATGTTATTACAAGTTTAAAAGTCATCTCAGAAGGCATGAATTTTGTGAATCCCGCTAACTTTCCAATCGGTGAGCACATGAAACAACGTGGTCAAGCGCCACAAGGTGTGCTTGAAGTGCGTGCGTTTTGTAACTTAGGAATGGGGGCGGAAATCATGCTCGACCACCCAGAGTTTGTAGTCTTTGCGCCTTGCCGTATTGGCATTTATGAGCAAAAAAGCCAACTTTACTTGGCAATCGATAGACCCACTTATGATTTAAAAAGTATTAAAAATCCAACGCCGCGTGCACAAAAAGCGGCACAAGAGTTAGAAAACACTTTAATTCAAATTATTGATAAAGCCAGAAAAGGCGATATCTAGTCCCATCTCTCAGGTTGTCCTTTGTTAAAAATCACTAAAGCTGGCTTTGCTGAATACACCGTGAATAAATCACGATTTATTGCTGTTGCTGAGTATTGCGCCGATGAGCGTGCGGTTGGCGCTTGTTTGCGTAAATTGGCTAGCCAACATCAAAGCGCTCACCATTTGGCTTATGCTTTTCGTTTAAAAACAGAGCAAGGTATTGTTCAGCGTTTTAGCGATGCGGGTGAGCCCTCTGGTACGGCGGGTAAGCCTATCCTTCAGTTTCTTGAAGGGCGCGATTTGATCAATGTCTGTGTCGGCGTGATTCGTTATTACGGCGGGATTAATTTGGGCACAGGTGGCTTGGCGAGAGCTTATGGTGGCACGGGTAGGTTGGCAATTGAAGATGCAACCATTGTGCCTTATGTGGAAATGAAGCAATTGCAGTTAAAGTTAGATTATAAAGAACTGGATTACTTTACCCGTGAGCTTACTAAGATAGATGGCGTTTTGCTTGATAAAGCTTTTGGTGATGGCGTAACGGTGTTAGTGAGTCTGCCAGAAGCTAGCGTTGAGGCTGTGTTGAAAAGGTTTGGATGACAATATTAAATGATTGCTTATTTGAGAATCAGGATTTCACCTTTGCCATCATTGCCAATGTCCCCAGCAAAGCGCTGTACACGGTTTTGTTTAATTTCTGCAAACTTGCTTGGTAAGTCACTAAATGACTTAAACATTAAGCTTAAAAATGGCAAGTTATGCGTGCCGCAATCTTGGATTGTGGCGTGCAATTTTGGTGTTTTGATAAGAAGAAGTGTTCCGCGACGCATGCCGTAACCTACGTACTCACCAACGTCTCCTAGTACACCGATTGTGCCAGCAAGCATGCGACTTGCGCAGTATTGACCAACATTGCCTTCAATCAGAATCATACCGCGGCGCATTTGGTCGCCAGCACGTTCGCCAGCGTTGCCTTTTACAATGACAATCCCGCCTTTCATCCCTTTTCTGTCGCCCACAAGTGCAGCGCCAAGATAGTCGCCCACGTTGCCATTGATTTGAACTAAGCCACCAGCCATGCCGCATGCCGCAAAGTCTGCCGCATTGCCATTAAGTGTGATGTTGCCTTTACGCATTTGGAAGGCAAGAAATGCGCCTGCATCGCCATTGATTGTTATATGACCTGTTTTTAAGCTACTGCCAATATAGTCAATTTTGTTAGTGCTTTTATCAAACATAACTTCATTGGCATCGGTGCCTGTAATTGTAAATGCTTCATCTGCGCGGATTTGTTGTTTGCCATACCAAATCAAAGTGGCGGCAATATCTGCAGGGCTTTTATCAGCCAGCAGGTCTGGCGTGAGTGGGGATACATCTAGCTTTTGCGCTAAGTCTTTTTTAAGCGTGAAGGTTAAAGCGCTCATGCTGATTCTCCGCTTAAACTTTTGTCGTTCATGATGTCGCGCAAATGAAATTGGAACTGGCCTAATTTGCCGCCGTAATTACCTGCGGAAATACGCTTAATCCCATTCTCATGGCCTAGCTTGCATGCGGCTTTGATGCCAACATAAGTCGCTTTGCGGATGTCAGCATCGGTTAAGCCATCAATCACGATTTCCATCACAGACTCAATGTCATCAGAAAGCTGAGTTTTGGTTAGGCCTTTTAGTGTTGGGCAGAAAGCATCGTTGGTTGAAGCGAACATGGTTTTGTATTTAGAGCCGACTTTAGAGCCTGAGCGCACGATGCCACCAGGAAAAGGCATAATCACATTCGGAATTTTTCTCATGGCTTCAATCGCGGCTTCGCAAGCGGCTAAGGCTTGCGGTTGTGATGTCGCTAAAACCAAGAAATTGCCACCACCGACAGCGCGCACCATGCCCGTGGTTTCTTCGGTAATAAACTCGCCGTCCATCACTGGGACGCGCCAATAACGCTTGCCACCAAACTGTTTTGAAGTTTGAAAGCCGTCACCAAAGAAACGTAAGTTCTTACCCAGATTTATTCGCTCGCTGCCTTCAATCCCGGAGAATGCAGCGGCAGTAGGGCAGGTTAGGATGGTTTGCCCCATGCGATTTTCAAGCTGCTTCATCAGTACTGCGCTGCCCATGGCAAACATTAAAATTGCAACGCCAGGACGACCGTCAGGCGTTTCTTCGGGGCTAAGCTCGCGCTCAATGCCAGCCTCTACGCCGCAACCGATAACAGAGGTTGCAAAGCCTGTCATTGCGTTTGCCGCGTTGTAAGCCCATTTGTGATTTTGTGCTGTGATAATCACGCGAGTGCCGCGCATATTAAAAGCTTCGGCAAAGGTGTCATCTATTTGTACGCCATTAATGATCATAGTGATTTCTCCCTTCGACCTTCGCACGCCTGAACGACAACACCGCCTCGTCCACCTTCAGCAATTTCATCACCGCTTACTTTGAAGTTTTCCATATTCATGGTGTGGTAAGTATCAAAATATTTCTTAATGTCTTTTTCAATGCTCCGGTCAAATTCAGGCTTAACCGTGTGTGTATGACCCCAAGTCACTTTAACCACTTGTCCGTCTTTAACGACAAGTTCACCGTCTTTAAATACATAATCAGGTTTTTCGAACATTTTTTCGCGGTCCGGGTTGTCTGTGTAAACGGTAATATCAGCCCCTGCGCCAACGCCTAAATGGCCTCTGTCGTGTAACCCCACCAGTTTTGCTGCCCCAGCGCGCGTCATAATCGCAATATCGTACAAGCTATATTCGCGGTCTAAGCTAGTGAGTGTGCTCATGGCTTGCGCGTCTAAATTGAGTTTTGCGAACATATCGTTGCGGAAGGTTTTATCCATCAGCAATTTAATGAGATGCGGATAGCTAGTAAATGGCGCGCCATTTGGATGATCAGTGGTTAAGAAAACACGCCATGGGTCATCGGTGAGCAAGAAAATCTCAAGACCAATCGCCCATTGCAAGGCATTCACAAAGTTTTGGTCTTTGTATTTGAATGGCACCACACCGCATCCAGAGTCACACTCAATGTCCATAATGACAGACTTGCGCGGTGAACCTAGCGTGGAGTTGGCGAATTGGCGCATATTGTCGCCAGATGCTGTCACTGTTTGATTAAATAAAATCTGACCAACATCGGCTGAGATATGTTTGTTTTTGTTTATCGCTTCAGCGATTTGCGCGGCGCCCGATGAAAACTTGCGATCGCCTTCTGTGCCATAGCTGTGGAATTGAATGTGCGTTAAATGGAGTGGGTAGCCTTCAGAAGCGCCCATAGTTTTGAGTGTGGTTTCCATGTTGCCAGGCACGCCCAAGTTATTGCCATGTACATGCAATGGATGAGGTACGCCAAGCTCGTGAACGGCACGGGATAAAGCCTTTAATACTTCACGCGGTGTGACTTGATAATGTGAGTTTTGCTCATCTAAATCTAACGCCCGTTGGTTAAATTTGAATGCACTAATGCCGCCAGGATTGACGACCTTAATGCCAATAGCTTGTGAGGCATGCATAATCCATGCGACATAATCGTTAATCGCGTTTTGGTCTTTCTTGGCGGCTAACATACGCAAGAAATAATCATCGCTCCCTATCATGGCATAACCGCCTTTATCGATGATCGGGGTATCGCCCATTTCTAAGTGTGATTGGCGAGCATTTACAGGAGAAAGCGCTGGTTCAAAGGCTGCGGTATAGCCCATCTCTGCATAACGATAACCTGTGGTAAATGTAGAGGGTGCTGCATGCCCGCAACCAGATCGGCACAATGCGCTATGCTGGCTTGGGTCCGCGCGGTGGTCTTCAGGCAGCATCATGCGGGCAATGTTCACTTTACCGCCGCCAATGTGGGTGTGCATGTCAATCGCGCCAGCCATCACCACTTTGCCGCTTAAATTGTAGGTTTGGTCTATGGTTTCATCATCACGTGGACGGCTCACAATGCGGCCATCGCGGATGTAAATGTCCATCACTTTCCCATCAACTTGATGGGCGGGGTCGTAAACTTTACCGCCGCTTAATTTAGTCAACATGGTTCTGCTCTCTTATATTCTTTTACAGTGCTGCTTCAATCGCGGCTATTACTTCTGCCAAGCTCGGTAATGTGCTTTCACGTAACTTTAATAGCGGCAAGCTCACGGAGCTATCAATACGAAACATCGTGCCTGTGTGGTCTATACCTGCGGTGCTGACTGGTATAAACACATCAGCATCACTTACTTGCATATTCGCATGGCCAATCACAATTTTTGGAATGCTCACCTTAGGTGGGGTTTTGTCTGGGTTAAATTCACTCACCCAAAGTAAAGCATCTGCTCCGCCATTCGCTAGTAATTGTTCTGCGCTAAAGTGATGAGGGTCGTACTCTGGATGCTGGTGAGTAAAACGACTTCTTACAGGGTAGCCGCTAGTCCAAGTGCTGGTTTGGTTAACGCTGTAGTCACCTTCTGACCCGCCAAGCGGTAAGCCAGACGAGCGTGTTTTTGTATTTAGCTTAATGACCAGCTCGGTAATATTTTGAATAGTAAGTTCAGCGTGGGGTATATTTAAATCACTGCTCACCCATGCTACTACGCTGTATTTCGCAGCTTTTAATCGTTCACTTAAGCTTTCTAAATCTGATGTTTTAATGCCTGCAATCTCTGATGCAATTAATGTTTTTCCTGAAACAATTGCGCGCAAAGCCGCAACAACTTCTGGCAATCGCTCCAAATCACAAGGAAGCACTGTTGGCTTAATGCCTTTAGGTGATACGCCAGGGGAAGTGTCAATATTTTGACCGCCCAAATAAACCACCTCGCGGGCGCTAGTGTCTTGGTCGAACATGCTTTCTTTGTTCCAAACATTGCGCTCAAAGAAGCGTGGATTGTGGCTTGCAATATCGGTGCCAATCACTAATAACAGGTCAACGCGGTTACGTACTTCTGTGAGTGTAGTGACTTGCCAACCTGAGTTTTGCACAACTAAAGTGTTGCGGAAGCTGCTGTAAGCATTCATGTGGTCTATCGTTGCACCAACTTTATCAGCGAGGCTTAATACGCTCCGCATGCCTTGCACTTCTGTGCCTAGGCCAGCAAATAATGGCTGATTGGTGCCACGTAAAATTTCAGCGGCTTTACTCACGGCCTCATTTAAAGAAACTGTTTTTCCTGCTACGCTTGGGCTTGAGGTTTGAATGGCGCGCTCAAAAAAAGTTACGCTCTTGGCACAGCCTTTGGCGCTTACCTTAAGCAAGCTTGTGCTATCGCGCTCAATGCGAACATCGTCGCAAAGCAATCCGCAAGCTGGACAGGTTACGGCTTCAAAAGTCGAAGCGCTGAAATTTGCCATCTGAAAAACCTTATCTTTTTTAAAAATAGAGTGATTTATATACGAGCCTATTTTAAATCTTTAATACGCGGCTATGTTGAATTAACGTGATTAAACCTCAGAAATTTCTGACTTTTAACTGAAGTAGTCATTCCGTTTGACATAGGAAAAACCTAGTGTCTGCGCTACAATAAGACCTTCAAAAAATGTAATTAGGCACCACTCTTCATGACTAATTTAGATGTTGATATGCTAAATTCAATCAGTGCCGCCCGTTGCAGTGTTAACGTCACTACGTCTTCACGTTTACACTTGGGTTTTTTTGATCTAAACGGTGGTTTGGGTCGTAAGTTCGGCAGCATTGGTTTGAGCTTGCAAGCGCCTTTCACGTCATTAAGTATTAGCCCATCCAAAACATTTACAGCCGAAGGTGAAGGCGCAGAGCGCGCCATTAAAATCGCCCAGCAAGTCGCTAGGCATATAAATGTTGATGGTGGTGTGCATATCCATTTAGATCAAGTGATACCTGAGCATTCTGGCTTGGGTTCTGGTACACAGTTATCCTTGGCTGTGGGTATGGCAATGAATGCGCTTTATCAGCGTAATCTAAACGTGAATGAAGTTGCCGTGTTAACGCAACGCGGAACGCGTTCTGGTATTGGCTTGGGCACATTTTCCACAGGCGGTTTGATTGTCGATGGTGGGCGTGCATCTAAATCGCCTGTGCCTCCAGTGATTGCGCGTGCTGAGTTTCCTGAAGATTGGCCGATTTTATTGATTTTTGATAAAGGCCACTCTGGCGTGTACGGCACTCAAGAGTTATTAGCCTTTCAAAATCTCCCACTCTTCCCAGAAGCGTCAGCGGCATTGTTATGTCGCCAAGTTTTAATGCAGGCTTTGCCTGCGATTGCAGAACGCGATTTGCCAGCGTTTGGCCAAGCTATTCAAGCCTTGCAAGCCGTCACAGGTGATTACTTTGCCCCTGCGCAAGGCGGTGGTCGATATACAAGTTCGCTTGTTGCCAACGTGCTCAGTCAATTACAGGCCAATGGCGTGCATTGCTTCGGCCAAAGCTCATGGGGCCCGACAGGCTTCGCAGTTTTTGAAAATCAACTAGAAGCCGAAACACAGCTGAACCAACTTAATGCTTCATTTGGGAATGAGCAAACTTTACAGTTTCTGCTGACCAAGGCGAATAATCAGCCTAGTCAGATAGTCGTCAGTTAAGAGTACTTTTAAGAATTGAAAGCGTAAAACATGGAAAAAGTATCCATCCTACATTTAATTACCGCTGCAAAAAACGCGAGCCCATTTGATGTGAATATGGCGTTTGATGCGGGCTTCGACAAAATCATGCCTTACACCCAGGTTGAAATCAATGAAGTGGCTGGTTTGGTACAAGATGCCATTTTTTCTCGAGGCCCAAGTGGCGTAAAACGTGAAAGCGTGTTTATTGGGGGTCGTGATATTGATGTGGCAATGGATATGCTTGATGCGGCTAAAAATGCCATGGTGCCGCCGTTTGAAGTGTCTGTCTTTGCTGACCCATCAGGCGCTTTTACAACTGCTGCAGGCATGATGGCAACAGTCGAGCAACACCTCACCAAAAAATTTGGTGGTGATTTGACTGGTCGCCGCGTGAGTGTATTTGGCGCAACAGGCCCTGTGGGCGGTTGTACGGCCGTGATTGCGGCTAAATATGGCGCAATAGTACAAATGGTTTCGCATCGTAGAATGGCAGATGTGCAAGCAAAGGCTGACTCATATAATGCGCGTTATGGCGTGAATATCATTGCGGTGGATGGCGCGAGTGATGAAGCCAAAATTGAAGTGTTGAAAAATACCGATATCGCCCTCTGTGCGGCTGCGGCAGGGGTGCAAGTTTTAAGCCTCGCTCAAATGGCACAAGCTGAAGATTTGAA
This sequence comes from Pseudomonadota bacterium, assembly GCA_046047035.1. Classification (GTDB taxonomy): domain Bacteria; phylum Pseudomonadota; class Gammaproteobacteria; order Burkholderiales; family Methylophilaceae; genus Methylopumilus_A. The sequence continues at coordinate 76,379 of JBJOIS010000006.1, forward strand.
AATTGTGGCTGATGTAAATGCTGTGCCACCTGCCGGTGCTGAAGGCGTAGATGTATTTGCGGATGGTGCGGCAATTGCGGGCACAAACGCTTTTGGGATTGGTGCCTTGGCAATCGGTAATGTGAAATACAAAACACAACATAACTTGCTCAAACTAATGTTGGAATCAGAAAAGAAACAGTATTTAGACTTTTTGTCTGCCTTTGAAATGGCGCGTAAAAGTCTGTAAAGATTTAAGGATAATCTCTGAGTAAACGAGTGCTTATTGCGGCGATTTCTTCACGGCCTTTTGTAAAGGCTGCGGTTACGGCTGGATATGCAGTAGTGGCGTTGGACGTTTTTGCAGATGTCGATACTCAGCGTTCCGCAGAGCAAGTTTATAAGATTGATTACGCTAATAATGGCTTTGACGCCAAACACTTTGAAGCGACCCTGGATCAAATTGACACTAGGGATATGCAGGGCTTTGCTTATGGTAGTGGTTTTGAAGCGCAGCCTGATTTGCTAGAGTGCATTGCTAAACGCTTGCCGCTAATAGGTAATGCGCCGGAAGTTGTGCGTAAACTCAAAGATGCGCCATATTTCTTCGGGGTGTTGGATAGCTTGGCGATTCCACATCCCGAAGTGAGCTTTTCATTACTTGCGAACGCTGAGGGATGGATATGTAAGGAGGAGGGTGGTTCTGGCGGCGCGCATGTGTTGAATGCTGTTACCAATCAAGACTTACCAAAAGGTCAATATTTCCAACGCGTGATCGATGGTACGCCTATTTCTATGCTGTTTGCGGCAAATGGTATGGAGATAAAAGTGATAGGTTTTAATCAGCAGTGGGTGGCGCCGATTGCGTACAAGCCATACCGTTATGGCGGTATTGTTGGGAACGCCAATTTACCTTTAGCGATTAAACAGTCGTTGCAAGAAACTGCTAAAAAAATCACGCTGGCTTTTGGTTTACGAGGCTTAAATAGCTTGGATGTGATTTGGCATGGTGACCAGTATTGGGTGTTGGAAATCAACCCAAGATTAAGCTCAACGCTAGATTTGTATCAATCTAAAGAGAGCGATTTGTTTGCACTGCATGTGCAGGCAGTGAGTGGCGATTTGAGTCGTTTTCCGGTTATCCTATCTCGCTCAAAAGCGCGTAATGTTTTATATGCGTTGCAAGATGTCGTTATTCCTGAGGATTTGGTTTGGCCAGATTGGGTGGCAGATATTCCGATGGCGCTGACTGCAATCCCTCAGCATCAGCCTATTTGTAGCGTGTTGGCCGATGCTGATGCAGCTATTGATGCGCAGGCCTTGGTTGTTGAAAGACTCGATCAGCTTTCCGCTTTATTATTTAAGTAGTTTATTGAAAATTTGTAGGAGCTTTAATGGTTGAATCTACCCAAGCTTTGCAGCTTGATACATCAAGTTGGCCAAGCGTGAATGCGCTGGCCAATCCCTTGGTCGCAGATCTTGTTGCAAATGCTCAAGAGCTACGTGTGGGCGTTGCTAAGTCTGACAACGGCGCAACTATTATTGATGCGGGTATTAAGCATGCTGGCGGCTTGGAAGCTGGCCGATTGATTGCAGAAATCTGTATGGGTGGGTTAGGGCATGTCAATTTGCAAACTTCAACTACTTTTCCACATTGGCCTTGGATGCTTTCTGTGCATTCAAACAACCCAATTTTGTCTTGTCTAGCTAGCCAATATGCTGGCTGGAGCTTGGTGTATGAAAAATTCTTTTCATTGGGCTCAGGGCCTGGCCGTGCGATTGCCGCCCGTGAAGATTTATTCAAGGAGCTAGGCTACAAAGATCAAGCAAGTGCAGCTTGCTTGGTGCTTGAAAGCGACAAAGCACCGCCAGTGGAAGTGATTGAAAAAGTATCGCGCGACACGGGGGTTGCCATTGAAAACTTAACATTTATTCTTACGCCAACGCGAAGTTTGGCTGGAACAGTGCAAATTGTGGCACGCGTGCTCGAAGTAGCAATGCATAAAATCCACACCTTACATTTTCCACTAGATCATGTTGTGGATGGCATAGCGAGTGCGCCGTTGCCGCCGCCAGCGCCTGATTTCTTAATTGGCATGGGTCGTACTAACGATGCGATTTTATTTGGCGGTCATGCGCATTTGTTTGTCAAAGGCTCAGATGATGCAGCGGCAAAATTAGCTAAAGAGTTGCCAAGCTGTTCATCACGTGATTATGGCCGTCCATTTGCTGAAGTATTCAAAGCTTTGAATATGGATTTCTATAAGATAGACCTGATGCTATTCAGCCCGGCGGCTGTGACCGTCACGGCGCTTGAGTCGGGCAATACCTTCACAGGTGGTAAGTTGGATGCAGCTTTAATTGACCAATCGTTTGGTTACCAAGCTTAAGTTTTTTAGTGACAAGTTTTGTAATGACAAAAATACCCGTCTTTACTGACGATCCAGGCTGGCATGGCAATCGCTTAAAAGAAGCTTTTGCGGTGCGTGGCTATCAAGCTGTTTTTATTTCTCTAAAAGATTGCTTTTTAGACCTTACCGCTGATTCACCCGGCGTTGTAATTCCTAGCTTTGATTCCTTACCTAAATTCGCTTTTGTGCGCGGGGTTCCAGGTGGCACGTTAGAACAAGTCATCGCTCGTTTAGATATTCTGCATGTTTTGGAAATGCTTGGCGTTAAAGTCTATAACACTGGCCGAGCAGTTGAGCGCACTGTGGATAAGGCGATGACTAGCTTTCTTTTGCATCATCATGGGATTCCCACACCAGATACTTGGGTCTGTGAATCTCGTCACGAAGCGCATGAGATTCTGGCGCGGGAAATCACAGAAGATAATCCGCTGGTGATTAAACCGTTATTTGGCTCGCAAGGCAACGGCGTACGAATGATTAAAAAGGGCGATGCCTTGCCTGTTCCAATGGAGGCGCATATTGATGGTTTGTATTACTTGCAGCGCTATGTGGATAGCGGTGAAGGTGCGTGGCACGATCATCGCGTTTTTGTCGTTCAAGGTAAAGCTATTGCGGCAATGGCGCGGCACGGCGATAGCTGGGTAAATAATGTGGCGCTTGGTGGTCGCTGTGAGGTGGTGGCGCATGATGGCGAACTTGGAATGCTCGCTGAAGCTGCGGCCAAAGCGGTGCATATTGATTACTGCGGTGTTGATATTATTCGAGACCGTCACGGAAAATTGTACGTGCTTGAAGTAAATAGCATTCCAGCCTGGAAAGGTCTACAAGGTGTTGTGGACTTAGATATTGCACAAGTCCTGGTGGATGATTGTTTGGGGTTGTTGACTTGAGCTATATCGCTTTACATTATCGTGATGCTTGCATGGCAGAGTTAAGCGCTATTAAGCCAGGCAATGTGCACATGTTTGCGGATGGGCATGGCATGGTGGTGCAAGATTTTATTAAAAGCGCGGAGGCTTCATCTCAGGTAATTGTTACGCCGAATTTAAGCGTTGGTGAGCGTATTTTAACTGCCATCAAATCCACTTGGGATGCAGTTGGGTGTAATACTAATCTAGGTATTGTGTTGCTCGCCGCACCTATGGTTCAAGCCTATTATTCAGACAGTGGTTTTAGCAACAAGACACTGCAAGATGTGCTCAATAATCTTACTGTAGATGATGCTGTTAAAGCTTATGAAGCTATTTCAATTGCAACGCCAGCAGGGATTGGCGAGGTGCAACAGCACGATGTCCATCAGACGCCACATATCACATTACTCGAAGCGATGAAGGCTGCGGCAGATAGGGACCTCATCGCACAACAATATGCCAATGGCTACCAAGATATTTTCAATCTAGGTGTGATGACTTATCAACATTATCTAGCAAAATGGGAGCGACCAGCTTGGGCAGTGACCGCAACATACTTGGCTTTTCTGGCTGCGTTTGAAGATAGTCATATTGCTAGAAAATACGGAAAAGAAATAGCGCAAGCTATTCAACAAGAATCAAAAAATCACTTTCAAAATTTCACATCACAAGAAAATCCCAAGCTTTACCAAGCCGCTTTATTTGCTTGGGATGTTGACCTTAAGAAGCGGGCTATTAACCCAGGCACAAGTGCAGATTTGACGGTGGCAACAATTCTCGCAAACAATTTAATTTTAGGCTAAAAACTAAGTCTAACTGTTGGTATTTTCTCGGTGTTTTTCTTTATCGTTCTGCATGTGATTTATCCCCCTTAATCATGCTAAAATTGGGCTTTTAATCCACGCTTAAAGCCAATAGAACAATATGGATCAATTCGCAAAAGAAACCCTCCCTATTAGCCTCGAAGATGAGATGCGTCGTTCCTACCTCGATTACGCCATGAGTGTGATTGTTGGGCGTGCACTTCCTGATGTGCGTGACGGTCTAAAACCAGTACATAGACGTGTGTTGTATGCAATGCACGAATTAAGCAACGACTGGAATCGTCCTTATAAAAAATCTGCCCGTATCGTCGGCGATGTCATCGGTAAATACCATCCGCACGGTGATACTGCCGTTTATGACACCATCGTTCGTATGGCGCAGGACTTTTCATTGCGTTACATGTTGGTGGATGGTCAAGGTAACTTCGGTTCTGTGGATGGCGATAATGCGGCGGCGATGCGTTATACGGAAATCCGTATGGCTCGTATTGCGCATGAGCTTTTAGCGGATTTGGACAAAGAAACGGTTGATTTTGGCCCTAACTATGATGGTTCTGAACATGAGCCACTCATTATGCCAGCGCGTATTCCTAACTTACTGATTAATGGTAGTTCAGGTATTGCGGTGGGGATGGCGACCAACATTCCGCCACACAACTTAAATGAAGTGGTGGATGCTTGTTTGGCGTTGCTAAAAGACCCTGAGCTTTCAATTGATGACTTGATTGAAATCGTTCCTGCACCAGACTTTCCAACTGCAGGCATTATTTACGGCACGATAGGTGTTAAAGAAGGCTATCGCACAGGCCGTGGTCGTGTGGTGATGCGTGGTCGAACTCACGTTGAGGATTTGGAGCGTGGCGGTCGTCAGGCCTTGATTGTTGACGAGCTTCCATACCAAGTAAACAAAAAGACTTTCGTTGAAAAAATCGCTGAATTAGTTAACGAGAAGAAGATTGAAGGTATTTCAGACTTGCGTGATGAGTCTGATAAATCTGGTATGCGCGTGGTGATTGAGCTCAAGCGTGGCGAAGTACCAGAGGTAATCCTCAATAACCTATACAAACAAACGCAGTTGCAAGACACGTTCGGTATGAACATGGTTGCCTTGTTAGATGGTCAACCGCGATTGCTGAACCTCAAGCAAATGCTTGAAGCGTTCTTGCGTCACCGTCGTGAGGTGATTAACCGTCGAACAGTATTTGAACTTCGTAAGGCGCGTGAACGTGGTCATGTCTTAGAAGGCTTGGCAGTTGCGTTGGCAAATGTGGATGAGATGATTGCGATCATCAAAGCAGCACCAACCCCGCCAGAAGCGAAAAAAGATTTGATGGCGAAATCATGGAAATCGCCAGTGGTTGAAGAAATGCTGAAGCGCGCTTCGATGGAAGCGTCACGCCCAGATGGCTTATCGATTGATTTTGGTTTGTCACCTAATGGTTACAAACTTTCTGATGTGCAAGCGCAAGAAATTCTACAAATGCGCTTGCAACGCTTGACCGGTCTTGAGCAAGATAAGATTGTGAATGAATACAAAGAGGTGATGGACGTTATCACCGACTTGCTCGATATCTTGGCAACCCCAAGCCGTGTAACGCAAATGATTGTGGAAGAACTTGCGGCAATTCGCCAACAGTTCGGTGATAAACGTCGTAGTGAAATTGTGCACAACGCGCAAGATTTATCTCTAGAAGACTTAATCACACCGCAAGACGTGGTGGTGACTTTATCTCACACTGGGTATATAAAATCGCAACCGCTTGAAGAATATCGCTCACAACGTCGTGGCGGTCGTGGCAAACAAGCTGCTGCAACGAAAGAAGATGACTTTATCGATAAGATGTTTGTGGCGAACACCCATGATTACATCTTGTGTTTCTCAAGTCTTGGTCAAGTCTATTGGCTCAAAGTTTATGAAGTGCCTCAAGGTAGCAGAACAAGCCGTGGTAAACCTATCGTCAACTTATTCCCATTGAGCGAAGGCGAAAAAATCAACGCCATATTGCCAGTGAAAGAGTTTGACGAAAATCACTTCGTATTCATGGCAACTGCAATGGGTACTGTGAAGAAAACTGCATTGGTTGAATTCTCTAACCCACGTAAATCAGGGATTATTGCGATCAACCTAGATGATGGCGATTACTTGATTGGTGCTGAAGTCACCAACGGTACGCAAGATATTGTTTTGGTTTCAAACGGCGGTAAAGCGGTTTGGTTTGATGAAGAAGATGTTCGTGCCATGGGCCGTAATACGCGCGGTGTGCGCGGCATGAAGATCACTAAAGATCAACAAGTATTGTCTCTGTTGGTGGCTGAAAACGATCAACAAACTGTATTGGTGGCAACAGAAAACGGTTTCGGTAAACGTACTGTCTTGGCTGACTTCCGTCACTCAGGTCGTGGCACACAAGGTGTTAAGGCGATTGCAATCAGCGAACGTAATGGCATGGTGGTGGCAGCGCGCCTAGTAAATGATGAAGATGAAATCATGTTGATTACGACTGGCGGCGTTCTGATTCGTACTCGCGTAAAAGAAATTCGTGAGTTAGGTCGTGCAACGCAAGGTGTTACCCTGATTAATCTTGGTGATGGTGAGAAATTATCAGGCTTGGAAAAAGTTGTTGAGACCGATGACGAAGAAGAGGCTGAGGCTTAAGTTTTAGGAAGGCTTGAAAGCAATTCATGACGCAAATTTTTAACTTTTCAGCAGGTCCAGCGGTATTGCCAAAAGAAGTCCTCGCGCAAGCGAGAGATGAAATGATGGATTGGCATGGCTCTGGCATGTCGGTAATGGAAATGAGTCATCGCGGCAAAGAGTTTATGAGTATTGCCGCAGAAGCTGAAGCTGATTTGCGTGAGTTGATGAATATTCCTAGCAATTACAAAGTATTGTTTTTGCAGGGCGGGGCGCATAGTCAGTTTTCTATGGTGCCGATGAACTTACTGCGAGGCAAAAAAACGGCTGATTATTTGGATAGCGGTATTTGGTCTAAAAAAGCGATTGATGAAGCTGCACGATACTGCCAAGTGAGTATTTCAGGTTCTAGCAAAGATAAAAACTACACCTACGCACCAAGTCAAGAGGCGCTGAAGCTTAATAAAGACGCAGCTTATTTTCACTTTACCTCGAATGAAACCATAGGCGGCGTTGAGATGTTTTCAGTGCCAAAAACGGGTGATGTGCCTGTGGTGTGTGATATGTCCTCACATATTCTTTCACGCCCTGTGGAAGTGAGCCAATATGGTGTGATTTATGCGGGCGCGCAGAAGAATATTGGTCCAGCGGGCTTAACCATTGTTATCGTTCGTGATGATTTAATTGGCGAGACGATTGCTGGCACGCCAACCATGTTTGATTACAAAATCCATGCGGATAATGATTCCATGTATAACACGCCAGCAACTTATGGTATTTACATGGCAGGCTTGGTGTTCAAGTGGCTAAAAGCCAAAGGTGGCTTAGCTGCGATGGAAAAAATCAACATCGAAAAATCATCCCTTTTGTACGATTATTTGGATGCTTCAGATTTTTATCATTCGCCAATTGCGGTTGAAAATCGCTCACGTATGAATATTCCTTTCACATTGAAAGACGCAACTTTAGACGAAAAATTTTTAAAGCAAGCCCAGCAAAATGGTTTGTTGCAGTTAAAAGGCCATAAATTGGTTGGTGGGATGCGCGCTTCAATTTATAACGCGATGCCAATTGAAGGTGTAAAAGCCTTAATTGAATTTATGCAGTCTTTTGCAAAAGCTAACGCTTAATCCTGCTCATTCAGGAAAACACTATGTCAGACATCTTAAAACAACACAGAGATCAAATTGATGCCATTGATGAGCAATTGCTCAAGCTGGTGAATGAGCGTGCGGCACATGCGCGTGAGATTGGCGAGCTTAAAGGCGGCGGCCCGATTTATCGACCAGAGCGCGAAGCGCAAGTGTTGCGTCGTTTGGTGGACTTGAATGTTGGTCCATTGCCAGCAGAGGCTGTGACGGCGATTTTTCGTAGTGTGATGTCTAACTGCCGCGCACTTGAGAAAGCAGTTAAAGTCGCGTTTCTAGGCCCGCTTGGTACATTTAGTGAGGAGGCGGCAAATAAGCACTTTGGCGGTCTTTCATCACCGATGCAATGTCTTTCAATTGATGAAGTATTCCGTATGGTGGAATCTGGTCAAGCTGATTATGGTGTTGTGCCTGTTGAAAACTCAACTGAGGGTGCTATTGGCCGCACTTTGGATTTGCTCACAGCAACACGTCTGAATATCTGCGGTGAGATTGAGTTGCCTGTGCATCACAATTTGCTGAGCAAGGTCGCTGATAAAGCCAGTGTGACAAAAGTTTATTCTCACGCACAATCATTAGCACAGTGCCACGAGTGGCTGAACAGTCATTTACCTAATGCTGAACGTCAGGCTGTGGTGAGTAATGCTGAAGCTGCACGACTAGCAAGCACAGAGAAGGGCGCTGCAGCCATTGCGAGTTTGCGCGCTGCCGAGTTATTTGAGCTGAGTTCATTAGCGAATAATATTGAAGATGATCCACGTAACACCACACGTTTCTTGGTGCTGGCTGATCATGACGTCGCAGCATCAGGCAAAGATAAAACCTCTTTGGTAATTGCGACTAAAAACGTACCTGGTGCGATGGTATCTATCTTGGAACCTTTATCTAAGAACCAAGTCAGTATGAACAAATTGGAATCGCGTCCAGCGAAAATGGGCTTGTGGGAATACATATTCTTTGTGGATATTGAAGGTCATCATCAAGATGCCAACATCAAACAAGCTTTGGCTGAAATTGAGCAACGCGCTTCGTTTGTGAAAGTGCTTGGCTCTTATCCAGTCGCTGTCGTTTAATTAAGCCTTTGCGGCTTTAAATTTCGAGGTTATTTCTGTGTCAGACATTGCTAATTTAGCCCCCGCTTACATTCGTTCTATTGCACCTTATCAACCAGGTAAGCCAATTAGTGATTTGGCGCGCGATAAGGGTTTAGATCCAAGCCAAATTGTTAAGCTTGCTTCCAATGAGAATCCATTAGGCGTTAGCCCAAACGCACACATGGCGATGATGGATGCTTTGGATGACATTGCGCGCTATCCAGATGGTAATAGCGTGGTGTTGAGGGATGCTGTTTGTGAAAAATTCAAAGTTACACCCAGCCAATTAGTGTTTGGTAATGGCTCTAATGACATTTTAGAACTAGCTGCGCGTGCGTTCTTAGCACCAGGGGATGAGGCAGTTTACTCTCAACACGCTTTTGCGGTTTATAACCTTGTGACTCAGGCGGTTGGTGCTAAAGGCGTTGTTGTGCCAGCAAAACAATTTGGACATGATTTAGATGGGATGTTGAAGGCGATTACGCCAAAAACGCGCATGGTGTTTGTTGCAAACCCAAACAATCCAACAGGTACTTTAATTGGTAAGCTTGAGCTGAAGAAGTTCTTGTCAGTGGTGCCTAAGCATGTCTTGGTTATGCTAGACGAGGCTTATGATGAATATCTCACCGATGAACTCAAGGCTGAATCTATTGGCTGGTTGGGTGAGTTTGATAATCTGGTGATTTCACGCACCTTCTCAAAAGCTTATGGCTTAGCTGGTCTGCGCGTAGGCTTTGGTGTGACATCAAGTGAGATTGCCGATTTGATGAATCGTGTGCGTCAGCCATTTAACGTCAATAGCATCGCGCAAGCGGCAGCAGTTGCGTCATTGGCTGATGATGAGTTTGTTGAGCGTACACGCGCCTTAAATCAAGCGGGAATGGTACAAATCACTCAAGGTTTACAAAAGTTGGGATTAACTTTTATTCCATCATTCGCTAATTTTGTGAGTTTTAAGGTAGATGATGCGCAAGGTGTTTATGAGCGATTGCTCAATCAAGGCGTGATTGTGAGACCAATTGCCAATTATGAAATGCCAGATTATTTGCGTGTCAGTATTGGTTTGTTCTCAGAAAATGCGCGCTTTTTAGAAGTGCTTGCGACAGCAATTAATGCTTAGTTAAGCTTTTAATTTGACGTCATTTGAAACTATTCAGTAACTTATCCTCGGGTGTCATGAAAATCATTAGTTAACTTTCCATCTTTTTGCACTGTTGAAGCGAAGGCGTAGAGCGCATTATTTGTATCACGCTAGATGCACTTTAATGCACTAACGGTTTTTTTAATCTAATAATTAGGAGATACATCATGTGGACTAAACCAGCTGCTACTGAAATGCGTTTCGGTTTTGAAGTAACAATGTACGTTTGCAATCGCTAAGATTGTTAAATGTACCTGTAGTTAAAAACTACGATTGCTGGGCTACTGCAAAGTAGCCCAGTTTCATATCAAGTGACGTATTTACAATAATAATTAAAGAGAAATTTATGCACATTCATGTTTTAGGCGCTGGCGCTGGTGGTGGTTTTCCACAGTGGAATTGTAATTGCTTCAATTGCGATGGACTGCGTAAAGGTACTATCAATGCAACAAAACGCACGCAGTCATCTATCTGTGTGAGTGGGGATGGCATTAATTGGGTATTGTTTAACGCATCCCCTGATGTGCTACAACAAATTCAAGAATTCGGACCGCTCCAGCCAGGTCGTGCCGTTCGCGATAGCGGTATCGTCGGTATCGTATTAATAGACGCGCAAATTGACCACACAACAGGTCTTTTGATGTTGCGTGAAGGCCAAGTCAAACGTGAAATTTATTGCACCGACATGGTGTATCAAGATTTAACATCAGGCAATCCACTACTCAATATTCTCGACCATTACTGTGGCGTTAACCATCATCAAGTGCCTACTGATGGCAAAACATCATTTGAAGTGGCTGGTGCAGCCAACCTTAGATTTACGGCGGTTGCGCTCAAGAGTGCGGCGCCGCCATATTCCCCGCATCGTAACGACCCGCATCCGGGCGATACTATTGGTGTGCTGATTGAAGAAATCAGTACGGGTAAAAAATGCTGGTATTCACCAGGCTTGGGCGAGATTGAGCCACATTTACCAGCCTTGATGAATCAAGCGGACTGCATCATGGTGGACGGTACTTTTTGGACCAACACCGAAATGATTGATATGGGCTTGATGACAAAAACAGCCCGTAGCATCGGCCACAATCCACAATCTGGTGAAGGTGGCATGATAGAAAAACTAGATGAGTTTGATGCCTCAAGAAAAGTGCTAATTCACATCAACAACACTAACCCGATTTTAAGAGAAGATTCCGCAGAGCGCGCTGAGCTCACCAAGCACGGTATTGAGGTCGCTTACGACGGCATGGACATTATTCTTTAGGAGAACAGTATGAACGCAGTAGCTAATAATAACTTACCTTGGGCACGTGAAGAATTCGAAGAAAAACTTCGTACCAAAGGTCAGGGCTATCATATCTACCATCCTATTCACGTGGCGATGTATGAAGGCAAGTTGAGCAAAGAACAACTTCAATGCTGGGTTGCTAATCGTTTTTACTATCAAATTGGTATCCCACAAAAAGACGCTGCAATTTTATCGAATTGTCCAGATAAAGAAGTTCGTAAAGAGTGGATTGTCCGTATTACCGATCACGATGGCGTAGGTGATGCAGTTGGCGGTATTGAAGCTTGGATCCAATTGGGTGAAGCAGTAGGTCTTACGCGCGAACAGGTGACCTCTCTTGAAATGGTAAGCCCGGGTGTTAAGTTCGCTGTAGATGCGTACATCAATTTTGCTCGTCAACGTCCTTGGCAAGAGTCTGTGTGCTCATCATTGACAGAATTATTTGCACCGCATATTCACCAACAGCGTATCAGCTCATGGCCAACCATGTATCCATGGATTAAAGAAGAGGGTTTGAGTTACTTTAAAAAGCGCTTGACTGAAGCTCGCCGTGACGTAGAGCAAGGGTTGTCAGTAACACTTGATTACTTTGGCAAGAGTCGTGAAATGCAAGAGCGCGCATTAGAAATTTTGCAATTTAAGCTCAATGTTCTTTGGGTGATTGCCGATGCAATTATGTTAGCTTCCACAGAGGTCACGACGGATGGCGTGCCTTACTTACGCCAACCAGTGTATTAATTGAGGCAAAAATGAGCATTCAACATACGGATATCTATGCAATTGCTTTGCACCACCGATTTCAGTGGGAAGAAGCACAAAACTGCTACGTAATTTTGTTTCCAGAAGGCATGGTGAAGCTAAATGGTGGCGCGGGCGAAGTGCTTAATCTTGTAGATGGTGAACGCACAGTGGTCGACATCGTGACAGAATTAAAAGCTAAATTTCCTGATGCGCCGGATTTAGACCATGACATTATCGGCATGTTGGAATTAGCAATCGAAAAAGCTTGGTTACGCCAAATCAATTAAAAGTAGCCAGTCTAGGAGCAGCAAAATGACACAAGCATCATTAGGTCAATCAGTCGTACAAAAAGAGATTCAAGCTCAAAATAACGGTGTTGCAGCCAATGTTACCCATACCCAGCCGCTTTGGTTGCTGGCTGAGGTTACTTATCGTTGTCCTCTGCATTGCGCGTTTTGCTACAACCCAACTGATTACGACAAGCATACGCAAAATGAGCTAACGACTGAGCAGTGGATACAAGCATTGCGCGATGCACGTCGTTTAGGTGCTTTGCAGTTAGGCATTTCTGGCGGCGAACCTTTACTCCGTGATGATATTGAAGATATCGTGATTGAAGCCAAAAAACTTGGTTATTACAGCAATTTGATTACTTCAGGTGTTGGCCTCACTGAAAAACGTATCCAAGCTTTTAAAGATGGCGGCTTAGATCACATTCAATTGTCGATGCACGACATCACCGAAGAAATTAATAACTTCATCACCAATACAAAGACTTTTGAGTTAAAGAAAAAAGTAGCTGCGATGATTAAAAATCACGGCTATCCAATGGTGCTCAATGTGGTGATTCATCGTTATAACATTGGTCACATGCGCCAAATTTTAGAGATGGCAGAAGCGCTTGGGGCAGATTACATTGAGCTTGCGAACACGCAGTACTATGGCTGGTCTTTGGTGAATCGTAGTCAGCTCATGCCAACTAAAGAGCAAATTGATGAAGCAGAGCGCATCACCAATGAGTTTCGTGAGAAGCAAGGTAGTAAGATGAAGGTTTTCTTCGTAGTGCCTGATTACTTCTCAGACCGTCCTAAGAAGTGCATGAACGGTTGGGGTGAAGTATTTATGATTGTCACCGCTAACGGTGATGTATTGCCATGTCATTCAGCGCGCGTATTGCCAAATATTGAATTCCCTAATGTGAAAGATAAAGGTTTGGATTGGGTGTGGAACGACTCACCAGCCTTTAATAAATACCGTGGCGATAGCTGGATGAAAGAGCCTTGCCGTAGCTGCGCTGAAAAAGAAAAAGACTTGGCAGGCTGTCGTTGCCAAGCGTTTATGCTGACTGGTGATGCCGAAGGTGCTGACCCAGTATGCAGCTTGTCACCTAATCATCATGTGATTACACAAGCGATTGAGGACTCACGCAATCCAGTGATTGCCTCACAGCCAATTATTTTCCGTAATGATAAAAATTCAAAAGCGATTATCGCTGGCGAATTGCATGATAGGGTCAAAGACTTTCACGCATTACCTTAGCCTTTAGCTTGTAAACTATAGCCTAGCAAATTGTGGTTAAATGAACGCGCCTTTGAAATATCATTGGCGCGTTTTTATTAAGTGCCTTTGAAAAGAAAAACTACCGAACTCAATGACAAAACTTTCACCGCTATTTTTATCGGTCTTGCTCGCAAGCCTTGCCGCGCTAGCACCATTTGCCATTGATACTTATTTGCCAGCCTTCCCAGCGATGGGCGCAGATTTGCTCGCTGAGCCTGTGGCGCTCCAACAAAGCCTAACTTTTTACTTATTACCTTATGCCATCATGACCTTGTGGCACGGCGCGATTTCTGACTCCATCGGCCGTATTCCCACCATTAAAATAGGCTTGGGCGTATTTTTATTAGCTTCTATCGGCTGTGCTTTTGCTCAAAACGTGGAAACGCTCTGGTTCTTTAGAGCCTTGCAAGGCTTATCAGGCGGGGCGGGGAACGTGGTGGCAAGAGCTATGGTGCGAGATTTATTCGAAGGGCCACAAGCCCAGCGTGTGATGGCAACCGTACAAATGCTGTTTGGCATTGCGCCAGCCATTGCGCCGATTATCGGCGGTTTGTTGCTAGGCATTCATTGGCAGGCTATTTTCATATTCTTGGCCTTCTATTCAGGCTTTGCCTTTGTTGCCGTGGCTCACTATTTGCCAGAAACCATGCCACCAGAAAAGCGCTTACCGCTTTCTGCCAAGCAGGTGATTAAAGACTACCGCATTATATTTTCAGATGCTGAATACTTCCGTTTAGTATTTTCCATCAGCGCAAATTTTGCAGGCTTCTTTTTATATGTCATCGCCAGCCCGATGTTTTTGGTTAAGCATTTAGGCCTCAGCGCTCAGCAGTTCGGCTATATGTTCATCCCCACCGTGTGCGGCATGATGATAGGCTCATATCTCGCCAAACGCGCCGCTGGCATCTACACCCGCCAGCAAGTGGCGAAGTGGGCTTATGCTTGGATGTCGTTCACTGTGGTGGGCAACGTCATCGCTTGTTACTTCTTATCGCACACCTTATGGCTGATATTGCCAATTGCAATTTTCAACGTCGGCATGGCGCTGGCAATGCCTGTGCTATCAATCGCCGCGCTAGATAGACACCCAAAAATCCGAGGTACTGCCGCATCAGGCCAAGCCTTTATGCAAATGCTCTTATCTAGCGTCTCATCTGGCCTAGTCGCTTCATTGGTGTGGAATAGCACTTTTGCCATGGCTTGCGCGATGGCTGGATACTGCTTGATAGGCTGGTTAGTAATTCGTCAAAGCCATTTATGGCGCCATGCCTAGTTTGTGGGTTTTTTTAGATGGAGATAGTCACCGAGCCTCACCGATGTTTTTGGTGTAACGACACACAAATCTACCGTGATTACCACGACACTGAATGGGGTTTTCCGGTTTTTGATGATACGCATCTATTCCAAAAAATCTGCCTAGAAGCTTTTCAATCTGGGCTAAGCTGGCTGACCATTTTAAGAAAACGCGAAAATTTTAGGCTTGCTTTTAATGGCTTTGATATTGCTAGCGTTGCCAGATTTACTCAAAAAGATGTTGAACGATTAATGTCCGATGCTGGCATCGTTCGCCATCGTGGCAAGATAGAGGCCACCATTAATAATGCCCGCTGTGCCGAAAAGTTGCTCCAGTCCGAATCATCCCTCGCGGCTTACTTTTGGCGTTTTGAACCCGACGCATCTAGCCGTCCTCAATCCTTTGATGTGGACACACTCAAAACCCTTACGCAGTCCAAAGAAGCGATTGCGCTTTCAAAAGACCTTAAGAAAAGAGGGTGGAAGTTTGTAGGGCCAACCACCATGTACGCCTTTATGCAGGCCATGGGTCTAGTGAATGACCATGAGGAAGGTTGTCATGTTCGCGAAGCAGCGCTAGAGGCAAGGCGGCAGATAAAAATACTTTTATATACAGTAGACAACAAAAAAGGAGACTAATGTCTCCTTTTTTGTTTTATTTAGTTTAATTATTCAACTAACAATTCACGTTTTCCTGGTGCGCCGTTCATTGCGTCAGCATCTGGTAATGGTTCTTTACGTGCTGAAATGACAGGCCATACTTCTGCAAGGCGTGCGTTTAGCGCGATGTATTCTTGTTGATCTGCTGGTACGTCATCTTCTGCAAAAATCGCTTCAGCAGGGCATTCAGCCACGCACAATGTGCAGTCGATACATTCATCAGGATTAATCGCTAAGAAGTTAGGGCCTTCTACAAAGCAATCCACTGGGCAGACATCTACGCAGTCTGTGTATTTGCATTGAATACAATTTTCGGTAACGACATAAGTCATGTTGGTTTTCCTTCTAAAATCTGTCTAAATTCTTTGATGTAGTTATTTTAATGTATTTTTGTCTGATTCGTTTAATCAAGATTAAATAATCATGCCAGCGCCAACGGTGTTGTTGGTCGATTCATCAATCACGATAAATGCGCCAGTTGCACGGTTTTTGATGTAGCTATCAACCATCAGCGGTTGCGCGAGTTTGAAATTGATTTTGGCAATGTCGTTCATCGCAAGGCCTTGCGCTTCCAATTGCTCAAGCGTGTTGACGTCTACTTTGTATTCAATCGCGCCCACTTTTGCTTTAGATTCGCGTGTGGTGTGGCGAATGATATAAGTACGCGCGGTTGAAAGCGGGGTTTCAGAGAGCCAGCACACCATGCCTGAGATTTGTTTAACTGGCTCTGGTGCCTGGTCTGATTTCACAATCATGTCGCCGCGTGAGGTGTCTATTTCATCTTCAAGCAGTAGCGTCACAGATTGTTCGGTAACAGCGCTTTGCAGTTGTTCATCACCCAATTGAATGGCTTTTACTTTTGAAGTGTAGCCATTTGGTAATACGGTGACAGCATCACCTACGGCGATTTCGCCAGACTCAACACGACCCATAAAGCCACGGAAGTCGTGCAGGTTTTTATCGTCTGATGCGTGTGGGCGGCAAACGAATTGCACAGGGAAGCGGAATGGCTCGTTTTGCTCTGAGTGGGCAGCTGGGGCTGATTCTAAAATCTCCAACATCGTTGGGCCTTGGTACCAATCCATTGCGTCGCCACGGTCAACTAGCATATCGCCGGTGAGTGCTGAAAGCGGCACGACTTGAATGTCACGTCTTGCGCGTTGCAAGCCAATTTGTTCAGCAAAGCTTAAGTAATCTGCTTTGATTTTTTCGAAAGTTGCTTGGTCAAAATCGACTAAGTCCATTTTGTTAATCGCTACCACGATATGTGGAATACCAACCAAGTGCGCTAAAAATGAATGACGGCGTGTTTGCGTGAGCACGCCTTTGCGCGCATCAATCAAAATAATCGCAAGGTTGGCAGTTGAAGCTGCTGTCACCATGTTGCGTGTGTATTGTTCATGGCCTGGTGCATCGGCAATAATGTATTTGCGCGTACCAGTGCTGAAGTAGCGGTAAGCCACATCAATCGTAATGCCTTGTTCGCGTTCAGCTTGCAAACCATCAGTCAGCAAGGATAAATCGACTACTTCAAGACCGCGCTTTTTAGAAGTACGATCCATTTGTGTAAGGGTGTCAGCTAAGATGCTCTTAGTATCAAAAAGCAAGCGGCCGATGAGGGTGCTTTTACCATCATCCACGCTACCGCAAGTCATGAAGCGGAGTAGGCTATCGTTGTGTTGTGTTGTCATTAGAAATAGCCTTCTTTCTTGCGTTGTTCCATTGATGCATCAGATGTTTGGTCATCAAGCCTTGTTGCACCACGTTCTGTAATGGTGGTGGTGGCAGTTTCCAGCACGATTTTAGAAATGGTATCTGCATCGCTAATCACAGGGGCAGTACACGTAATATCGCCAACAGTGCGGAAGCGAACCTCCATATTGATGATTTCTTCACCTGCTTTAGGTTGGTTAATCACTTCGCCAGAAGCGAGCGGTACATTAACTGGCACGATAGAGCCAGCGCGCATTACAACATCACGTTGATGTGCAAAGTAGATGCTTGGTAGGCCTAAGTTTTCACGTTCGATATATTGCCAAACGTCCATTTCAGTCCAGTTTGAAATTGGGAATGCCCGGATGTTCTCACCTTTATGTGAACGTGCGTTATAAAGATTCCATAATTCTGGGCGTTGGTTCTTTGGGTCCCATTGGCCAAACTCGTCACGAAAACTCATGATACGTTCTTTAGCGCGGGCTTTTTCTTCATCGCGGCGTGCGCCACCAATACAACAATCGAAGCCGAACTCTTCAATGGCTTCTAGCAATGTGACAGATTGGTGTTTGTTGCGTGATTCGTCCTCTGATTTAAGCACCACCGTGCCGCGCTTCATTGAGTCTTCTACAGAGCGAACGATTAGGCGCTCACCTAGTTCTGCGGCACGTTGGTCGCGGAACTCAATCACTTCTTTGTAGTTGTGACCAGTATCAATATGCATCAGCGGGAAAGGAAAGCGCCCTGGACGGAAAGCTTTTTCAGCAAGGCGCAAGATACATAATGAATCTTTGCCGCCTGAGAATAGCAGTACAGGGTTTGAGCATTGGCCTGCGACTTCACGCAAAATGTGAATCGCTTCCGCTTCTAGCCAATCGAGATGGCTGAGAGTTGTTTTGTTTGCTGTCGTCATCATTTCAACTTATAAATTTCAAATAGGGTTTGTTGCTTACTTCGTTTTTTTAACATGAAGCCCGCATTCTTTACTGGTTGGGTCTTCCCACCACCAGCGGCCAGCGCGGACATCTTCACCCATGGCAACTGCACGTGTACAAGGCGCACAGCCAATGCTAGGGTAGAAAACGTCATGCAATTTGTTGTATGGTACTTCGTGAAGGCGAATATACGCCCAGACTTCTTGTTCGGTCCAATCGCTGAGGGGATTGAATTTTTCTAGTTTGTTGCCTTCATCAAACTCTTGCACAGGCAAATTAGCGCGGGTTGTGGCTTGCTCTGCACGCATGCCTGTAACCCAGGCTTGTTTGCCATTGAGTGCGCGCTGAAGCGGCTCTACTTTACGCATGTGGCAACAGGCTTTGCGCAAATCAATACTTTCATAAAAGGCGTTGATGCCTTTCATTTGTACGTATTGTTCAACCACTTCATGTTTAGGAAAGTAGACTTTAAGCTTGGTGTTATATGTGCTTTCGGCTTCAGCCATCAAGGTGTAGGTTTCAGCAGGTAAGCGACCTGTGTCGAGAGAGAAAATCTCAATCGCGAGTTTTTCGCGCATGATGATGTCAGTCAGCACCATGTCTTCAGCACCAAAGCTATTCGCAAAGGTAATTGCTGGAAAAGTGGTCTCAGCTTCTTTAAGTAAGCTTAATACTTGTGCGCGCTTGGTTGTGACTGATGCCTTTAGTGCATCTGTCAGCTCTGGGCTCGTCGCTGGGTTTTTAGCAGCTGAACGAATCATGGATACGTCACCAAACATTAGCGGTTTGTCCTGCGCCAAGCTGGTTGTGCAATATCAACAGCGCCTTGGTATGGCTCGCTAAAGTCTTTAAGGCTTTGTAACGCTTCCTGTGCGTTGCGGTCAGCACGAATTAAGTAGCTGTTAAAACCAGAGCGCTTCAAGAAGAACAATTGATCGCGTAGTACATCGCCAACAGCGCGCAATTCATTTTTAAAGCCGTAGCGTGTCCGGAGTAGGTTGCCTATGGTGAAAATTCGGCCATCAGCAAAGCGTTCAACATACACAGCGACTAAAGCAAAAGCGTTGATATCTTTTACTTCGGCAATCACATCTTCAATGGCTTCGTGTGTGGCAATTAACAGGCCAACTTCACCTTGGCTAACACGGCTAGCAAGTGCGTCTTTATTGGCGCGCCAAACAGCGAAAGGCACTAACACTTTGCCAGCAGGAATTTGCGTTGCGGCAATTTGCTCAGCAGAGAAGGTTTCTTCGCCTGTGAGCTTAAATAGCACCACTTTACCGGCTTGTTTGCGAACTGTTTCTTCACCTAAAGTGGGTGGGGTAACACGTGTCCATTCATCAGCAATGATGGCATTGTCTTTAATTAAATTAGACATTTGCTGTCTCCTTGCTCGCATAAACGTGTGCTTTGAATGGTGGCACACCGATACGGCGCACGGTATCAATAAAGCGCTCTTCAGGCGTACGTTCTTTGATGTAAACCTCAATCAAGCGTTGAACTACACCTGGCATTTCTTCTGCTGAGAACGATGGGCCAATCACTGAGCCGATGCTTGCATCATTACCTTGTTTGCCACCAATGGTCACTTGGTACCATTCTGAGCCGTCTTTATCCACGCCCAAAATGCCGATATGGCCAACGTGATGGTGACCGCAGGCATTCATACATCCAGAGATGTTGAGTTCTAGGTCGCCAATGTCATGCAAGTAATCGAGGTTGTCGAATTGCATTTGGATGGCTTCAGCGATAGGAATGCTCTTTGCGTTAGCGAGTGAGCAAAAGTCGCCACCTGGGCAGCAAATAATGTCAGTGAGCAAGCCAATGTTAGGTGTGGCTAAGCCTGCAGCGCGTGCTTTTTCCCAAAGCGGGAAAAGGTCACTGAGTTTTACATCCGCTAAAATCAAGTTTTGCTCATGGGAGGCACGAAGTTCGCCAAAGCTATAAGCATCAGATAAGTCAGCCACTACTGACATTTGTGCTGAAGTGATGTCACCAGGTGCATGGCCATGAGGCTTAAGTGAAAGCGTTACAGCGCGGTAGCCTGCTTGTTTGTGTGCGTGAACGCAGCGTTTTACCCAAGCTGCAAATGCTGGATTGCTTGCAATTGCGCTATCGAAGCCAGCATCATGTGCTGGCAAGTTTTCGTATGGCATGGCTTCAAAGTGTTGACCAACACGCGCTAATTCAGCTTCGGTAATTGTGTTTGGATTATCTTTAAGGTGCAGCCATT
This sequence comes from Pseudomonadota bacterium, assembly GCA_046047035.1. Classification (GTDB taxonomy): domain Bacteria; phylum Pseudomonadota; class Gammaproteobacteria; order Burkholderiales; family Methylophilaceae; genus Methylopumilus_A. Next base: position 96,945 of record JBJOIS010000006.1, read on the forward strand.
CAGCCTCAACTTGTTGTTTGAAGTCTTCAATGCCTAAGGCTTTCACCAAAATCTTAATTCGTGCTTTGTAAGCGTTGTCACGACGACCGTGAATGTTGTAAACGCGGATAATCGCTTCGCAATAGGTAAGGGCGTGTTGCCACTCAAGATGTTCGCGAATGACCGTGCCTAAAATTGGTGTGCGACCTAAACCACCGCCAACCCATACTTTAATGGCTGTTTGGCCTTTAGCATCTTTGTAGAACTCCATGCCAATGTCGTGCGCTTGCACGATGGCGCGGTCTTGCTCAGTGCCAGATACTGCAATTTTGAATTTACGTGGCAATAAAGCGAATTCAGGATGGAAGGTGCTCCATTGGCGCATGACTTCGGCCATTGCGCGTGGGTCAATCACTTCATCAGGCGCAACGCCAGCGAATTGGTCTGTGGTGATATTGCGGATGCAATTGCCAGAAGTTTGAATGGCGTGCATTTCTACGGTGGCAAGCTCAGCCAGAATTTCAGGCACATCTTCTAGCTTGGGCCAGTTGAGTTGTAGGTTTTGACGTGTACTAAAGTGACCATAACCTTTGTCGTACTTTTTAGCGATGTCGCCAAGTTTGCGTAATTGTTTAGATGACAGCATGCCATAAGGCACAGCAATGCGAAGCATAGGTGCTTGGCGTTGAATATATAAACCGTTTTGTAAACGTAGTGGGCGGAATTCTTCTTCACTCAATTCGCCAGCAAGATAGCGACTGGTTTGGTCGCGGTATTGGGCGACACGCTCGTTTACGAGTTGTTGGTCAATGGCGTCGTATTTATACATGTTTGTTCAATTTTTCAAAGAGGCGGTATTTTAATGCAAAACCTGCTTGGTTTCACGCTTTATATTGGCATTAAGCCTAATGCAAACAAGGCTTAATGTAGAACGAGCTTTAAGCCAACATAAATCAAAATGGCTGCAAGCGCGACACGTATCCAATGTTCGGCAACTTTGGCGCTTAAATGACTGCCAATATAAATGCCTGGGATTGAGCCAATAAGCAGGGTGCCAAGTAGGTTGTAATCAACGGTACCAAGGCTTGCGTGGCCTAAGCCAGCAACCAATGTGAGTGGTACGGCATGCGCAATATCGCTACCCACGATAGTAGTGATTTTCTTGTGTGGGTAAAGCACGATAAGTGCAGTCACACCCAAAGCGCCAGCGCCAACAGAGGTTAGGGTAACTAAGCCGCCAAGCACAATACCAAGCACTACGGTGCTAGCCGCAACGTATTTTTCAGGGATTAAAGTCTCTTTGGCGAGTAAGCTCATGAGCTTGGTTCTTAATAGCACGGCAACTGAGGTAACAATCAGTGCAATACCTAGGCTGAACTTGATGGTGGCGATGGCTTCGGTTGAATCGACATCAATAGTACGCAAGAAAATGATGGTGGCAAATGAAGCTGGCACGCTACCTGCTGCGAGGAGCTTTACGATGCGCCAATCGATGTTACCTAGCTTGCCGTGGGCAAAAATGCCAACGGATTTAGTGACTGATGCGTAAAGTAAATCCGTGCCTACAGCCAATGCTGGCTTGATGTGGAAAAAAATCATCAAAATAGGGGTCATGAGTGAGCCGCCGCCCACGCCTGTTAGGCCTACTAAAAAGCCAACGATAAAGCCTGCAACAATGAAGCCGAAATCCATGAGAATCCTTAATGCAATTGATTTTGCGTGAAATTAAACTGTCAATATTATAAATTATTAAATATGTTGTTTTTATAACGGTTTATTCTTAATATATGCTTATTAGTTATAAAGGGTGGTATTGAGATGAAACTGCATCAATTGAGGTATGTGAGTGAAGTCGTTAAGCAGGGCTTAAACATTTCTTTGGCTGCTGATGCGCTACATACATCTCAGCCTGGGGTGAGTAAGCAAATTCAATTGCTAGAGCAAGAGCTTAATTTACAGATTTTTGAACGTCATGGCAAACGCTTAACTGGTGTGACTGAGCCTGGTCGAAATATCGTCGAGCTAGCAGAGCGAGTAATGCGCGACATGGAAAATATCAAGCGAGTGGGCGACGAGTTTAGTCATGAAGATATAGGCATGCTCACCATTGCAACAACCCATACGCAAGCTCGATATCGTTTACCTGCCGCTGTAAAAGCGTTTATGGAGAAGTATCCTGAGGTTAAGCTTAATATCCATCAAGGCAATCCAACGCAAGTTGCAGAGCAGGTGGAGAGTGGTGAAGCGGATATTGGCATCGCGACTGAGGCGATTAGCCACTTTGAGAAGATTTTATGTTTGCCAGCCTATCAATGGAATCGTTGTGTAGTGGTGCCTCCGGGTCATCCTTTGATTAGTGATATTCCTCTGACGCTCAAGAAACTGACCCAATACCCACTGATTACTTATGACTTTGCTTTTACTGGCGGTTCATTGGTAAGTAGTGTGTTTGAGAAAGAAGGCCTAACCCCTAACGTTGTACTCACCGCGATTGATGCGGACGTGATTAAAACTTACGTCAGTCTTGGCTTGGGCGTGGGCTTGCTTGCTGGCATGGCTTATGATGCTGAGCGAGATACAAACCTAGTCGCCTTGGATGCAAAGCATCTATTTCCTGATAGCGTGACTTATGTAGGGATTAGACGAGACGCTTATTTGCGCAAGTTTGCCTATGATTTTATTCAGCTCTTGGCGCCACATTTTGACCGCAAGGCAGTGACGGAAGCTCTTAAACAATAAAACAATTACTTGCGTCCGTAAGCTGTGATTTCATGGCTTTTTCGGATATAATCTCGGGTCGAAATTATTGTTGATTCGTTATTTTATTAAGTAATTATTCGGAGAGCGCTATGGCTAATTTATTAGAACAATTGAAGTCTATGACCACTATCGTGGCTGACACTGGTGACGTTGAAGCGATTAAAAGTGTAAAACCTATCGATGCTACAACAAACCCATCTTTAGTATTAAAAGCGAGCCAATTGCCACAATACGCATCATTGATTGATGAAGCGATTGCTTATGCAAAAGCACAAGGCGGCTCTAAAGCAGAACAAATCGACAATGCAGCTGATAAGTTAGCTGTGTTGATTGGTACAGAAATCACTAAGGTTGTTCCTGGCCGTATCTCAACTGAAGTTGACGCACGTTTGTCATTCAATGTTGAAAAAATGGTGGCTAAAGGCCGTAAGTTGATCAAGTTATATCAAGACTCTGGCGTAAGCAAAGAGCGCGTGTTGATTAAATTAGCATCAACATGGGAAGGTATCAAAGCAGGTGAGATTCTTGAAAAAGAAGGCATTCAATGTAACTTAACATTGTTATTTGGTTTCGGCCAAGCACGTGCTTGTGCAGAAGCTGGCGTATTCTTAATCTCACCATTCGTTGGTCGTATCTTAGACTGGTACAAAGCTAAGAACCCAACAACAGAATACACACAAGAAACTGACCCAGGTGTGGTTTCAGTGCGTGCGATTTATCAATATTACAAAGAACACGGTTATAAAACTGTTGTAATGGGTGCTTCTTTCCGTAACACAGGCGAGTTAATCGCATTGGCTGGTTGTGACCGCTTAACTGTTTCTCCAAACTTATTGCAAGATTTGGCTGCAACAGAAGGTACGTTGACACAAGTGTTGAAAGATGGCGGCGCAACGAAAGCTGCTCCAGCGCGCTTGACTGAAGAAGAGTTCCGTTTTGCGTTGAACGAAGATCCAATGGCAACTGAAAAGCTTGCTGAAGGTATCCGTGGTTTCGTTGTTGACCAAAACAAACTAGAAGCAGCGCTTGCTGAAAAACTATAAGCGCTGTAATAGATAAACGCTAGGCGTTGATTTAACGGCTAGCGTTGTAATTTATAGCGTTGACACATTGATTGGTTGCGCTATAAGATATCGTTCGATTTTTAAGTTGGTGCTGAAAAGCACTAAATATTAAGTAGTAAAACCTGTAATTAATTGGAGAAAAGTAACATGGCACAAACACAAATGGCTTTAGATTCATTAGATTTCGACGCAACAGTTGCATTAGCTACAGCTACTGCACCACACGTTGACATTCTTGAAATTGGTACACCATGCATCAAGCACAACGGTATCAAATTGCTTGAAACTCTACGTGCTAAATTCCCAAACAACAAAATCTTAGTTGACTTGAAAACAGCTGATGCTGGTTTCTACGAAGCAGAGCCATTCTTCAAAGCTGGCGCTGACATCGTTACTGTATTGGGTGTTTCAGACATCGGTACAGTTAAAGGTGTAATCGACGTAGCTAACAAATACGGCAAAAAGGCTCAAATCGACTTGATCAACGTTGCTGATAAAGTTGCTAAAACTAAAGAAGTTGCTAAATTGGGCGCACACATCATCGGTATTCACACTGGTCTTGACCAACAAGCTGCTGGCCAAACACCATTTGCTGACTTAGCTGCTATCGCTGCTTTGAACCTAGGTGTTGAGATCTCTGTTGCTGGTGGCGTTAAAGCTGCTACAACTGCACAAGTACGTGACGCTGGCGCAACAATCATCGTTGCTGGCGCTGCTATCTACGGTGCTGCTGATCCTGCTGCTGCTGCTGCAGAAATCACTGCTATCGCTCACGCTTAATTAGCGATAAATTCTGAGCTGATTTAATTGGCTAAGAGTTTATAGAGTATAAAAATCCCGACACAGCAATGCGTCGGGATTTTTTTTGGTAATATCTGAATTTGCAGGCAATACAATAAATTAAGGAAACATCATGGATCATCAAAAACTTATCTTAGATAAATTAACAGGCATTTTGGCTGTGACTGATAACAAATCAGCACAACTTTTAGATTTGGTTGAAAAAGCAGGCCGTACATTCATTGGCGGTGCTGGCCGTTCACTATTGGTTTCACGTTTCTTCGCGATGCGCCTAGTGCACGCTGGTTATAACGTTAATATGATTGGTGAAGTGGTAACACCAGCAATCAAGTCGGGTGACTTGTTGATTTTGGTTTCAGGCTCTGGCGGTACAGAAACATTACTTCCATTCGTTAAAAAAGCAAAATCAGTAGGCGCTAAATTGGTCGTGATTTCTATGAAGAAATCTTCACCAATGGCTGATGTGGCTGATTTAGTCATTCAAGTTGGTCAAGATGATAGCTTCCCGCTTACTAAAGGTATGCCTATGGGATCACAGTTCGAACTTTCAACATTGATTTTCTTGGAAGGTGCAATTTCTGAGTTGATTCATGCTAAAGGGTTGACTGAAGAAGGCATGCGCGCAATTCACGCTAACTTAGAGTAAGCGTCAATTATTGAAGCCTTTTAAAGGCTTCAATAGTGGAAAACTGAAGGCCCGCTTTGTTGCGGGCTTTTTTACGCCTGGCGTTTTAGTCTAGCAGTTGCTTGATTTGTTGATGGGTGAGGGCCCCGTTATGCAATGCGCTTGCTATTAATGCTCCGCTGATATTGCTTGCTTTGAGTGCTTCTAAATCCGCACTATTGCGAACACCGCCAGCCGCATAAATGTTTGATTGTTTAGACTGGTACTTAATTGCAGAGAGTTTTGTTAAGTCCGGCCCTGCATTGCTACCAACTTTGTTAAGCGTCATCACAATCACATCATTAGGCCATAAGTTTGCATCCATTGAGAGCTCTTGAGGGCCTTGATAGAGAGAATCTTTGTAATCTAAAGAGAGTATGGCTCTGTGTTGCGATGCGGTTGATAATGCTTGATATTGACCTATGTTACTCAAGCTCTCAGAGCCTAGCACGGGCTTAATGTTGCGAGATTGATAGCTCGTTATCGACGATTCTTTATCAAAGCCTGAATCTAGCCAAATCTCGAGGTTTGTAAAGCAGTTCGTTATTTCGAGTATGGTGTTTTTGTGATTGCCAGTCTTTTGTATCGCGTTGATGTCTGCAATATAGAGCTGTTTGAATGGGTATAATGCAAGTATTGCTTGAACGACTGCCAGCGGCCCGCTTGCGTGAGTTAGTACGGATTTGATAGGTAAGTAGTCGTGCCGATTTCCATGCTTGGCATGGACCACTTGGTCATTCATTAAATCAAGCACGGGAATGATGTTCATTTGAAAATTTTTATCTGCGAATTTATCACGGGTGGTGGATTATACCGTGAGCCATTGCCCCCGTCCTTATTGGCTGAGGGGAAGGTGATGCGTGATGCTGCTTTGCATGATTTCGTCCAAGCTCCCGATGTTGAAGTAGTCGTGACCTGCGACCAAAGGCTAGCTAAGCCTTTTGAAGCGCATCAAGTACTGATGGTTGATGCGCAGCAAGATATCTGGGCGCTGTGGGAGCAGTGTATTAACGCTTCTGATGCTGTTTTACTTATTGCACCCGAAACAGGTGGTGTGCTCGAAAAGCTTACTTTACTTGCTGAGAAATTAAATAAGTTGGTTCTAGGAAGTAGCGCTTCTGCCATTAAGTTGGCTGGGGATAAATGGCTCACGTATCAATCTTTTATCTCGCATCACATTCCAACTTTAGAAACTTATCTGGCTAACGCCTTGCCGAACGGCATGAAAGGCGCTTATGTCGCCAAGCCTAGAGATGGTGCTGGTTGTGATGATATGGCTTACCTTGAAGATGCTCGGTTGTTAAAAGGCTGGCTACAAGGTCGTGAACATACGCATATTGTTCAATCATACCAAACAGGCGATGCGGCCAGCTTCTCTATGCTTTGCAAAAACGGCAAAGCCTATCTCTTAAGCTGTAATCGCCAGCATATTCAGATTAATGCTCAGCAGTTTTTATACCGCGGTGGCGTGATGAATGGCATGGATGAGAACAGAGAGGCATTTAATGAACTTGCACAAAAAATTGTTCAAGCTATGCCTAACTTGGCAGGCTATGTAGGTGTGGATTTAATTGTGCATCAGGGCGAGTTTTTTGTCTTGGAAGTAAACCCTAGGCTAACAACTTCTTATGTGGCCTTGCACCAAGCCTGCGGCTGTAATCCAGCACAGATGCTACTCGACTTGTTCTATAATGAGGCGTTCAGAATGCCTGCAATCGCTCATCACAAGGTTGAAATTTCAATTAATGCCGCAGTCCTTACAGATTAAATCAGAAGCCACACTTGGCTGGGATGTGGGTGGAGCGCATTTAAAAGCTGCGCTGGTCTCCGCGACTGGTGAAGTGCTTAAGGTTTGCCAAGTGACTTGCCCCTTGTGGCGAGGAATTGCGCAGCTGGAGCAGGCTTTGGCGGAAGTGCTTAGTCAATTAGAAAGCGTACCCGAAAGACACGCTGTCACTATGACGGGTGAGTTGGTCGATATTTTTCCTAATCGCCGTGCCGGCGTTTTGCAAATAGCGCAGTTCATGGCTGAGCACTTAAATGGCGAGGTTCTTTTTTATTCGGCTAAGCAAGGGTTTGTGGATAGCACAGAAGTGTCTTTTTACGCTGACTCTATCGCCTCAGCTAATTGGCATGCGAGTGCTAGTCTGATTGCTAAGTCGATCAAACAGGCTGTTTTGCTTGATATTGGTAGTACCACCTCAGATTTAATTTTAATTAAAGATGGCTTGGTGGGCTCGCAAGGTTTTACTGATGCTGAGCGTATGCGCTTTGATGAACTGGTTTATGCTGGAGTGGTGCGAACGCCATTAATGGCCTTGTGTCATAAGATTAACTTTGATGATTTTTTGGTGAATGTCGCCGCAGAGCATTTTGCAACAACAGCTGATGTGTATCGCCTAACAGGTGAATTGGCACTTGAAGATGATATGGCGGATACCGCTGATGGTGCTGGAAAAACAGAGCTGGAAAGCGCTCGCCGCTTGGCTAGAATGGTAGGGCATGATGTTGAGGGTTTTGAGATTAGCGCTTGGAAACTATTGGCATTTGAGTTTAAAAATGCGCAATTGATGCGCCTGCAAGAAGCTTTAAGTCATTTTGTAGATCTTAATCAAGATATGCCCCTGGTTGGCGCCGGATCTGGGCGTTTCTTGGTGCGAGCCTTGGCGGCGCAGATGAATAAACCTTACTTGGATGTAGAAAGTTTGCTTAATACGTCCGATGAAACCACACATTGGGCAAACGTTTGTTTGCCGTCGGTTGCTGTCGCAAGCTTGTCGATAGACTTGGAAAGCTAAAAAACGAAGAATGTTGATTCACAAAGAATGCTAAAACACGAAATTCCTTACCAGACCAATAGCGCTGAGCTTTTTGCAAAAATTGCAGATTGGCCTTGGGCGGTGTTTTTAGATAGTGGACAGCCAACAAGTCAGTTTGGCCGTTATGACATCATGGTGGCAAATCCTTTTGTGCGCTTGGTGACTAATGGTCAGCAGACGGTGATTGCGGATGCCGATGGTGAAAGCTCAAGCTCAAGCGACCCATTTGAGCTCTTAAAAAAGATGCTTGCGCCTTACCAATCTACAAAGACAGCGTTGCCTTTCGAGGGCGGTGCTATTGGCTATTTTGCTTATGACTTAGCTCGCCGAGTTGAGCATTTGCCATCAGTAGCGCTAGATGCTGAAAATATGCCAGAAATGATGGTTGGCGTTTACGATTGGGCGGTGGTGGTTGATCACCAACTGCAACGATCCTATTTGGTTTCTCACTGTAAAAATTCCCAAACTGAGGAGGATTGGCCTAGCTTGTGCGCCTTATTTGATGAGCCTTTCAAGCTAACTCCTGCGCCTGATTTTGAAGTCACTTCCGCATTGCAGTCCAATATGGACTACGCCCAATATAGCTCAGCTTTTAATCGGGTTAAGCAATACATCCACGAGGGCGATTGTTACCAAGTCAATTTGGCTCAGCGATTCTCGGCGCAGGCGAAAGGCGATGCTTGGTCTGCCTATCTTGCGTTGCGAGAAATCAGCCCAGCACCATTTATGAGTTATATGAACATGGGAGATGCGCAATCTGCACTACAAATCCTATCTGCTTCGCCAGAGCGCTTTTTGCAGGTCCACGGCAAGCATGTGGAAACCCGTCCTATAAAAGGCACAAGGCCTCGCTCAGGCAATGCCGAGGAAGATGCGAGCAACGCACGTGACTTGCAAAACAGCCCAAAAGACCGCGCTGAAAACTTGATGATTGTCGATCTCCTTCGTAACGATATAAGCAAAGTGTGCGAAACGGGCAGTGTGCGGGCTGATAAGCTGTTTGCTTTAGAAAGCTTCGCGAACGTACATCATTTGGTGAGTACGGTGACGGGTAAGTTGGCGGAAGATCAAACAGCAATTGATTTACTGCACGCCTGTTTTCCTGGCGGTTCTATTACTGGTGCGCCTAAGTTGCGCTCCATGGAGATTATCGAAGAGTTGGAGCCAAATCGCCGTGGGCTTTATTGCGGGGCAATTGGCTATGTCGGGTTTGATGGCAATATGGACACCAATATCGCTATTCGCACAGCCGTTTATTCGCATCATGAAATTCGCTTCTATGCAGGCGGTGGAGTGGTGGCTGATTCTGAGCTAGCGAAAGAGTATCGCGAAACATTAGATAAAGCCTCTTCTATGTTGTCTTTGATAGAGCGCTTTGGCGGTGATGTGACATTAAAGGCAAGTAAACCCTGATGTGGGTGGTGAAGCTAGGTGGCAGCCTAATGGGAACGCCAGCCTTAAAAGGTTGGCTAGATGCATTTGCCCAATTTGGTGATGGCAAGGTCGTTATTGTACCTGGTGGTGGTGTGTTTGCAGATGCTGTGCGAGATGCGCAAGCTAAAACGGGTATCGATGACGCGACAGCCCACCAAATGGCATTGGTAGCGATGGATCAATATGCGACATTAATGACAGGCCTGAATGAAGATTTAGTGATGGCATCCAGCGTGCTCGAAATTGCAGAGCTACGCTTACAAAATAAAGCGATAGTTTGGAAGCCATCTGAGATGGTTTTGGCAGAAAAAGACTTGCCTGTGTCTTGGGATTTGACGTCAGATAGCTTGGCAGCTTGGTTTTCAGCTAAGATAAATGCTCAGCATTTATTAATTGTTAAGTCGATATCGCCAAGTCGTGCTGAAAATGTTGAGGTTGAAGGCTTGATGTTAGAGGGCGTTGTGGATGCATATTTTGGTGTGTTTTTCACTGGAAAGTCTTTTAAAACATGGCTGGTTAGCAAAAGTGAGTTTATTAATCTTAACCATCCAATTACTCATCAGTCCAGCCCAATGATTGGGGTGGAGATTGTGGCAGGGAATCGATCATGAGCGATTTGGTAGACAAAGAAAACACTGGTGAGTGCGTTTATACTGAGGCGGAAATTCAGCTCAAACTTGCCGCTGACTTACCCCATTGGTTTTATGAAAATGGCTGGATACGCCGCAAATATAAAACAAGCGGCTGGAAAGCCACATTGATGGTGGTTAATACCATTGGGCACTTAGCAGAGGCAGCTTGGCATCATCCTGATCTAACGGTTTCTTATGCTTTTGTTGTGGTTAAGTTGTGTACGCATAGCGCTAAAGGTATTACGGACAAGGATTTTGAATTGGCGACCAAGATTGAATTGGTAGTCAATTGGAAGCCAGCCCAAGAGGCGTTGGCTCAAGGCAAGGTCAGCGCTCTAGAAGGCACACCTAATGACGACGTGAGATTTAAGTACATTAAATATGATGATTAACAAGTCGCGCGCATTGATTTTTAAAAGAAACTAGCATTCACGCAAGGTTTTCTATATAATCGCGACCTTTCCACCTTGGCTCACTGTTTCGCTGTGCAGGAGCCTTTTAATCCAAAAGGAGTTTACATGCGGCATTATGAAGTAGTATTTATCGT
>JBJOIS010000007.1:0-106477 GCA_046047035.1 Pseudomonadota bacterium
TCTTTTGGTTTTTCTACTTTGTCTTTTGGCTTATCGGCTTTATTTACTGCTAATGCAAAGGGCGAGTTGAGTGTAAGTGCAAGTATTCCGAATGCAAGTGCAGAGCGCTTAATAGCTTTCAGCATAGTTATTTAATGCTCACTAGAGAGTGACCTGTCATTTCAGCCGGTTGTGGCAAACCCATCATTTGTAACAAGCTAGGCGCAATGTCTGAAAGTGAACCAGTTTTCGCCATGTCAGCATCACGGCCAATATAGAGGAGTGGCACAAGGTTGGTAGTGTGTTGTGTGTGCGGTTGATTATTTTCAATGTCTTGCATCATTTCCACATTGCCGTGGTCTGCAGTGATAATAATTTCCGCGCCAACACTTTGCGCAGCTTTAACCAAGCGACCTATGCAAGTGTCTAGCGTTTCAACGGCTTTAATTGCCGCAGACATAATGCCTGTGTGGCCAACCATGTCGCAGTTTGCATAGTTGCAAATAATGGCCGCATATTCTTGGCTCAAAATGGCGGCCTCTAGTTTATCTGTTAGCTCAAATGCGCTCATTTCAGGTTGCAAGTCGTAAGTGGCGACTTTAGGTGAAGGCACAAGAATACGACTTTCGCCTTCGAATACTTTTTCTTCACCGCCGTTAAAGAAAAATGTCACGTGCGGATATTTTTCAGTTTCGGCAATGCGAAGTTGTTTGAGACCTTGTTTGGCAATGTATTCACCGAAAGTATTGTGAATATCGTTAGGTGGGAATACAGCTTTCGCACTCACTTCATTTTTGTCGTACATGGTCAGCGTGTAATAGCCGCCGAGTTTAGGTAGTTTGTTGCGCTTAAAGCCTTCAAAACCTGCGTCCAAGAAACATGTTGTCATTTGACGTGCACGGTCTGAACGGAAATTCATAAACACAATTACATCGCCATCATCAACAAACACAGGCGCTTCGCCTGGCTTAGTAATCGCGGTGGCTTTTACAAACTCGTCATTTTCACCGCGCGCGTAGGCGGCCTCTAAACCTTCTAATGCAGATCCGGCAATGAACTCCCCTTTGCCTTCTGTGAGTAAGGTGTAAGCTGGCTCAACACGCTCCCAGCGTTTATCTCTATCCATCGCGTAATAGCGCCCACAAATAGAGGCGATTTTTCCTGCGCCTATTTTTTGGATTTGATCTTCTAACGCTTTCAAATAGGGTTTTGCGCTGACAGGTGGTGTGTCGCGACCATCTAAAAATGCGTGTATGTAGATTTTGCTTAAGCCTTGCTTTGCGGCCATGTTAATCATGGCATAAATATGATCTTGGTGGCTGTGTACGCCGCCGTCAGAAATGAGGCCAAAAATATGCAGTGCTTTATCGGCATTTTTAGCTTGATTGACGGCCTCTAATAGCACTGGGTTTTGGTTGAACTCGCCAGTTTCGATTGAATTATTGATACGTTCAAACTCTTGAAAAACAATACGGCCAGCCCCGATATTTAAATGACCAACTTCTGAGTTCCCCATTTGGCCAGCAGGTAAACCCACAAAGCTTTCTGAGGCATTAATTAATGTGTGTGGATATTGTTGCCAGAGCTTGTCCCAGTTGGGCTTCTTTGCTTGGGCAATGGCGTTATCCGTAATGTCTTCGCGATATCCAAAGCCATCTAAAATCAACAATACGACGGGCGTAATCTTCATGCGGGGTGGTTTCTCAACGAGTATTCAAGTAATACCGCTATTTTAGTGATTTTTGCTTAATAAATCTGCATTATTTGCCGAATTTCTCTAGCGGAATTTCTTTTTCTAGGCCGTCTTTATGTACAATTCACACTCTTAGTAAAACATTGCGCAACGCGCTTAATCGTCTAAAAGGTATTTCATGGCTAAAGTTTTGATGTACTCCAGTGCGTATTGCCCATATTGCACAAATGCAGAACGCTTGCTGCATAGCAAAGGTGTGACAGAGATTGAAAAAATTCAGGTGGATACTGCGCCAGAATTAAAAATCGCCATGATGGAAAAAACTGGGCGTCGAACCGTGCCTCAGATCTATATTGGCGAGCGGCATATTGGCGGCTTTGATGATTTGCGCGCACTAGATTTGGCTGGTGGGCTTGATCCGCTATTGGCTGAGTAAAAAATCAAGCAACACAAGCAATTAGTATAAGCATCGGTTAAAATATCGGCTTTGTTCGTTATCATTTAGCAATTATTCACGCAATTTTTTGAAAATATTTAGGAATATCATGGCAACTAAAGACACAGCTGCAGAACAAACAATAGAAAATCAAGCGCTAGAACAAAATCAAGCGCCGGGTTTTGGCATTGAGAAACTATATGTAAAAGACTTGTCATTAGAATTGCCTAATGCGCCACAAATCTTTACAGAGCGGGATGCGCCACAAATCGGTATCGAAATAAGCAATGCTGCAAGCAAGCTTGAAGATGGCATTTATGAAGTGGTATTAACCATTACTGTCACTTCAAAAATTGGCGAAAAAACAGCGTTCTTAATTGAAGTTGCTCAGGCTGGTATTTTCCAAGTGCGCAATGTGCCAGAAGAGAATCTAGAAATTATTTTCAGCATCACATGCCCAAATATCTTGTTCCCATACGCTCGTGAAGTGGTTTCTGATGCTTCAGTACGCGCTGGCTTCCCGCCTGTTGTGCTTAGCCCAATTAATTTTGAAGCGTTATACGCGCAACAAAAGCAACAACAAGCGCAAGATGAAGCATCAAAAACAACACATTAAGTCTTTACTGATTGCTGCACTATTTATGATGTTGCCAAATTTGGCAGCGGCTGAATTTCGTGCAGTGAATGTGCCGAAAGCGGTTGTTTACGATTCGCCTTCAGCACAAAGCAAAAAGCTTTATGTGCTTGGTCAAGGTTATCCTGTTGAAGTCATTGTCAATCTCGCTGAGTGGGTCAAGGTGCGAGATCAGCAAGGCGGTCTAAGCTGGATAGATGCTAAGCAACTAAGCACTAAGCGTACTTTGTTGATGGTTTCTTCTGTAGAAATCAAACAAACACCAGAAGCTAGTGGCGCTCTCGTGGCGCGAGTAGAAAAAGATGTGGTGGTGGATTTGCTTGAGCCTGCTAAAAATGGCTGGGTTAAAGTAAAACATCGTGATGGTTTAGTAGGCTTTGTCCAATCCTCAGCGGTTTGGGGCTTGTAAGGGTATGCAATGAAAATAGCCGTATTAGGAGCAGGAGCTTGGGGAACTGCGCTGGCGATGCACATCAGCCAGCAACACCAAGTTTGCTTGTGGGCGCGCAAGGCTGCCCATGTTGATGGCATGCGAAAAGTGCGCGCCAATCCTATGTATCTTGGTGATTTCAAATTCAACGATAACCTAAGTGTGGAGTCAGATTTAGGCTTGGCACTGGATGGCGTCGATTTCATCGTTTCTGTCGTTCCTACTTGCGGCTTCCGCGACATGTTGCAATCCATCAAAGCGCTTGGCGTTAAGGTGCCTGTGATTTGGGCAAATAAAGGCTTGGAGCCTGTCACCGCAAAATTACCGCACGAAGTGGCGCTTGAAGAGCTTGGTCCGCATCAAGCTTGGGGTGCACTTTCTGGCCCTAGCTTTGCCGCTGAGTTAGTGCGTGGCTTGCCAACGGCGGTTTCTTTGGCGGTTAATGATGCTGACTTTGCAAAACAAGCAGGCGCTGCGCTTCATGGTGGTTCCCTACGTGTTTACACCAGCACCGATGTAGCAGGCGTTGCCGTTGGCGGTGCGCTTAAAAATGTGATGGCGATTGCCGCTGGTATTTCAGATGGTATGCAGTTTGGTAATAATGCCCGTGCGGCAATGATTACGCGTGGGCTAGCTGAAATGACGCGTTTTGGTATGGCAATGGGTGCGCAAAAAGATACCTTTATGGGCTTGGCTGGCGCCGGCGATTTGATTCTGACTTGTACCGGACAATACTCACGTAACCGTGAAGTGGGCTTGCAATTAGCCAGTGGGAAGCCTTTGGCGGAAATTCTAGCGACCTTAGGTCATGTGGCTGAGGGTGTTTATACCGCACGTGAAGTCGTGAAGCGCGCGCAAGATTTAGGTGTGGATATGCCGATTACCCATGAGGTTGACCAAGTGCTTTCTCATGGAAAATCACCACGTGATGCAGTGATGGACTTGCTCGGACGTGAGCAAAAAGAAGAGTCGTTTAGCTAGTTTACGCAGTTAAACGCCGCCCTCAAACTCTATCTGTCTCCAAGCTTCATAAAGCAATACTGCTGCTGAGTTAGATAAATTCAAGCTTCTGCTTTGTGGCAACATCGGTAATCTGACTCGATGATCTGCGCTAAATTCATTTCGTATTTCTTCTGGTAGGCCACGCGTTTCTGGCCCAAACACAAACACATCATCTTTCACAAATTTGATATTGCCGTGAGAGGTGCTGCCTTTAGTGGTGATGGCAAACATGCGCTTGCCAGAAAGAGCCGCTTTGCAGGCTAACCAATTTTCGTGGATATGTAAGTTGGCGTATTCGTGATAATCCAAGCCAGCGCGTTTTAGTTGCTTGTCTTCCAATGAAAACCCAAGCGGTTTCACCAAGTGCAACTGCGCGCCAGTGTTAGCACACAGGCGGATAATGTTGCCAGTGTTAGGTGGAATTTCTGGTTCAAATAATACGATATTAAACATTTATTTTGCGAGTGTTCGAGCGATAAGCCAGCATTCTACATGAGCCGCGCCTTTTGCCTTCACTACTTTTGCCAGTGCGTTGAGACTGGCGCCTGTGGTCATCACATCATCAATTAGCGCAATACGCAGGCCACTCAAATCTTCGTGGCAATTAAAAGCGCCTTTCATGTTTTTTACACGCTCTTTAAGTGGCAAGCTTGCTTGAGGTGGCGATAATTTAATTCGAGAAACTGCTTGGCTGTTGATTGCAACATTTAAGTGCTTACCAATGCTGCGCGCGATTTCTAAAGATTGATTAAAGCCGCGCTCTTGCAATCTGCTTGGGTGCAATGGCATCGGAATAATCAGGTCTATATTTTTTGCTTGGAGATTGTGGAGCATCAATTCAGCAAAGGTCTCTGCTAAGAACAGCTGTTGGTTGTATTTGAACTGTTGCAACACTTGGCTAATGGGGTATGTGTAAGTAAACACCGCTTTAGTTAAGTCGAAATCAGGTGGTGATGCAATACAGGCGCCACAGAGTTGCCCCTCAAAGCTCAATAATCCGCATTGCGGGCAAGATGTGGTGTGATGTGGCAAGTCATTAAGGCAATCTGTACAAATGCCGAAATCCCCGCCATTGTTGGCTGAGCAGAGTAAGCAAGCTTGTTGAAACAAGCTGGATTTTAACAGATGCTTAAATTTTAACCATTTGTCATTCAATTGTTAGCTTTCTACTTAACAATGTATAATTGGCCTTATTCTTATTGTGTAAAAGCGTGTCATTGATGAAATCGGCGACAGAAACACATCACATTATTACTGCAAAACAGCAAATGCGCGCTGCGCAAGGCTTCACTTTTTTTTCTTGCTTGGCAGTATTGTTGTTACCTCTAGCGATTCCATTGTTTATTTGGGTTGCAGCCTCTATTTTTATGTATGCGGCGGCGGCGAACCATCCCAATCCTAAAGTTTGTGAATATATTACACAATCAGGTTACCGATTCTATTCGACTTTTGCTTTGCTGGTGGTAATGGCGTTCTTTGGTTTTATGATAGGTGAAAAAATAGGCGTATTAAACGTCTTGTTTTTAGTGTGGGGTATCAGCGTTTTGCTGGTGGTGCCTTTGGGTGTTCGGGATATGTTGCGCGCTTCAAGAGAAGATTGGCAAGACATGAAGATGGAGATTGAAGCATGAGCGAGTTAAATATGGATTCAAATGTGAGCATGGTTGATGCGTCTAGTATTAAGCGCAATGTGGCGCCAGTTGAAAGTGAGAAACGCTGGAGTGTGGCACAAATTGTCGAGTTATTTGAACTGCCATTTAGTGATTTAATTCATCGTGCGCAAACCGTTCACCGTGAAAATTTTGATCCAAATGCTGTCCAAGTAAGCACTTTGCTTTCGATTAAAACAGGCGGATGTTCAGAGGATTGCGGTTACTGCCCACAAGCTGCACGCTATCACACGGATGTAGAAAATGAGCCGCTCATGCCTATCGACGAAGTGCTAGCGGCCGCGCGTGCTGCCAAAGAAAGCGGTGCGAGCCGTTTCTGTATGGGCGCTGCATGGCGTAGCCCAAAGCAAAAAGATTTAGAGCCTGTGCTTAAAATGATTTCAGAAGTTAAAGCCATGGGCTTACAAACCTGTGCAACTTTGGGGATGCTAAAAGAAGGCCAAGCCGCGCAACTTAAAGATGCTGGTCTTGATTATTACAACCACAACTTAGATACCGCGCCAGAATTTTACGGTGATGTGATTACTACCCGTACTTATCAAGACCGTTTAGATACGCTTGATAGCGTGCGCGAGGCTGATATTAACGTTTGTTGTGGTGGCATTATCGGCATGGGCGAAAGTCGTAACCAGCGCGCTGGCCTCATTGCGCAACTTGCTAACATGGAGCGTCCACCAGAAAGCGTGCCTATCAATTTGCTCACGCAGGTTGAAGGTACGCCATTGCACGGCGTTGAAGACTTAGATCAGTTTGAATTTATCCGTACGATTGCTGCCGCACGCATCACGATGCCTAAGAGCTTTGTGCGTCTTTCAGCTGGTCGCCAAAGTATGCACGAAGGCATTCAAGCTTTGTGCTTTATTGCGGGTGCGAACTCTATTTTCTACGGTGAAAAATTGCTCACCACAGGCAACCCAGAAGCGGAAACAGATAAACAACTGTTTGCCAAATTGGGTCTACATCCAATTTAATCATTTTGCGTGACGTGTAAGCGTCACGCGCATTTACAAAATGATAGAACAACTTAAAGCAGAGCTCGCGGAGCGTGCGCTAGCAGGTTTAAAGCGTAAGCGCCGCTTGCTGCAAAGCCCTCAAGCCTCGCATTTGGTCGCAGATGGTCAGCGCCTGCTTTCATTCGCTAGCAATGACTATCTTGGCCTCGCAAATCATCCCGATTTAATCTTGGCGCTACAAAAAGCCGCTGTAGAAGCGGGCGTGGGTGGTGGCGCATCTCATCTTATTACTGGGCATCACCAATTCCATCATGATGCAGAGCAAGCATTAGCTGGCTTCGTAGGGTTGCCAGCAGGTTTGCTGTTTAGCACAGGCTATATGGCGAATATGGGCGTTGTTGCCGCTTTGCTTGGCCGCAATGATGCGATTTTTGCTGACAAGCTCAATCATGCCTCATTGAATGATGCGGCCGTTTTGGCGCGCACAGAATTAAATCGCTATGCTCATCAAGATTTATCCCAATTAGAAAAAATGTTAGCGGCAAGCACAGCATCAAGAAAGTTGGTGATAGTTGATGCCGTATTTAGCATGGATGGCGATATAGCGCCCGTGCCCGAATTGCTCGCGCTTTGCGAAAAATACGACGCTTATTTATTACTTGATGATGCGCATGGTTTTGGTGTGCTGGGTAATCAAGGCCGCGGAATTTTGAGTCATTTTAATGTGACTTCGCCGCGCATTATTTATATGGCCACTTTAGGTAAAGCGGCAGGCGTTGCTGGTGCTTTTGTGGCCGGTGATGCAACAATTATTGAGTATTTGATTCAGTCCGCAAAAACTTATATTTACACGACGGCGAGTCCGCCAGCCTTGGCGGCGGCTTTGGTCACGGCGATTAATGTGATGCAAAAAGATGAAGTGCGTCATCAGCATTTGCGGGATTTAATTGCTTATTTCAAAGAAAATTTAAGCCTTAAAAAATGGCAGTTAATGCCATCGGATACCGCGATACAACCTATCGTGATTGGCAGCAATGAAGAGGCGCTCGGACTAAGTGACTATCTCCTAGTGCGGGATGTTTTGGTGCCAGCCATTCGACCACCGACTGTGCCAAAAAATACTGCACGTCTTCGTATTTCACTATCTGCAGCACATACTTTAGATGATGTGAAATTACTGATTCAGCATTTGCATGAAGCAGAACAGGCTTTGCTCGCATGAGTTTACATATCGAAAGAATAGGGCAGGGCGAACCGCTGGTGATGATACATGGCTGGGGCATGCACAGCGGCATGTGGATGCAAGCGCGCGATTTACTCAGCCAGCATTTTGAGTTGCACTTGGTTGATTTGCCAGGCATGGGCTATAGCGAAAATTTGGATGTTTACAGCTTGCATACCGTCGCAGAAAAAATCGCTGAGGAAATGCCTAGCAATGCCTATGTTTTAGGTTGGTCTTTAGGCGGATTAATTGCCAGTAAAATCGCCTTAATCACCCCAATTAAAAAGCTGATTTTGGTGGGCAGTACGCCATGTTTTGTGGCGCGTGATGATTGGCAACAAGGCATGCCTAGCGATGTCTTTGAAAGTTTTTTTGCTGGTGCGATGCAAGATTATCAAGGCACAATGAATAAGCTTTTGGCACTTATTGCTATGGGAAGTGGAAACGCCCGAGCAAGCTCCAAAATGTTGCGAGAGGCGCTTAGCCTAAGACCTACGCCTAATCAGCAAGGCTTGCTTGGCGCTTTGGATATTTTGCGCACAGGAGATTTGCGTGCTGATTTGCCTCGCTTGGAAATACCGACTTTGTTGATTCATGGCGCACACGACAAATTAGCCTCATTAAATGCGGCCGAATGGACAGCTAAAACCTTGCCGAACGCCGAGTTATTGGCCTTGCCAAGCGCTGCGCATGAGCCATTTATTTCGCATCCTGAATTGTTCAGCCAAAAAGTGACCGAGTTTTTACACGCATGAGCCAAGCCCCTACTCAGCAAGATATTTACCATTTAGACAAAGCACGCGTCCGTGCTTCATTTGACCGTGCGGCCAATTCTTACGATGCGGCGGCAGTCATGCAAAAGCTAGTACGTGAAGAAATGCTTAGCCGTTTAGACTTGGTGAGCATGCAGCCATCACGCATATTAGATGCGGGTTGTGGCACAGGTCATGCCAGCCAAGCTTTGATGCAAAAGTACCCACAAGCTCAAATCCTTTCGCTAGATTTGGCGATGGGTATGTTGTACAAAACGCAGTCCATGAATACTTCTCTGACGCAGCGCATCAAGCAAACTTTAGGCTTTAATAAGCAGCATTTGCTGTGTGCGGATATTGAACAACTCCCTATGGCCGATGCGAGTTTGGATATGGTGTGGTCTAACCTTGCCATTCAATGGTGCAATGATTTAGATGCCGCTTTCACCGATATGCATCGCGTGCTTCGTACCGATGGCTTGCTGACGTTTAGCACGCTAGGCCCGGATACGCTGAAAGAGTTGCGTGCGGCTTCAAGTGTTGATGGTGAGCATGTGCACGTCAGTCGTTTTATTGATATGCACGACATTGGCGATGCCTTAGTGCGTGCGGGTTTTGCCGCGCCAGTTTTGGATGTGGAACGCATTACGCTCACCTACGATGATGTAATGGCCGTCATGCGTGATTTAAAATCTATCGGCGCACACAACGCCGCTGATGGCCGGAGCCGTGGCTTGCAGGGTCGAGGATTTTTGAAGCAAATCACTGAAAACTACGAGCGCTTTAGAAAAGATGGAAAATTGCCCGCCACGTTTGAAGTGGTTTACGGCCATGCGTGGAAACCTGCCGCAAGACCTAAAAAAAAAATCGATTTAGAGGCAGGTTTTACGCCTGTGACTTTTCATGCAAAAAAATAAGACCGCTTATTTCATTACCGGCACAGATACCGATGTTGGCAAAACCTACATTGCTACTGCGTTAGTTCAGCACTTTTGTGAGCAGGGCTTGCAAGCTGTTGGCATGAAGCCAGTTGCCGCTGGTGCAGAGCTGGTGAATGGTCGTTTGCTTAATAGTGATGTGATTGAACTTATTAAGGCCAGTAACGTTGATGCTGATTTAGCTTTGATTAACCCCTATGTGTTTGCTCCTGCGATTGCGCCACACATTGCTGCTGAGCAAGCTGGCATCAGAGTTTCGTTGGATAACATTCAGCAATCTTTTGATGTCTTACAGACAAAAGCTGATGTGGTGGTGGTGGAAGGGGCGGGCGGTTTTTGTGTGCCAGTTAATCGCCAAGAAACCATGGCGGATTTAGCTGTAAAACTTAATCTTCCTATTGTTTTGGTGGTGGGTGTTCGCTTAGGCTGTATTAATCATGCGCTAATGACGGCGGGTTCAATTAGAGCGGCTGGGTTGAATTTAGTGGGTTGGGTGGCTAATCGGATTGATCCGAATATGCCCGCTATTGAAGAAAATATCGCGACACTAAAAGCGATGCTTAAAGCGCCTTTTATTGCCGATGTTGCCTGGGGTGAAGAGCCCCAATTTATTGATTTTTAGCTTTACGTTTTTGCCTAAATCGATAGGTCAGCAAAATAATTAAACCCGCGACATTGGGATACCAAATATACCAATGCGACCAAGGAATGCCATCAATACTAAAGTCTGAGAACGGCCAAAATAGGGGTGTTGCGAAGTAGGCTTTAGCGTGAAATGGAAAATCAAGCAGGATGTGAAATGGCCAAGCCAGCATGGCGAACGCAATGTCTTTGCGCCACAACCACACTAATCCAATCACAGAAAAACAAATGATGACGCTATGCCCGAAAGCGTAGTTAGTAAATAGCCATGGCGGCAGTGTTTCTAGCGGCGGTTTCCCAAAATGCCAAGTGCCTTCAAGCATTCTGAATGCCATAAACGCACCAAATGAGATTAAATCAGGCGCCGCTCCAAATAATATGGCAATCCACGCATGGCGTTTGTGACCGAACAATCCATACCCCCAAAGTGCGTGGCTAAAGGTATCCATATTATCGGTATAGCTGATGTTGTTGAATATAACTGAGTAGAGCTTCAGGAACCATGCTGCGGACATCTTTATCTTGCGCAATTTTTTCGCGAATCTCCGTCGAGGAGATATCTAATGCTGCAATTTCTTGAATCAAGATTTTGCCATACGCTTGCTTCTTCACTTCTTCAACATTCTTAGTCTCATGCTTTTCCAACAGTGTTTTTACCTCAGCGTTTAAGTTGGATAAATCTGAGCTATGCGGGCGCTTCACCACAATTAAGTGTGCTTTATTCAAAAGCTCTTGCCACCGATGCCAAGCATCCAAATTGGCGAAGGCATCGAAACCCATTAGCCAGCAAATGCTGACTTCATCGCCTAACTCTTCACGCAAGGAAATGAGTGTGTCTATTGTGTAAGATGTGCCGGCTCTTGATAGCTCGCGGGTGTCGAGTGAGAAGTGTGGTTGATTTGCGATGGCGATTTTGACCATTTCAGCACGTTGCTCAGCAGTGACGTTCGGCTTGTCTTTTAAGGCAGGCAAGGCCGCTGGCATAAAGCGAATGCTGTCGAAGCCTAGCTTTGTTTGAAGTTGATTGGCGAGGTGCAAATGCCCCAAATGAATGGGGTTAAATGTGCCGCCTAAAATACCTATCATGGACGCTATTTAAGCGCGAACGTGCCCATCACCCAATACGATGTATTTGAGTGAGGTTAAGCCATCAAGACCAACAGGGCCGCGGGCGTGGAGCTTATCTGTTGAGATGCCTATTTCTGCGCCCAAACCATATTCAAAGCCATCTGCAAATCGTGTAGATGCGTTCACCATCACGCTGCTTGAGTCCACCTCGCGCAAGAAACGGCGTGCTTTGGTGTAGTTTTCGGTCACGATGGATTCGGTATGCTGTGATGAGTGCTGATTAATATGCGCAATCGCTTCATCTAAATCAGCCACCACTTTGCAGGAAATAATCGCGTCCAAATATTCCGTATAGTGATCTTCTTCAGTCGCTTTTTTCGCGGCTGGAACCAAAGCACATGTTTCCGCACAGCCTCGAATCTCAATGCCTTTGCTGATCAACATCTCCGCAATTTTCGGCAACATGCTTTTGGCTACGCTTCGCGCGACCAATAAAGATTCTGTTGTGTTGCAGGTGCCAAGACGTTGCGTTTTTGAGTTCTCAATAATACGAATGGCTTTATCAAAATCCGCTTCATCGTCTACATAAACGTGGCAATTTCCATCTAAATGCTTAATCACAGGAATGCGTGCATCGTTCGAAATGCGCTCAATCAGACCTTTGCCACCACGAGGCACGATGACATCCACGAATTCTTTCATCGTGATGAGCTCGCCAACCGCAGCGCGATCTGTGGTTTCGACGACTTGCACTGCGGCTTTTGGTAAGCCGGCGGCCGCTAAGCCTTCATGTACTAATTTCGCTAAGGCTTGGTTGCAATGAATGGCCTCTGAGCCACCACGAAGAATGGTGGCATTACCGGATTTAATACATAAGCCGGCCGCATCCACTGTTACATTTGGACGTGCTTCGTAAATAATGCCAATCACACCAAGCGGCACACGCATTTTTCCAATCTGAATGCCAGAAGGGCGATATTTCATATCGCTAATTTCACCAATTGGATCAGCAAGGCTAGCAATTTGTTGCAAGCCTTCAGCCATGGTGGCGATTGATTTTTCAGTGATGGTGAGGCGGTCTAACATCGCGGCTTCCATGCCCGCAGCTTTTGCTGCTGCAAGATCTTGTTGGTTGGCGGCAAGTAGCACATCTTTTTCACGCAAAATCGCTTTAGCGATGGTGGTGAGCGCTAAGTTTTTAGTGTTGGTTTCAGCCTTCGCCATGGCGCGTGAAGCCTTGCGCGCTTCAACCCCAACATTGTGCATATACGATTTAATGTCCATCAGTGTTCCTAACCTTCTTTTTAGCGGCTTCTGGCTCTGGTGCCAATTCTAGCCAAGCCAAAGCATAATCTTGAAATTTCTAGCCAAGCATCACCTTGCATCATGCCTTTTGCGGTTTTATCAATATCAGCAAGCTTAAGCAAAGCGGCTTGTAATTGTTTTAAGCTTAATCGTCCGACCGCTTGCTTGGCAAGCGCTTGTTTTGGGCCAAATACTTTGGCTTGCACCATGGCGCTGTTTAAGTTTTCACCACGCGCCTCGGCCTGTTTGATTTTCACTAATGGTGTAATTGCCCAAATAAGTGGGTTCATCACAGCAACAGGTTGCGCGCCTTCATCTTTCAGTCCATCCAAAATACGCACGGTGCGGTCTACATCGCCAGACAACACGGCCTCGCCAAGTTGCACTGCGTCAAAGCGCGAAACATTCAGTACGGCTGCACGAACATCATCTCCAGCAATTGCGCCTGCAGGGTAGAGCAATCCTAGCTTTTGTATCTCTTGATGCGCGGCAAGCAAATTGCCTTCCACTTGGTTCGCCATAAAAGTTAAAGTTTCTGTATCTGTACTTTGCTTTTGCAATGCTAAACGGCTGGCAATCCATTGTGGCAATTGTGCAGGCCCAACTTCACGCAGTTCAATGAATACGCTGTTTTGTTGGAGCGCTGTGTACCAAGCGCTTTTTGCATCGCGCCAATCAACGGCTGGCAGAATAACCACTGTGACTGTATCAGGCAATGCTTCAGTAGCTAAAGCTTGTAGTGCTTTGCTTCCATCAAGGCCAGGTTTGCCTGTGGGAATATTGATTTCAAGCAAGCGCTGACTGGCGAACAATGACATTGCTTGGCCAAATTCAGCAATTTGTGCCCAATTAAAATAACGGTCAGAAGTTAAACTGGTCCGTTCATCAAAGCTTAACTCACGGGCTTTTGCGCGAATGGCATCTAAACATTCGCGTTGAGATAAAGGCTCATCTCCCGTGAGCACATAGAGTGGTTTGAGGCCACTGCTTAAGTGTTGGGAGAGTTGTTGTGGGGCCAAATTCATATTTGAACGTGTAGGCTTTTGGCCTATTTTACAGCTTTGGCTTTAGGTTTTTGTGCAACTAAACGTCGCATCAATTCTCGCGTTGCATCGCGTCGCATGTCTTCATAAAGTTGCGCTTCTTCATAAGATTTTGCCAGCAATTCGGTATCCAAATATGAAAAATCTCGACGCGATTCAATCAATTGTTCAGGGCCCCATAGTTCACTTGAAGCATCGCGAACGCGGAATTTGACACGGTAGAACAATTCAAATTCACGCACAGAACCTGAGCCACCCAATGACAAAATGCGTTTTTCGACGCCATCACTCATTAACTCCAGCATCATTTCAGCATCTTCTGGCTCTTTAACGATGGTCACGCCATTAGTTTTAAGTGAGCTTATTAATTCTTTTGAAATGCTAGATGAACCTTTGATATAAAGCTTGTTGAATGACAAATCCGCTAAGCCACGTAAGTGAAACCCACAGGCTGTCATAATGAAAGCTAGGGCGAGAACAGTTAAATGTTGAGCGACATGGCGAGTCATAGTTACCCCACAACAATATTGACGAGTTTATTTGGCACCACGATGATTTTACGCACAGTCGAACCATCTTCTAAGAATTTCTGCACAAAAGGCTGAGCAACTGCATGCTGTTCAATCGCTTCTTTTGCCATAGTTTTAGCAACGGTAATGCTGCCACGCAACTTGCCATTGACTTGAACGACTAGCTCCACTTCATCTTGCACCATCGCAGATTGATCAGCGCTTGGCCAAGCGGCATCTTCAATCACACCGTCATTCCGCAATTCAGCCCATAAAGCTTGGCAGATATGTGGCACGATAGGCGAGAGGAGTAGAGTGACATTCTCAAGCACTTCTTGGCGCACGCTGCGTGTGACGGCATCGTCACCATCCACTTTGCCATAAGCGTTCATGAGTTCCATCACAGCAGCAATTGCGGTGTTGAAGGTTTGGCGACGACCGTAGTCGTCAGTAATTTTCTCAATGGTTTGATGTAATTGGCGGCGCAGAGTTTTGAGTTCACCACTCAACTCGCCAGCTTTGTAAGTCTCTACTGCGCCAGTTTCTAAATGCGTTGCCACAAACGTCCATAAGCGACGCAAGAAACGATGTGCACCCTCTACACCACTATCTGCCCACTCCAAGCTTTGCTCTGGTGGTGCGGCAAACATCATAAACAAACGTGCGGTATCTGCGCCGTAAGTGTCGATAAGTGCTTGAGGGTCAACGGTGTTGCCCTTAGATTTACTCATCTTAGTGCCTTCTTTAAGCACCATGCCTTGCGTGAGCAAGTTTGTGAAAGGCTCATCATTTTTGAGTAAGCCAACATCACGCATCAATTTATTAAAGAAGCGCGCGTAAAGCAGATGCAAAATCGCATGTTCAATTCCGCCAATGTATTGGTCAACCGGCAACCAGTAATTCGCACGTTCATCCACCATGCCTGTGTGACAGTCAAAACTTGCGTATCGTGCGAAATACCATGAGGACTCAAAGAATGTATCCATGGTATCGGTTTCGCGCGTGGCTTTGCCACCGCAAGTTGGGCAAGTGGTTTCGTAAAAACTAGGGTCTTTTTTAATTGGTGAACCTACGCCATCCATCACCACGTCTTCTGGCAAGCGGACAGGAAGTTGGTCTGCAGGCACAGGTACTTCACCACAGCTTGGGCAGTGAACGATAGGGATCGGGCAGCCCCAATAGCGCTGACGTGAAACACCCCAGTCGCGCAAACGATATTGTGTGCGACGTTTACCTAAGTTCTTTGTGGTGAGTGCTTCAGCGATTTTGCTTGATGCGCCATCAAAATCTAGGCCATCAAATTCGCCTGAATTAAATAACACGCCATGTTCTGTGTATGCCATCGTAAGTGGTAAATCAAGCTCAGCATTTTGTGGCTTAATCACAGCCTTCATTTGCAAACTGTATTTGTTTGCAAACTCAAAGTCACGCTCATCATGTGCTGGCACAGCCATGACAGCACCTTCACCGTAGCTGATGAGCACGTAGTTCGCTACCCAAACTGGCAATTGTTCGCCAGTGATTGGATGCTGAACAAATAAGCCAGTTGCCATGCCTTTTTTCTCGGCTGTTGCCATGTCAGCCTCAGCTACGCTACCCATTTTGCATTCTTGGATAAACGCTTGGAGCGCAGGATTGTTTTCAGCGGCTTGCGTTGCAAGCGCGTGCTCTGCGGCAACTGCAACATAAGTTGCACCCATTAGCGTGTCTGGACGGGTTGTATAAACCTTCAGATTGCCATCACCGCCAACGATAGGAAACTCGACCTCACAACCGTAGCTTTTACCTATCCAATTGCGCTGCATGGTTTTGACTTGCTCAGGCCAGCCTTCAAGTTTATCGAGGTCAGCTAAAAGCTCATCGGCATAAGCCGTGATTTTCATAAAGTATTGCGGAATGTCGCGTTTTTCAACCACGGCCCCAGAGCGCCAGCCCTTGCCATCAATCACTTGTTCATTCGCAAGCACGGTTTGGTCAACAGGGTCCCAATTGACCGTGGCTGTTTTTTTGTAGATGAG
Source organism: Pseudomonadota bacterium (assembly GCA_046047035.1). GTDB lineage: Bacteria > Pseudomonadota > Gammaproteobacteria > Burkholderiales > Methylophilaceae > Methylopumilus_A. Next base: position 16,295 of record JBJOIS010000007.1, read on the forward strand.
GCCTTTTTTGAATAGCTCTGTGAACAACCATTGTTCCCAGCGGTAATACTCTGGAGTACAGGTGGCGATTTCCCTATCCCAAGAAATACCCAAGCCTAAAGACTTGAGTTGCTCTTTCATGTGCTCGATATTGCTGTATGTCCAGCCAGCCGGTGCAACATTGTTTTTAATCGCGGCATTTTCAGCAGGTAAGCCAAACGCATCCCAACCCATCGGCTGCATGACATTAAAACCACGCATACGGTGGAAACGGCTTAGCACATCACCAATTGTGTAATTGCGAACGTGTCCCATATGCAAACGGCCACTTGGATAAGGGAACATCGACAAGCAGTAATACTTAGGCTTATCGCTCTTTTCAGTCGCCTTGAAAGTTTGGTTGGTTTCCCAATATTGCTGGGCGCGTTCTTCGATTTCTTTAAATGGATACTGCTGTTGCATGGCAAATATTTTTGTGTGGATAAATAAGCTTGAATTATACCTTGAAGCCACAGGTATGTGCGGAAGCATCAGTGAATTGCTCTGGGGATATAGGCAATAAAAAAGCCATCGCGAGGATGGCTTTTTGTAGCGCTATTTTACTTATATTTAAAATTGCTACACGTTAAATCTGAAGTGCATCACATCGCCATCTTGCACGATGTATTCTTTGCCTTCTAATCGCATCTTGCCGGCTTCTTTTGCACCTTGTTCACCTTTGTGGGCGATAAATTCGTTAAAGGCAATCACTTCGGCACGGATAAAGCCACGTTCAAAGTCGGTGTGAATCACGCCAGCGGCTTGTGGTGCAGTTGAGCCTTTACGGACTGTCCAAGCACGAACTTCTTTAACACCTGCGGTGAAGTAAGTTTCTAAGCCGAGTAGGGCATATGCCGCGCGTACTACGCGGTCTAAACCTGGTTCTGTTAAACCTAGCTCTTCTAAGAACAAAGCTTTGTCTTCATCTTCTAGGTCTGAGATTTCAGCTTCAATTTTTGCGCAGATGCTCACCACTGGTGAACCTTCTTTTTTGCCTAGTTCAACGATTGAATCAAGTAATGGGTTGTTGCTAAAACCTGTTTCATCAACGTTGGCAATGTACATCACTGGTTTAACTGTAATGAGGCAAAGTGGTTTTAATAGGTGCAATTCGTCAGCGTCCAGACCTAATGTACGAACAGCTTTACCTTCATCTAAGCCTTTTTGGACTTTTGCCAAAACAGCACAAAGGGCAATGGCTTCTTTGTCGCCTGATTTTGCTTTTTTGCTTTCGCGTTGAACAGTTTTATCAACAGTTTCCATGTCGGCAAGTGCTAGCTCGGTGTTGATGGTTTCAACGTCTGAAAGTGGGTCAACTTTGTTGGCAACGTGGACAACGTTCGCATCATTAAAACAACGCACGACGTGTGCAATCGCATCTGTTTCGCGGATGTTAGCCAAGAACTTATTGCCCAGGCCTTCACCTTTGGATGCCCCAGCCACCAAGCCTGCAATGTCTACAAACTCAACAATAGCTGGTTGCACTTTTTGCGGATTGACGATATCAATCAATGGTTTCATGCGTGGGTCAGGCACTTCAACAATGCCGACGTTAGGCTCGATGGTGCAGAAAGGGTAGTTTTCTGCTGCGATGCCTGCTTTGGTGATGGCATTGAAGAGCGTTGATTTACCTACGTTAGGTAGGCCGACAATTCCGCATTTCATAATTTTTCCTGTTCAGTAAATTCGTGACTAATTTTTAGTGTGCAATTTTAACATTGCTGCTTCAAACTCGCCTTTTAATAGCAAAGGAAGCAGCGTCGTGCTTTGGTCTATATTTTCTTCTATCGCGCGCATTTCATCGCGACTTGGGTCGTGTAATACAAAATTTGCTACCGCATTTTTATCACCTGGGTGGCCGATGCCTAAGCGTAAACGCCAAAAATCAGGGGTGCCAAGTTGCGAGGCAATGTCCTTAAGGCCGTTATGGCCACCATGCCCGCCACCTTTTTTGAGCTTTACCGTCCCGGGGGGTAAATCGAGTTCATCGTGCACTACTAAGACTGATTCAGGCGCAATTTTGTAAAACTTGGCTAATGCGGCAACTGCACGGCCACTGGCGTTCATAAAAGTTGTTGGTTTGAGCAACCAGGCTTCATCGTTGCTAGATTTTAAGCGGCCAACATGACCAAAAAACTTGGCTTCTAGGTTGAGCTTGCTTCCTGTTTCGGCGCAGATTTGATCCACCCACCAAAAACCAGCATTGTGGCGAGTAGATTCATATTGGGCGCCTGGGTTGCCTAGTCCAACGATTAGTTTGATTTGACTCATAGCCTATTGTCGCTCATCCAGCCTAAAATAATTTCAAAGCCTGAAAATAATAACGCGCGTTCCGGAAAAACCGAAACGCGCGTTCTAGAGGCCAATCACACAGGTGATTAAGCTTCTGGTGTTGCTTCCGCTGCTTCTTCAGCTGCTGCAGCTGCACCGCCGCGTGTTTTCGCGATACTTGCAACAGCAACGTCAGCGCCGTGTGCTAACTGAACGAATTCAATGCCTTTAGGCAATTTGATTTCTGACAAGTGAACTGAATGACCCATTTCTAGGTTAGCCAAATCAACTTCGATAAACTCTGGCAAGTCTTTTGCCAAGCAGCTTACGTCAGCTTCTGTAGCGATGTGAGCAACGATACCGCCACCAATTTTCACGCCTGGAGCAATTTCACCGTTGATAAAGTGCAATGGCACTTTAACGTGGATTTTTTCTGTTGCACTAACACGTTGAAAGTCGATGTGTTGAATGGTGTTGCGAACTGGATGCATTTGGTAGTCACGTAACAATACAGACTCTTTTTTGCCATCTAAGTTAAGCGTTAGGATAGAAGCGTGGAATGCTTCATGGCGGAATTCCATGAACAACGCTTTCAAATCAAACTCAACGCTTACTGCGTCTTTACCAGCACCATAAACCACACCTGGTACTTTAGCTGAACGGCGAAGACGGCGGCTCGCACCCGTACCTTTCGCTGCACGTGATACTGCTGAAATTTCAATAGCCATTTTTACTACTCCTAAATTTCGCCGAAAATTATTTTCGGCTTTTTAAAAACTGTTATCCGCGACCAGATAACAGGGGTGTGATGCGCTTGTTGCCAAACGCATCGAAACTTTAATTAATCTTCAAACAATGAACTGACGGAGTCTTCATTGCTAATGCGACGAATGGTTTCGCCCATCAATTCACCAACACTAAGTTGACGAATTTTTTTGCATGCTAAAGCATCAGCACGAAGTGGAATCGTGTCAGTCACTACTAGTTCATCAAGTTCTGAAGCGCTAATGCGCTCAATTGCAGAGCCTGAAAGCACTGGATGAGTACAGTAGGCCATAACCTTAATCGCACCTTTTTTCTTAAGCGCTGCGGCTGCTTCACAAAGGGTATTCGCTGTATCAACCATGTCATCCATAATCACGCAGGTGCGACCAGCGACATCACCAATGATATTCATCACTTTGGCCACGTTTGCTTTAGGGCGGCGTTTGTCGATAATCGCCAAATCCGAACCCATTTGCTTAGCTAGGGCACGTGCGCGCACTACGCCGCCAACGTCTGGTGATACTACAACTAAGTTATGGTGATCTTGTTTGGTAAGGTCATCTAGCAACACTGGTGATGCGTAGATGTTATCTACTGGAATTTCAAAGAAGCCTTGGATTTGATCTGAATGCAAATCCATGGTCAGTAAACGGTTAACGCCAACGCTGGTAAGCATGTTAGCAACCACTTTTGCAGTAATTGCAACGCGGGCAGAGCGTGGGCGACGATCTTGTCTTGAGTAGCCGAAATAAGGAATGGCTGCGGTAATGCGGCCTGCAGATGCGCGTCGTAGGGCATCAACCATGACCATCACTTCCATCAGTGTGTCATTGGTTGGGGCGCAAGTTGATTGCAGAACAAACACGTCTTTGCCGCGCACGTTATCTTGCAATTCAACCATGACTTCGCCATCGCTGAAACGGTCAACGGTCGCACGACCCAACTTCATGCCCAAGTGTTTTACCACTTTTTCAGCAAGTTGAGGGTTGGCCGTGCCTGTAAACACCATCATGTCGCCTTTGGCCACAGTGGATTCCTTTACGCTATAAAAACAAAAAAAGCGTGTAATGCTACACGCTCCGTCTTGTAATGCTGGCTGGGGAAGAAGGATTCGAACCTTCGCATGCCGGAATCAAAATCCGGTGCCTTAACCAGCTTGGCGACTCCCCATTTGATCTTTACCTAAAGTGCAGGAATCAAATTATACAGTGGATGCTGTTTTAATCCGAGCGCTGCTACACAAAATATTTCAGTGTCTGCAATTTCCTTTGGCATGGCTTTTACGATGTTGTTTGCTTCAGCTAAGTTTTCAGCCGCGACAAAAACTGACGCGCCAGAACCACTCATGCGTGCTTGAGAAAATTGATTTAAGCAATTAAGACAAGCATTTACCGCTGGGTATTTCTGACAAACCACTGCTTCGAGATCGTTATGAAAACTTTCATTTTCACGTTCAAACACTAGGCTTTGTTTTTCTTTGCCGATTTGCTTCAAATTCAGCATCTCGGAAAAGGCCGCTATTGTCGTGGGAAACGTGTTTCTTGTCAATTCCTCAGCGCTAAAAATTTCAGCAGTTGAAACATGCACTTTAGGTGTGACAATGACAAAGTGCGAGTCTGGAAGCTGAATAGGCTGTATTTTTTCGCCTATGCCCTCGACCCAAGCATTTTCACCGAAAATAAAAAAAGGTACATCAGCGCCTAATTTTAATCCTAATGCCATCAATGTCGTTTTGCTTAAGCCCAAATTCCAAAGATGGTTGAGCGCAATTAACACCGTTGCTGCATCAGAGCTACCGCCTCCTAGGCCACCGCCCATGGGGATGTTTTTGATGAGGCCGATATCTGCACCAAGCGCGCAGTTGCTGTAGGCTTGCAAAAGCTTTGCGGCTCTTACGCACAAGTCCTGAGCTTCCGGAACATTGGCGTTCTCTGTCACACGATGAATTTCACTATCATCTCGCAGTTTTAAAAACACAGTGTCATGTAAGTCGATGAGGCTAAATACGCTTTGCAGTAAATGATAGCCATCCGCGCGGCGACCAGTGATGTGCAAAAATAAATTGATTTTTGCTGGCGCTAAAAAAGCTTGGAAGCCTTGCTCGGTAAGTTGCTTGGTTAATTCTGACATGGCTAAATATTACTGCACTTGGGCGGAGGTGTTGGCATCTAATGTTGAGAGTTCTGGGGACGTATCCCAGCTTTCAATTACAAGCCGCACATTCATTTTTGGATTGCGAAGATTAATTTTGCTTGGTAGCGCTGGTGGGATTTCATTTTGATATTGCATGTAGCTAATCTCCCAGCCATCTTGGGTGAATTTACTGAGCTGGCCTTTATCATCCCAAGCAAAAGCGGTCACAATCCCATTTGCAGGGCGGCCTACAACCCAGTCAGACATTTTTGTAAACGGCAATCGCCAGCCCAATGTCAGCTGTGTCAAAGTTTCAGCATCTTCTGCTTTTATGGTTTTCCCATTCTGCGAAGTTAAGCTAACACCATCTATATTTTTTATGATGGCCGCAATTTTATTGCCAAGCGGTGAATATAAATCTATCGCATCATTTTCTGGGGAGTGCGCCCAATGAATGTTTCCTGAAACGCCATAGCCTTCACTTTGCACACCCATTCTTCCTTCGATTTTAAAGCTAGTCACTTTTGCAATTTCAGCTTGGTGCTGTTGCGCTTCAGGCGGAATGGCCGGCGCTTCAGAGGAGATTGGTGGCCTAGTATTTGTATCAATGGTTGCTTTGTTGGTATTGACGCTGGCACAGCTAGACATCAATAAGCCAGCAATTAAGAGATAAATGCTGGCGAAGCGATGTGGATGACTTTGCATAAACAATGAAAAAAGACTTACGGCTTGAATCTTTTAACGGTTTTGATCAGCAAATCGTTATCTGGACTTACTTTTAATGTGTCTGCCCAGATCTTGCTTGCTTCATCCTGTTTGCCCTGCTTCCAAAGTACTTCACCCAAGTGCGCGGCAATTTCAGCGTCATTTTGCAAGTTGTAAGCTTTATTTAAGTACTCAAAAGCTTTATCAAGATTGCCTAAGCGATACTGCACCCAGCCCATACTGTCCATAATGTAATGGTCGTTTGGACTAAGTTCTAGTGCTTTAGCAATCAGCTTGTTTGCTTCTTCTAGTTTGACATTGCGCTCTGCAAATAAATAACCAAGTGCGTTGTAAGCTTGCGCAAAGTCTGGTTTGATTTTGATGAGCTTGCGCAGTTGCGTTTCTAGCACTGTGAATTGCTGTACGCGTTCAGCCGCCATTGCGTAGTCGTAAATCAACTCGTTTGAGTTAGGCATGTTCGCAACAGCTTTACCTAATAGTTCGTATGACTCTTGGAAGCGTTTGGCTTGGGCTAAAAGATTGGCTTGTGCTGTAATCACTTGGGCTAATTGCGCATCGCTTAAATTTTCTAAGTCATCTAGCATTTGAATAGCGGCATCAGCGCCTTGAGTGCGCGACATCACATTTGCCATGCTCAGCTTCGCGTCCAAATAATGGTCTGCTTGTTGGCTTGATGCTTTTTCTCCGGGTTGTTGAACCTTGCTGTACCAGTTAATAGCTTCAGCATCGTTGTTATTTTTTTCAGCAATCTGACCTAAATAAAGATAAATTGGGTCTTTGTTTTTAATGTTGCTGTTAAGTGCTTGCAAAAAGTATTTTTCAGCATCAGAAAACTCATTGCTTTGCACAGACAATAAGCCAACCACGACTAAAATTTCTGGATTGCTGTTGGCAAGTTTAGAAAGTTTTAAAAGCTCAGGCTTGGCTTCATTAAAGCGAGATTGTTTAATCAACATGCGTGCTAGATTTAGGCGAGCATCATTTGCATCTGGGGTGTCATTCAAAAAGCTACGGTAGAAGCTAATTGCTTGGTCTGGTGATGTGCTGAATAAAATGTCAGCTTGTTGAATTGCCGCAATTTCCCAATTCGGCCGCAATTGATTAGCGCGAATAGTCTCGCTCAAGGCGAGTTGTAGGTTATTTGCTTGGAAGGCTGCTTGACCAATCGTGAAGTGCGCTTCGGCCAGTTGTGGGTAAGGCGCTGCTAAATCTTGAACCAATTGCAATACGTTTGTTTTGTTGGCTTGATGCGAAAGCAGGCTGTTTAGATATAAAAAACCGTTGGCGCGTGTATCTTCTTTTTCGAGCAGTTTTTGTAAAAGCGGTTTTGCTGCATTTAAGTCACCGTTAATCACATAGAGTTGCGTGGCGGCTTGCTGAGCTTCAGTCGAGTTGGCGTCTAGCTCTAGCCAGAGTTTTGCGGTTTCTAAAGCGGCTTGAGCGTTTTTGCTATACATTGCCACTTTAGCAGCACGCTCTGCTAGGCGAACATCACGGCTTGATTTTGCTAAGTCAAAAAATAGTTTTGTTGAAAGCCCTAGCTCGCCACGTTGGCCAGCCACTTCAGCGGCAAGATATTTAAATACAAATTCACCATTAGCTTGCGTTTGCACTTCGGATGTAAGCGCCTCTGTGGCTGCTTGGGCATTTGGGTTCGCCAGAGCAAACAAGCCAACAGAAAGCGTAGCCATCAGCGTTTTTGTTTTGAGAGATAACTGATTTTTTAATTTTTTTGGCATGGTGATAATTCGTTTCTTCGCTGATAGTGAATGAACTTGATAATCGTTAGTCAGTGACACCTTATGCAAGTTCATCCATAATGAGGGCTGACTATAGCTTTTTAATTGAAACTTTCCAATAGGACTTGTTTCAAAGATCAAGATTGTTGATTAAATACAACTCACTGATTGCCCAGCGCTTGACAATTGTCAGGCGTTTTTTTAATTTAGCATGCCTTAGAAAACGGCTTGTAATTTTGGATTTGGCTCAGCCAAATAATGTGGAGTCTTTAATTTTTTATGACTACTTTAACTGTTGAAGCAAATAACTTAACTCGCATTTACGGTGGCCGCGAGGCTGTTAGCGATGTGAGTTTTACCTTAAGTAAAGGTGAAGTGCTTGGTTTTCTTGGCCCAAATGGCGCAGGCAAATCAACCACCATGAAAATGCTTACAGGTAACCTAGCACCAAGCAAAGGCAGCGTTAAAATCTGTGGCGTGGACATGATAGAAAATCCAAAAGAAGCGAAAGCTTTGATTGGATACTTGCCAGAAACCCCACCGCTTTATCGTGAATTTACAGTCGATGAATTTTTGGCGATTGCTGCGCGCTTGCACGGCGTGAGCGGCAAGCATATTAAAACAGCGGTTCAGCGAGCTAAAGAACGTTGCGGCTTAACAGAAATGAGCAAACGCCTGATTGAAAATCTATCTAAAGGTTATCAACAGCGTGTGGGGATTGCACAGGCGATTATTCATAACCCAATGGTGGTGATTTTAGATGAGCCAACCGTGGGTCTGGATCCAATTCAAATTCGTGATATTCGCGCCTTAATTAAAGAGCTTGGCGGCGAACATAGCGTGATTCTCTCAACACACATTCTCCCTGAAGTCGAGATGGTTTGTGACCACGTGCAGATTATTGATAAAGGCAAATTGGTCTTTAATGGATCGATTGATATCCTTAAACAACAACGTCATGGCAATAAATTGCTGATTGGCTTAAATAATGCGCCAGCGCACGATGAGCTACTTAAAGTGACTGGTGTTGAAGCGGTTGAAGAATTGCCAAATGGCTTGTTGCGTGTTCGCTATGCGGCAGGTAAAGCGCCTGCTGAAGCCTTGGTTCAAGCGGCGGTTTCTAAGGGGTGGGGTTTGCATCAAATCAATCCAGATCAAACTAGCCTTGAAGATGTATTCGTACAATTAACTTATCAAGACGCTGCAGCTTAAGCGTCCTAAGTCGAATTTAGAAAGCAAAACTCATGATTTTAAAAGTCGCAAGAAAAGAGCTTAAGAGCGTATTTGCCTCGCCGATGGGCTGGGTAATTTTGGCCTTGTTGCAGTTTGGATTTGGTACTTACTTCTTAAATGGGGTGAATGAGTACTTTGAGGTGATGTCTGGCGCGATTCGTCCTGCGGAGCGCACAGGCGTGACAATGTTTATTGGTCAAAGTGTTTTTGGTTTAGCATCATTTGTCATGCTTTTCTCAGTGCCTTTGCTTTCAATGCGTTTAATCAGTGAAGAGCGCCGCAGCAATACACTCCCGTTCTTATTTAGTGCGCCACTTTCATTGACTGAAATCGTACTTGGAAAATTTATTGGCTTGGTCGCTTTCCTTAGCATTTTAGTGGCGATGATTGCTGTGATGCTTTGCACTTTAAATGCATGGGCAGATGTTGATTTCGGCTATTTATTTTCAAATGTGCTTGGTTTGTGGCTCTTGGTTGCTAGCTTCTCAGCACTGGGACTTTATTTCTCAAGCTTGACTGCACAACCAGTGGTTGCTGCCATCATTACTTTTATTGCGCTATTTGGTTTGTTGATTGTTGACCGTTTCTTAACGGGTGATGATGCAAGCGTAGCGAACTATTTGTCGCTGATGCATCACTTCCAGCCATTTGCGCGGGGCTTAATTGATACTGCAGACATTACCTACTTTTTATTGTTCATCGTTACATTTTTAACACTCACGGTGCGTCGTCTTGATGCTGACCGTCTTCGTGGCTAATCGGGTATTACATTATGAAAATTAATCACAAGCTACGTTTGCAGCTGCTCATGCAAAACAGTTTTTTCGTTATTTTATTTTTGGTTTTGGTTTCTTTAATTGGCTATTTGAGCCATGAGTATCATTTCTCGAAAGATATTACTCAAAGCAACCGTAACATTCTGACTGAGGGCAGTATCAACGTCCTTAAGCAAATGAAAGGTGATGTAAACGTTACCGTGTTTGCGTCAGAAGATAACACTGCGCATGGTGAAAACTATCGTAAAGGTGTGCGTGATTTTATTTCACGTTTCCAACGCACTAAACCTGATATCCACGTTGCTTTTGTTAGCCCTGCTGAAAAGCCTAAGCTTGCTCAAGAAGCCGGGATTAAAGCCGAAGGTGAGTTGGTGGTTGAGTATCAAAAACGTAGTGAGCATTTATTGCCGCCTTATGCTGAGCAAGAAATGACCAACTTACTTGTGCGTTTGTCACGTAGCCATGAAAAACCAGTGATGTATTTAGATGGTCATAGCGAGCGCAATTTAATTGGTCTTAAAGATAATGACCTTGGCGCTTTTGGTGAGCAGCTTCAAAAGAAAGGTTTCAAATTATTTAATCCTGACTTGACGATTGCTCAAGATGTTCCGATGAATGGCTCTATGTTGGTGATTGCGAGCCCTCAAGTGAATGTCGGCGCAGTTGAAGTTAAGAAAATTAAAAGATACTTGGACAATGGTGGCAATTTGCTTTGGTTGTTGGATGACAACAATTTGCATGGCCTTGACGAGATTGCTAAGTATGTTGGCTTGGAAGTGTCTAAAGGTATGGTAATTGACGGATCTGCTGCCCAATACGGCGTTGATGTGAAATTTGCTTTTGCGAGTCAATACGGTGACCACGCCATTACTAAAAACTTTATGTTGCGAACCATGTTCCCAGAGGCTAGAAAAATTAGCGCGCAAGGCACAGATGACAATGGCTGGAAAGTCACTAATTTGGTGGATGTGGCGCCAAATGGCTGGTTGGAAAATAATCCAAAAGAGTTGGACGCAAAAGCTTCTAAAGCAGTATTTGATGAGAAAGAGGATCTTAAAGGCCCTATCAATGTTGCAGTGGCTTTAGAGCGCATATACGGTAAAAAAGGTCAGCGCGTTGTGGTGGTGGGTAATGCTAATTTCTTATCAAATACGCATGTGACCAGTGAGTCGAACCTTGATTTGGGTGTCAATATCGTGAACTGGCTGGCTGGTGACGATACTTTAATTACGATTCAGCCGAAACCGCTTAAAGATATGAACGTGACGATTCCTCAATCTGGCTGGGGTCACTTCTGGGCACTGATTGTATTTATGCCGATCTTTGGTGTTTCATTTGGACTGTTCCAAATCATTATTCCATTGGCGTTATTAGTCACTGGTGTGATGTTGTGGTGGAAACGTCGTAAAGCCTAGTGTTGGTGTTTGGTTCAAAAGGATAGAGGTATGAAGTCACGCTGGTTAGTAAATATTTTGCTTTTGGCATTGGTGCTGGGGATAGGCGCATTTATTAAATTCCGCCCACAGCAAGCCGTGGTTAAAGAAGCGGCTTATGAAGTTTCATCCCTGAAGCTAGCTACGTTTACCAAAGTCAGTGTTGAGTTTCCAGCAAAGGCGCCCGTGGCTTTTGAAAAGGTGGATGGTTATTGGTATATCGCTAAACCATACAAAGCGCGTGCTGACCAAATGCTGGTGATGCGTATTTTGTCTTTAGTCGCTGCTAAAAGTGCACAGAAATTCCAGGCGACTGATTTAACGCAATTTGGTTTGGATCAACCAAAATTAAAGCTAAAGTTTGATAATGAAGAGTTTACTTTTGGCACTTTTAACCCAGTCACTTCTGAGCAGTATGTTTCCTATAATAACTTCGTTTATTTACTGCCTGTGAGTTATGCCGAAAATGCACAATCACCAGTAGAAGAGTATTTGGACAAGAGCCCATTTAAACCTAATGAGCAGAAGAAAATTGCGGGCTTCGATTTTTCTCGTCTAGAGCAATGGGAGGAAACGCGCTTGAATGTTGATTTGGCAGATGGCAAGTGGACAGCTTCTGTTGCCAAGGCCAATCCAAAACAAAATGAAATGAACGAATGGTTTGATTCTTATTGGCGCAATATCAGTGTGCTTCGCGTAGAGCCTTATACGCCAGACCATAAAACAACTTATCCATCATTTGAGGTAAAACTAAGCGATGGACATAAGGTGCATTTAGACAAGATACAAGAGTCTCCAGAGCTCTTATTAGGCCGTCCTGATGAAGGCATGATGTACCATGTTCCGCCTGATATTGGCTTTACTTTGCTTAATCCGCCTATCAATCTTGGTAAGTAATTTTTGCCAGAACTCCCAGAAGTAGAAACGACCATGCGGGGCATTGCCCTGCTTGTTGGTCAAACTGTTAGCCGTGTCATTATTCGCCATCCGACTCTGCGGTGGCCTATTCCCAGCCATCTTGTCGAAACGCTTCCAAGCTCCACATTAAAGCAATTAACGCGTCGCGCTAAATACATTTTGGCGGAGTTTAATAATGCAGAAGGCGTGCATATTGGCACCTTGATTCTGCATCTTGGTATGTCTGGGCGTATTTGTTTATTGGCGCAAGATGAAGCGGCGGCCAAGCATGACCACTTCGATATCCACTTTGCTGATGGCCAAGTGCTGCGCTTGCGAGACCCTCGTCGATTTGGCGCTGTTTTGTGGGTGGATGGGCACGAACGTGTAGCCGAGCATGCCTTGATTAAAACGCTAGGCCCTGAGCCGCTTGAGATAGGCTTTACGGGTGAGTATTTATATCGTCAGTTAAGAAATAAAAGTGCGGCAATAAAAATCGCCATTATGGATAGCCATCTCGTGGTGGGAGTTGGCAACATTTACGCCAGCGAGTCTTTGTTTCGTGCCAGAATTAATCCTAAAACGCCTGCGAATAAAGTGAGCAAAGCTAAATGTGAGCGTTTAGTGACTGAGATCAAAGCAACGCTTACGGCAGCGATTGAGGCGGGCGGAAGTAGCTTGCGTGATTTCTTCGGTGCGGATGGCAATCCTGGCTATTTCCAACAGACTTACTTTGTATATGGGCGCACCGACCAGCCTTGTCGGGAATGTGGTGCGCCAATTAGCCAAATCAAACAGGGACAGCGTTCAACCTTTTACTGTGCGGAGTGTCAACGCTAATTAGTGCTGATGTGGCTTTGCGGCATGCTCATGTAAAAAGTTATGAGGGTGCTCTGTGATCGGGTCTTTGATGTATTTCGGAAGTAGTGAGCCAATGAGCATGCCTAATCCGCTGGCAAACACGCCAGCTAATTGTGCAGGAATAAATGGATCTTCTGGCCCTGCAATCAATATGGATAGCCAAGTTGTGAGCCCAAAGAAAATAGAAAGTAATGCGCCTTGGTTGGTGGCGCGCTTCCAATAAACACCGCAAGCCAACGGCACAAAAGCCATCACCAAGGTCACTTGGTAAGCATCTTCTACCATGCTAAAAATACTTGCGTCAGAATTAACGGCGTAAAGCGTGACGAGAACCGTAAAGCTTAATGTCACGATGCGCATATAATTCAATACGACATGGTCAGCAAGGCGCTCACCATTGAGACGTTTAATTAAAATAGGCTTGATGATGTTTTCCGTAAACGTGACAGAAGGCGCAAGAAGCGTGGCCGAAGCACAACTCTTAATAGCGGATAATAAAGCGCCAAAGAACATCACTTGAGCAATCATTGGCGCGTGTTGAAGCACTAATGTTGGTAGTATCATTTGAGGGTCTACATCAATCAGACCGTTCACCATTTTTGGGTCAATAAGTGTCGCTGAGTAAGCTAAAAACATAGGAACAAAGGCAAACAAGAAATACAGCGTGCCGCCAAGTATAGAGCCCCAAATGGCAATGTTGACTGTCTTGGATGATTGCACCCGCTGAAAAACATCTTGCTGTGGAATTGAGCCTAGCATCATCGTAATCCATGCAGCAAAGAAACCGATCATTTCTTTAGCATCTAAGCTCGGCCAAAACTCGAATTTACCTGCTTGTCTTGCATGTTCAATGACCACCCCAACCCCGCCAAGTTGGCCGCTGACTTCATGTCCAATAAATAGCATGCCGATGACAATCACAATCATTTGAATAAAGTCAGTAATTGCTACTGCCCACATCCCACCAAATAGCGTGTAAATAAGGATGGTGCCAGAGCCTATCCACATACCCATGACTTTGCTAATTTCGCCTGCAGAAACGACATTAAATACTAAGCCTAATGCAGTAATTTGTGCGCCTACCCAGCCTAAGTAGGAAACGACGATAGCGATGGAAGTGAGTGTTTCTGCAGTGTGGCCGTAACGCTTACGATAGAAGTCGCCGATGGTCAGCAGGTTCATGCGGTAGAGCGGGGCGGCAAATAGCAATCCAACAAGAATTAAACAAAGCGATGAGCCAAATGGATCGGCCACAACCCCATGCAAGCCCTCTTTTAAAAATACAGCTGGAATGCCTAAAACGGTTTCTGAACCGAACCATGTAGCAAATACGGTCGCCACCACAATATGCATAGGTAAGTGACGACCTGCAATAGCAAAATCTTTTGCCGTATGGACTTTGGTGCCGGCGTAAAGACCTATGCCTACAGAAAGAACCCAGTAAATAATGACAAACCAAAGTAACAAGCTAATTTACCTATCTTAAAAACCGATTTTAAAAAATGATGGTTAAATTGTTGAATAGTGAAGTGTGTTCTGACACTACTCGCATCGATTTTAGCAAAAACCATTGTGCTGTAATAGCAACAAGCATTTTAAAATGAGTATTTTAGCTTGGGGTTCTTAAATTCGAGGGTAAAATGTGTCTATGGAATCTTTACCAATTTTTATGCGAATTAAAGGCGCCCGCTGCGTGGTGATTGGCGGCGGCGAAGTGGCAACGCGCAAAGTGATGATGTTACTTAAAGCAGACGCAGCCATTGAAGTGATTGCGCCAGCGCTTTGCGATGCACTTAAAGAGCAAGCTTTGGCTGGTGAAATCAAGCATGTCCAAGCAATATTCGACGCTAAGCATCTTAGCGGCGCGACCTTGGTGATTGCCGCAACTGATGATGAGGCGGTCAATACATCTGTTTCTCTCGCCGCAAAAGCCCAAAATATCCCCGTGAATGTAGTGGATGCTCCAGCACTTTGTACATTTACCATGCCATCGATTGTTGATCGTTCGCCCGTGGTGATTGCGATTTCAAGCAATGGTGCAGCCCCTGTATTGGCAAGACTGATACGTGCCAAGCTTGAAACCATGATTCCAGCCTCTTATGGCCGCCTTGCCTATTTGGCGAGAGATTTTCGTGATGCCGTCAAATCAAAATTTGCTGATACCCAGTCGCGACGTATTTTTTGGGAAAAAACCTTTCAAGGCCCGATTGCTGAGTTGATGTTTTCGGGCCAAGAGCGTGCCGCCAAATTAGCCTTGGCAGACGCGATTGAAGCCGATGATAGCCAAGCACAGCATGGTGAAGTTTACTTGGTTGGCGGCGGACCTGGCGACCCTGATTTGCTGACATTTCGCGCCCTAAGACTCATGCAACAATGCGACGTATGTGTGTATGACAAATTAGTCAGCAAAGAAGTAATGGAGCTAGTTCGACGTGATGCGGAGCTTATTAATGTAGGCAAGGCACGCGACCAACACACGCTTCCACAAGAAGAAATTAATCTGCTTTTAGTCAAGCTAGCAAAAGAGGGCAAGCGGGTGCTTAGGCTTAAAGGCGGCGACCCTTTTATTTTTGGGCGTGGAGGTGAAGAAATCGAAACGCTGATGGAAAACGGCGTGCCGTTCCAAGTAGTACCAGGCATTACTGCCGCAAACGGCGTTTCTAGCTACGCTGGCATTCCGTTGACGCACCGCGATTATGCGCAGTCATGTGTTTTTACCACTGGCCATCTCAAGGCGAAAGAAGGTCAGCCGCACACCGTTGAATTGGATTGGCCTGCATTAGCAAGGCCAAATCAAACGGTTGTGATTTATATGGGTTTGGTGGGTTTAGAGCAGATATGCGCACAATTGATTAACCATGGGCTGAATGCAAGCACGCCAGCGGCAGTTGTTCAGCAAGGCACAACATCGAAGCAGAAAGTCGTTGTTGGGGATTTAAGTGATCTGGCTGCTAAAGTAGCGACAGCAGAGCTTAAGCCACCATGTTTGATTATTGTAGGACATGTGGTGAAATTGCGTGAGAAGTTAGCCTGGTTTGAGCCTAACCTTAATTAATAAATCGTTTAATTAAGCGGTAATGTCAGCCTAACTTCCAAGCCGCCTTCTTCGCGGTTCAGTAAATCAAGTTTTCCTCTATGCAACTTGGTGATGCGGTCACAAATTGCCAAACCTAAGCCGCTTCCCTTTGTGTTGCCACGTGCTGTATCAAGGCGCTCGAATGGACGTAAAAGCCGTGCTTTTTGAGCGTCTGGAATGCCAGGGCCATTGTCCAACACGCTTACTAAAATATTTTCGGCTTCAATCTTGGTGGTGACGATGACTTCGCCTTTTCCATAATTAAACGCATTATCAATCAAATTGCCCAAAAGTCTTTGCATGGCGAGTGGGCGGAGTGCTATGAGATGTGTTGGCGCTAGATCAATCATTATTTTCCTACCTGCCCGTATGTGTCTGTCGCAAAGCGATTGAAGTAATACGTTAAGGTCTAGCATTTGCGTTGGTTCACCTTCTACCCCGCGCACAAAATCTAAGAACTGATTAATGATGCCATCCATATCGCTGATGTCTTGAATCATGCCTTCTTTGTAAGCGCTACATTGCGCATCTGGTAGCATCTCAATAGCAAGGCGAAGCCGGGCTAGTGGCGTGCGTAAGTCATGTGAAACACCAGCCAATAAAAGTGTTCTTTCTGAATCGAGCAATGCGAGTGATTCGGTCATTTGGTTAAAAGTGTGGCTTACAGCGCGAAGCTCATCGACGCCTTCTTCAGGCAGTTGCATCGGGGTTTGGCCGTTTCGAATACGATCCGCAGCAGTTACCAGCAGCTTAAGTGGTTTGTTAATTCTCACAGCTGTGAGATAGGCGCCAATCAATGAAAGTAAAATTACTAGCGCCCCCCAGTTCAGCCATTGCCAAGGGAAGTGTCGTTCCGCTTGTAGACGAGGAATGACTACCCAATAATCATCTTGTTCGATATTAAAGCTAATCCACAAGCCTTGAACACCGAAGTGATTAATGGCAACAAGGGTGTCGCTGCCTAAGGTATTGCGGATTTTTTTGGCTAAAATCTGGATGAATGGGTCTGGAGGTAGCGGCTCGATTTCTTCAAGCATGTCAGCCGCGTAAATACGCACACCTTCGCGGCCAGAAAGCTCAGAGAGTAAAGCAATGCGGCGATTTTCATGCGCGGCTAATAAAGACGCCTTGGTGTAATTAACAATGGTAATCGCCTGCAATGCAGCAGCATTAGCCCGAGGTTCACGTTCAAAATAATCAAACAGCTTAAGCGCAGCAAATTGGCCTATCGTCAGCAAAATGGCGATAAGTAGCATGAGTCGGGCGAGTAGCGTGCGTGGAAGAAGCTTCAATTTGAGTCTTGGCAGTTTGAATTAAAGCGAGGAATTAATGCTTGCCAGCTTCGCCATCAGGCACAAACACATAGCCAAAGCCCCACATGGTTTGAAGGTAGCGCGGATGAGCTGGATCAGCCTCAATTAATCGACGTAAGCGTGATACTTGCACGTCTATGCTACGATCGAATACATCAAGCTCGCGTCCGCGTGCCAACTGCATTAAGCGGTCACGAGATAGCGGTTGCCTTGGGTGGTCAATAAACACTTTGAGTAAGGCGTATTCGCCGCTGGTGATGGTAATGTTTTCACCATTTTTACTTAGGCTGCGTGTGGATGGGTCAAACAAGAAATCACCAAACGCAAGGCTCCCAGCAACTAAACCAGGTGCGCTCGGTTCTGTGCGAACTTGGCGACGCATAATCGCATTGATGCGAGCAAGTAGTTCACGTGGATTAAATGGTTTGGGTAGGTAGTCGTCAGCGCCCATTTCTAGGCCAATGATGCGATCTACTTCGTCGCCACGTGCAGTGAGCATAATGATAGGCATGGCACTGCCAGTGGAGCGTAAGCGACGGCAAATAGCGAGGCCATCTTCACCAGGTAACATTAAATCAAGCACTAGTAAGTCGATATGTTCTTGAGCAAGCACCGCATCCATCTCTGCAGAGTCGTTGACGGTCTTAATGTTGAAGCCTTGTTCTGTTAAATAACGTTGCAATAATTCACGCATGCGAACGTCGTCATCTACCATGAGAATTTTTTTGACGTTGGCTGTTTGTGATGGTGTGCTCATCTTAAAATCGCTCCATTAGCTTGCTGGTTATTTAATGCTTATTATACGATTTGCTGCGTGCAATTTTAATATTTAATTCGTTACATTTTTTTACAAACACGTTTTTGTGTGAAACATTCGATTTACATTCCTATAGCATGATGACGTTCTTGGCTAAAATTGCTAATTAAGTGTAATCTTTTATGATATTGATGACTTGAACTAGCCAACGTTTGTTTGGTCAGAATCTAGTCTTTATTGTTATTACGGTTAAGGGTGCATGTTTATTAATCAAAACTTTAGTGCTTGCTCTAAGTTCTTTAACTTAAATGCGGTTAGTTTTGCGAAAATCAACCGAATTGTGCTGATGTCACGCATTGCTATTGGCTTTGCTTTGGTATTTTCATTTGCTGAAGTCATGATGGCTGGTCCTCGTGACAATCAAAACAACAATGACGAAGCCAGTAAGTCTCAACCATCTGAAAATTCAAAGTCCTCAAATGAAGCAGTTGGCGTCAACATGGACGACAACATTCGTTTACGTCGTACTTTGGATGAATACTCTCGTACGGTTGATCCAGCCCATGTGCAGATTGAAGAGCGTCGACGTGTGATGCATCAGCGCATTCAAGAACGCTTTTCTCAAGCAGACCGAGATAATGACGGTGGAATTTCTCTAGAAGAAGCTTATGACTCGATGCCGCAGCTAGCACGACACTTTGGTGCGGTAGATTTGAATAGTGACCATATGATTACTTTAGAGGAGCTAGAAGCTTTGCAAGCAAAAATCGTTGAGCGTCAGCGCATTGCAACGGTGAAGATTGATACACCTGAATCAGAAAGTTCAAAATCCAAAAATAAACAAGGTGCCTCTGGTAATCGTAAAAGCGCTTTATAGTTTCACCCCTCAAAATTTCAGATTTTCCTTTCTATACAATCACGTTTTCTGGTTTTATTTCCCTACTGTAAAAGTTAACCTCGCTGATGTGGCAAAACTTTAAGCTTGCATATATAGTCTCGTTCAAGGAGCGCAAAAGCTTTAGCTCAAATACATTAATAAATGCTTGAGTAAAACTTATAACGAGGGGTAATAATATGGCAGGTTTCTTTTCAAAAGAGCGCATCATCGCGCCTTCGTCTTACAACCGTTGGTTGATTCCACCAGCAGCTTTGGCTGTTCATTTATGTATCGGTATGGCTTATGGCTTTTCAGTTTTTTGGAAGCCATTAGGTAATGCCTTAATGGGTTCAGATGGTAAGCCTTTAGCTGCTTGTGCTGCAGGGGCGACTACTTTCGCTGAAAAATTAAGTGGCACGGGTCGTGCGTTATTCGCCACGGACTGTAATTGGACGCAGTTCGATTTAGGTTGGATGTACACATTATTTTTCGTATTGCTCGGCTGTTCTGCCGCACTTTGGGGTGGTTGGCTTGAGCGCTCTGGCCCGCGTAAAGCCGGCTCTGTTGCTACCTTATGTTGGACGGGTGGCTTGATGATTTCAGCCTTTGGTGTTTATACCCATCAACTTTGGATGATGTGGCTAGGCTCTGGTGTGATCGGCGGTGTTGGTCTTGGTTTGGGCTACATTTCACCTGTTTCTACGCTCATTAAATGGTTCCCAGATCGTCGCGGAATGGCAACAGGCTTAGCTATTATGGGCTTTGGTGGCGGGGCTTTAGTAGGCTCACCTATTGCGACTAAGTTGATGACTTATTTCGCTACGCCAACAGAAGTGGGCGTATGGCAAACATTCGTCGTGCTAGCTGTGGTATACGCAGTATTCATGCTTTGTGGCTCATTGGGTTACCGCGTACCACCAACAGGTTGGCAGCCGGAGGGTTGGACGCCTCCAGCAGCAAAAGCTAACAATGGCATGATTGCGACACGTCATGTGCATCTTAAGAATGCCCATAAAACACCTCAGTTTTGGCTGCTATGGCTAGTGCTTTGTATGAACGTGTCAGCCAGTATCGGTATTATTGGTGCGGCTGCGCCGATGTTGCAGGAGACGTTTGGTGGCATCTTAATTCATCAGCCTGATATTGGTTTTGCGGATATTAAAGCGGATGATGCATTAACCGCAGCGGCTGCCGCAATTGCAGCTGGCTTTGTTGGCTTAATCTCACTCTTTAATATTTTTGGCCGTATCGCCTGGGCAACATCGTCTGACAAGCTAGGTCGCAAACAAACCTACTTTATCTTCTTTGTGTTAGGAGCTTTACTTTACTCACTTGCAAGCTATGGTGCGGATGTGAAGTCGTTGGCAATCTTTGGCGCGGCTTTGTGTGTCATTGTTTCGATGTACGGCGGCGGTTTTGCAACGATTCCAGCGTATCTTGCAGATATGTTTGGTACGCAGTTTGTGGGTGCTATTCATGGTCGACTGCTCACAGCGTGGTCAACAGCGGGTATTTTAGGTCCTGTGATTGTGAACTATATGCACGATATGCGTGTAGAAGCAAAAGTGCCGTTTGATCAAATCTACGCACCTATTTTTTATGTTTTAGCAGGCATGTTGGCAATTGGTTTTGTGGCCAATTTATTAGTGCGCCCAGTGGCTGATAAGTACTTCATGACAGATGCTGAATTAGCTGCTGAAAAGAAATTGGCGCATGAACAAGCCGCGCCAACTTCAAAAGTAGGCAGTGCAACAGCAAGTGGTGGCTCTGTCATTGCTGTAGTTGCTTGGATTGCCGTGCTAATTCCGATCACGTATGGTGTTTGGAGCACGCTACAAAAGGCTTGGGCATTATTTAGCTGAAATTGCTTTTGGTAGTTTCAAAGGGGCGAATTTTCGCCCCTTTTTATTTGTGTACATGAAACACTTGACGCATGTACGTTCGTACAGTATTCTAAAGTTTATGGCAAATGACATCGACTATTTAGGCAAGCTTCAAGACTATTATGCAGATCAAAAGATCTTGCCGTCTTACGCTGCAATCGCGCAATTATTAGGCTTTAAGTCTAAAAATGCGGTGACTGCACTAGTCGCTCGCTTAAAACTATTGAACTTCATTGAGTCCGCTCCAGATGGCAGGCTTAAGCCAGGTCGTCGTTTTTTTGACCGTGTGCTCGCTGAAAGTACAGTGCAGGCAGGCTTTGCAACCGCTGCATTAAGCGACAGAAGCGATAGCTTGAGCATTGATGATTATTTGATTGAGCGTCCATCCGATACGGTGTTAATCACAGTTAAAGGCGACTCAATGATAGATGCTGGTATTTTTCAAGATGACGTTGTCATTATTGAGAAAAAGCAAACGGCGAACATCGGCGACATTGTGGTGGCGATTGTCGATAATGAATTCACACTTAAAACGCTTGGTCGCGAAGGTAAAGAGTTCGTGCTTTATCCTGCCAACAAAGCTTACCCAACCATTCGCCCGCACGGTCAACTAGAGATTTTTGGCGTGGTGGTTGGGCAATTTAGAAAATACTAAGATTCAGAAAATACTAACTCTGTCCTGATTGATACATCAGTTCTTTTGATGTGTCTTTGTATCCTGCTTGTACTAGTAAAGCGGCTTCAATATATCGACTCACTTTATTCCTCAAGACTGGCAAATTTTCTAACTGATAAAAATGCTTAGGAAACTTATGTGCTAGCCAAGCATATAGGCTGATGTCTTTGCTCAAATCTTCAGCCTCTTCTAAATGTTTTGGACTAGTTGAATTTAGCCAAGCGATATCTTCTGGTAATGCTTTCTTTTGGTTGTTCGCCAGACAATCTAAACAACTTAAAAAGTAATCGCGTTCACGTGGTTTATCCCATCCAATCGGCGCACAGGTAAAAATAAACTTGTCTTTTAAGTTGAGCTTAGGGGCATACTCATCCACCAATAGCGCTAGTTGCATTTGTGTTTGCAAAGGTGCAATTTCAAACAAGTCGCTATTGATGCTGATGCGTTCAGCAAAGTAAGCGAGCGCCTCGCTGATTTTATGGGTGTGAAGACTGCCTGCGATTTCAGATAAATGCGGAAAGCATGGCGAGATAGGAAGCTTCTCAAGCTCGGCTACATCCGAGGTGGTCAGCATATGCTCGAGGTGGATTAATTCATTATTCTCAAACGCACTCACATAGCCAATTTCATAAATGCCAAACCGTCCCGCGCGACCAGCAATTTGACGGACTTCGGTCGCATTAATCGGCCTGAAAGCCACACCATCAAATTTATCAATGCTAGAAAAAATCACACGACGAATCGGTAAGTTAAGCCCCATCCCAATGGCGTCTGTTGCCACTAAAATATCAGCATCCCCTTCGCAGAAACGCCTGGACTCTGTGCGTCTCACTTCGGGAGACAGTGCGCCATAGATTGAAGCTACGCCGTGCCCCCATTGACGAAATCTCGCACTTAAAGTGAGTACATCTTTGCGAGTAAAGGCAATGACTGCATCGCCTTTTTGCAGCTTTCCTTTGAGCTTGGCACGATTATATTTTTCCCCGCTCAGGCCTTCGTGTTCAAGTAATAAAGGGGTTTTTCGTTCTAAGTGCGTGATGTCATATTGTTCGCCTAGCGCTTCAATTGCTCTAATACATGGCGTAGTAACGCTATTGGCGCCGCAGACAAACACCTCTTTTGCAGGTGCGCCTATTAATGCGGCTGTCCAAGCATAGCCGCGCGCTTCGTCTTGTAGCATTTGAATTTCATCAATAATTGCGACATCCACCGCTTGATTTGGATTCATCATTTCGACCGTGCAAGCAGTGTGTTTTGCGCCAGGAATCAGTTGGCGCTCTTCGCCTGTAATCAAGTTGCAAGGCACACCCGCTTCCATGAGTCTGTCTCGAATTTCCATCGCCAACAAGCGAAGTGGGGCAAGGTATACGCCTGATTCAGCGGATTGTAGTTTGAGTAAGGCTTGGTAAGTTTTACCGGAGTTTGTGGGGCCTAAGTGGAAATGGATTTGACGATTTAAGCTACGCGCCACTTGGTAGCTATTGGGAAACTCATGCAGCGCTAATGAGCTGGTGAGTTTTTTATGCATTCTCTAGCCAAGTAAGCTCTTGTTCGGTAAAGCCAGCCGCAAGCCTTGCTTGATGATTGAAAGGCTTGCGTGGGGTTGGTGCTTCATATTGTTTTGCCAATGTGGCATAAGCACTAATGGGCTCTAAACCACGCGATTCACAAAGCCAATTAAACCAACGATTGCCTATGGCAACGTGGCCAATTTCATCTCGCAGGATAATATCCAAAATTGCTGCGGCTTCTATATCGCCTACTTGTGCTACTTTCTCACGTAAAGCTGGTGAGGCATCTAGCCCTCGCGCTTCCATGGTTCGGGGCACTAAAGCAATACGCGCTAAGATATCATCCGTGGTTCTAGTTGCCATTTCCCACAGGCTGTTATGCGCAGGAAAATCGCCATAAACATAACCTAGCTTAATAAGATGTTCGTTGAGCAAAGTGAAGTGATAAGCCTCTTCAGCCGCAACTTTTAGCCAATCGGCGTAATACGCTTTAGGCATATCCGCAAACCGCCAAACCGCATCTAAAGCTAAATTAATTGCATTAAATTCAATATGGGCAAGTGCGTGAATCATGATCGCACGGCCTTCGGTTGTCCGCATATTTCGACGTGCGACATCCTTGGGGGAGACTAAATCAGGTTTGCTTGGTAGGCCAGGAATATTGTCTGGTGCTCTGAATGTAATGCTTATATCAAGGCGACAGCTTCCAGATGCCCAAGCCTCAGCCAGTTCTGCAACGGCTTTGGTTTTATCTAGGTAATCAGTTTGAGCAAGGCAATGCAGTGCCTGTGCGCGGAGTTCCATATTGCAAAATTCCTAAATCAGCTTAGCTAGCAATAGCTCAGATTTGATGTATGCGTAAAGGATGGGCGCGATTAGCAAGCCAGTGATACCAAATAAAGTTTCCATGACTAGAAGCGCAAGCAGAAGCTCCCAAGCGGCCGCATGTATTTTGCTACCAACGATTTTAGCGTTAATAAAATATTCAAGTTTATGGACGCCCACCAAAAACACTAAAGCAGCAATCGCCACTTTGAACGACACGCCTATGCTAATGACAGTGATGATGGTGTTGGAAATAAGGTTACCAATGACGGGGAGCAAGCCAGCAAAAAAAGTAACAACAACTAAGGTTTTGTTATAGGGTAAGTTGATGTCAAAGTGAGGCAAAATAATCAATAAGAAAATGCCTGTGAGCAGGGTGTTAATCGCTGATATTTTGATTTGTGCAAATACGATATTTTCAAACGCTTTACCGAATAACTGGATGCGCTCACGCATGGCTTTGGCAAAAGGTTGGGCTTTTGCTAGCGTTGAAAATGAATCTACTGATAGCAATAGCGCAGCAACGGTCGCAATCAAAATATGCGCGAAAGTATGCAAACCTTCTTTACCTGCGCCGCCGAGCTCACGTGTGTGCTCTTTAATTAAATCACTCACCGAGCCATTCAGAGAGAGCAGGCTATCAGGTAAGTAGCTGAGCAAGGTTGGCGGCAAATCATTGCGAATGTCATTAACACTCTCGCCAAGTTTGGCGGCCAAGCCCGCTAGGTTTTGTTCATTGCCTATCGTCTTTGATAACAGAATACCTGCGCTCGTTAGTACGCCAATAATGATAGTGGTAATTAACACAGCAGCAAGTAAGCGCGCTACTTTTTCTGGCATCTTTAAGCTGAGTTTGTCGCCCAATCTTTTTGCGAGCAAATAAATCAGCATGCCGATGAGTAGCGTAGGTGCCATATGTAAGAAGAGCACTATGCTGATGAGTGCAGAGATGGCAATAAAACTGCTGAGTTTGATGTTGTTCATAGCGAGGTCATGACAAATGGAAATTCATTATACTGAATGTGTCGTTTTTTATTCAAACTGCTTGTTATTTCAGTAGGCTTTTCAAAAATTTCGATATTGTTGGGGAAGATAAGCTAGCCTAATCAAAAGAGATTGGTAAACAGTGTTTGTCATTAGTTTTTATGCGATTTATATTCTGTAATTTATAAAAATGATAATTTTGTCTTAGTTTTTCTTATCGTAACGCGCTTTAGAAGCAAATCCGATTTATAATTCTGCCTCTGATGATTTGGTGAAGCGCCATTTCACATCCATTAAACAACTCCAAAAGAGAAGAAAATGACCACTAAAAATGCTGATATTGGCCTCGTTGGCCTTGCTGTGATGGGGCAAAATCTTGCCCTCAATATTGCCGATCATGGCTACACCATTGCGGTATACAACCGCGACCCTAAAAAAATGGTGAACTTTATTGAAGAGTGTAAGAAGAATGAGCCTTCACATGAAAATGTAATTGGTCATGCGGATTTAGCTTCTTTCGTGTTGAGCATTAAGCGTCCACGTAAGATTATTTTATTGGTAAAAGCAGGTAGCGCGACTGACGTAACGATCAATGCATTATTACCATTCCTTGAGCAAGGTGACATCATTATTGATGGCGGTAACGCTTTATGGACAGACACGATTCGTCGTGAAAAAGAATTAGCCGCTAAGGGTATCGACTTTATCGGCTCTGGTGTTTCTGGTGGTGAAACTGGTGCGCGTTTCGGCCCAAGCTTGATGCCTTCTGGCACTCGTAAAGCATGGGCGAGTTTAGAGCCAATCTGGCGTGATATCGCAGCTAAAGTAGATCCAAAAACAGGTGTGCCTTTAGAAGGCGGCGCGCCAGGTAAGCCAGTTGAAGGTGGTTTTTCTTGTGCTGAATACATCGGCCCAGATGGCGCTGGTCACTACGTTAAGATGGTGCATAACGGTATTGAATATATCGATATGCAATTGATTTGCGAAGCTTACTGGCTAATGAAAAACTTGCTCGGCATGGAAGCTGGCGAAATCGGTAAGATTTTTGAAGAGTGGAACAAGGGCGAATTATCAAGCTTCTTGATTGAAATTACTGGCGATATTCTTCAACAAAAAGATCCAGCAGGTAAGGGTTACTTAGTTGACATGGTAATGGATGCGGCTGGTCAAAAAGGTACAGGCCAATGGACTGCGGCCAATGCGCTTGAACTAGGCGCGCCAGCAAATGCGATTGCAGCAGCAGTTTACGCACGTGCACTTTCAAGCTTGAAGGAAGAACGTGTTGAAGCAAGCAAGATTCTTAAAGGCCCAGTGATTAAAACTGAGTCAGATAAGAAAGAAATTATCGAAGCAATTAAGAATGCTTTGTATTGCTCAAAAATCTGCGCTTACGCGCAAGGCTTCCAATTGATTGATAAAGCACAAGTGGCTTACAACTGGAA
Organism: Pseudomonadota bacterium; assembly: GCA_046047035.1. Classification (GTDB taxonomy): domain Bacteria; phylum Pseudomonadota; class Gammaproteobacteria; order Burkholderiales; family Methylophilaceae; genus Methylopumilus_A. Next base: position 42,491 of record JBJOIS010000007.1, read on the forward strand.
ATTGAACTTCGGCGAAATCGCTCAAATCTGGCGTGGTGGTTGTATCATCCGCGCACGTTTCTTGCAAAAAATCACTGACGCTTATGCGCTTGATTCACGTTTGAAAAACTTGATGTTAGATCCATACTTCACACAAGCAATGAACGACGGCCAAGCTGGCTGGCGTAAAGTGATTGCCTTGGCAGTGACGAATGGTATTCCTGCACAAGGTTTCTGCGCAGCGCTTTCATACTATGACGGCTATCGTAGCGCAGTGCTTCCAGCAAACTTGTTGCAAGCACAACGCGATTACTTCGGTGCGCACACTTATGAGCGTGTTGACCAACCGCGTGGTCAGTTCTACCACTTGGATTGGCCAGAAGCTGGTCGTCCACAGTACGAAATTTAAGCTTTTAGCTTAAAATAAAAAAGGCACAGAATTCTGTGCCTTTTTTATTGCATGAAAGATTTGTTTTATTGCTTATGGACTCACAAAAGCTTTTAAGCCTATCGCCCGAATTTTTTCAGCTACGCCATCAAGCCATTCAGGCGAAAGCCTAGTTAAGCGTGGTGCTTCAGCTTGCATAGACGGCCTTGCAAGGCCGTATAAATGTACGCCTTGAATGCTCTCTTTAACTTCGTTCAGTAAGGCAATATAAGCAGAAACTTCGGCATCTGTTGGCGCGACTCCATCAATTGCTACCATGCAGGTTTGCACAAAGGTTGGACAAGCCTCAGCGCAAGCTTTGATACGCTTAATCACGCTAGGGATGTTGATATTTACATCATTAATTTTTGCGACGCCCTCGGATGTTCCTGCGTCCGCTTTAAACCATACTTCACCATTAAGTTTGGCGAGGTGGCGCATACTTGCTAACACGCGCGGCTTATCCATCAAGCTACCATTGGTAATCAGACGAACTTTAATTGGATGCTCTTTTGCTGGATTGAGTAAATCAAATTCATTTAACAGCTTTTCAACGATGCTCAGTACTTCTGGAAGTTCTTTTGCGCTGGTGGGTTCTCCATTGCCCGAGAATGCGATGTCTTGAAGCTTGCGGTCGCCCTCGGCGACATAACGCTGCATAAAATCGCCATGCACAATGTACTCAAGAAAATCATGCAACTCTTTTTCTAGCAATTCAAGATTAATTGGTGGCGGCGTGCCGCGTGTGAGATTCGGTACTTGGCAATATAGGCAGCGCCAGTTGCAGGCGTTGTTGATATTGAGATTGATGCCGATGGATACTCCACCAGCGCGGCGCGATACAACAGGATAAATATAAGTTAGCCCGCTAACGTCACGGTTATGGTCTGCGACGGTAAGGTATTGGTCGTCATTCATTGCTTAGATACAGGTTTGGCAAGACTGTGGATTGAAAATCTTTTTCAACTCATCAGGTGCAAGGATTTTTACGTAACGTTGTTTCACTTCAATGATGCCATCATCACTGAGTTTAGAAAATGTGCGGCTAATTGTTTCTAGCTTGAGGCCAAGATAGCTGCCAATTTCTTCGCGGGTCATGCGTAAAATCATTTCAGATTGCGAAAATCCACGCGCATGTAAACGTTGTACTAAATTAAGCAAAAATGCTGCAAGACGCTCTTCAGCGCGCATATTGCCGAGCATCATCATCATTCCGTTTTCACGGACGATTTCACGACTCATCACTTTATGCACATGGCGTTGTAACACTGGGAATTCTCGTGAAAGCTCTTCAACATTAGCAAAAGGCATCACGCAAACTTCAGCGTCTTCGAGCGCAACAGCATTACAGCTATGTTGGTCGGTGACAATCCCATCGAGGCCAATGATTTCACCCGCCATTTGAAAGCCAGTCACTTGTTCGCGGCCATCTTCGTTAGCCACACAGGTTTTGAAAAAACCAGTGCGAATCGCATAGAGTGAGGTGAAGGCATCGCCATTGCTAAATAGCATTTGCCCTTGTTTTACTTGGCGACGAGTTGCGACAACTTCATCAAGTTTTTTCATATCCTGAACTTCCAAGCCAACGGGCATGCAAAGCTCACGAAGATTGCAGTTTGAACAGGCTACTTTGAAAGCGTTATCGGTCATACATTTTTGCCTGGATTATTCATTTTGTAAGGATACCGCGTTAAGTGCCTCGAGGGTAGATGTTAAAAATGCTAGTTTTTGATTTGATAGAGATTTTAAAGATTTTTTGATGGAATTTGTCTTGCTAATCATTTGATTTATATCAAGGACTTTTACGTGTGAAGCTGTCAGAGTGTTCACAAGTAAAAAATTGTAAAAATTAGGAAGTAAGTGATGGCTGTCATTTCAATCGCAGAGCATGCAAGCAACAAAACAATACGAAGCGAAACAGATGCTTTAAAAGAAATCACCCTTGAGATGTTGGAAAAGTATGATGTGGCAGGTCCACGTTATACATCCTATCCAACAGCGGATCGTTTTGTGGATGCATTTGGCGTTGACGATTACCATCAAGCCCTTGATAAAAGACGTGTTGGCGGCATGGCATTGCCTTTATCTATTTATGTGCACGTGCCATTTTGTGAATCACTTTGTTTTTATTGTGCCTGCAACAAAATCATTACCAAGCGCCATGAACGAGGCACAGAGTATTTAGAATATTTGCGCCGTGAGATTGATTTGCATGTGGCGCATTTGGGTAAAGGTCAAACCATCAGCCAGCTTCATTTGGGCGGTGGTTCACCAACATTCTTTAATGATGAAGAACTCACCCAGCTCATGGACATGATTAAGCGCAACTTTGTGTTTGCGCCCCACGGTGAGTACTCCATCGAAATTGATCCGCGGACTGTCGATGAAAAGCGTTTGGCGCATTTGGCTGGATTGGGTTTTAACCGTTTAAGTTTTGGTGTGCAAGATTTTGATGCTGAAGTGCAAAAAGCCGTGCACCGTATTCAGCCAGCAGAGCAAGTATTTGATTTGGTTGGTACTGCAAGACGATTAGGTTTTGATTCGGTGAATGTCGATTTAATTTACGGTTTACCTAAACAAAGCCCAACATCATTTGCCCGCACATTAGAGCAAGTGGCTACGCTGAAGCCAGAGCGTATTGCGCTTTATGCTTATGCACATCTTCCTCAGCGATTTAAGCCTCAACGCAAAATACATGCTGAAGATTTGCCATTGGCGGCGGATAAGATTGAAATGCTTTCAATTGCCATTTCAACCTTCTTAAGCGCTGGCTATGTATATGTGGGTATGGATCATTTTGCCTTGCCGACAGACCCGTTAGCGATTGCTAAACGACAAGGGCGTTTACACCGCAATTTCCAAGGGTATAGCACGCAACCAGATTGCGATTTAATCGCGCTTGGGGTTTCGGCCATTGGTCGTGTAGGCAGCACTTACAGCCAAAATGCGAAAACCTTAGATGAGTATTATGACCACCTTAACCAAGGTAAATTACCCGTTGTTAAAGGCTTGGCATTAAGCAGTGATGATTTGGTTCGCCGTGCGGTGATCATGGCGTTGATGTGCCAAGGGGAGCTACAGTTTGAAGCAGTTGAGCTTGCTTACATGATCGACTTTAAGCAATACTTTGCAGCTGAACTTGCGAGCCTAAAAGCCTTGGAAAAAGAAGGCTTGGTGATTGTTGATGGCGCTAGTATTCAAGTCACTAGCCGCGGATGGTTTTTTGTTAGGGGAATAGCGATGCACTTTGACCGCTACTTACAAACGGATCAAAACAGAGCGAGATTCTCTAAGATTATTTAGATGCTGTAGATATAAAAAAACCGAGCATTGCTCGGCTTTTTTTGCGGCTGTTCAATTTAATGCACAAAAAAAGCCCCCGATGGTGATAACGGGGGCGAGGGTGGAGCTAACAACAATAGGGTGTTAATTCACGGGAGATTTCTTTGTGCTGCTAAATTAGAACTTGCGACCGAAGCCAACTGAAACAACCCATGGGTCTACGTCTAGTTGGTCGATTTTCTTCCATGTGCCAGATTCATTAATTTCAACTTTAGTATCAAACCAGATTTTTTTGATGTCGAAGTTAATCAGCCATTTGTTTTCTAAATTGTAATCAAAGCCAGCTTGAATGGCTGGGCCAAATGAGTTACGACTGATGCGAATTGGTAAGCCAGCTTCAGCTTTCAAGCCATTATCCATTGCACGAACATAAGACAAGCCTGCGCCAACATAAGGGTCAAATGTTTGATCAGGGTTAAAGTGCCATTGAGCAGTTAAAGTTGGAGGCAGTAGATTTACGCTACCAAGATTTTTCGCAGCCGCAGCACCTGGCGTAACGGTTACATCATGGCGTGTACCTACAGCCAAAATCAATTCTGCTGCGATGTTTTTAGTGAAATAGTAAGAAAAGTCAATTTCTGGAATAGTGTTGCTATCAACACGTAATTCAGCTGTGCTACTTCCGTATAATGCCAGCGCACTGCCAGAAGTTAGCCCAGTCGCATCAGTTGTTTTACCCAAAGAACTGCTTTCATCTGCTGAAATATGTGTCGCACGGACACGTACAACGATGTCGCCAGCTTCAGCCATTGCTAAAGAAGGCACTAATGTTGCTGCCACTGCTAATGCTAATAATGTTTTTTTCATGATTCCATCCTCGTTAAAAATATTAAATCTAAACTCGATGGATGGATTTTATGTGCTTTAAGTGAGCAGCTCTTTGATGTAGGTCAAATGCAACACAAGCTGTAGGTGTTTGTTGTTTTTTTGCAACAAAAAAGCCCAGATGCTAGTTGCATTGGGCTTTGGTGTAAGTGGTGGTGATGGTGGTGATGGTGGGGATCGAACCCACGACCTCAGGATTATGAATCCTGCGCTCTAACCAGCTGAGCTACATCACCACGTAAGCCTTAAATTATAGCAGTTAGACGCTGTTTTGAGCAAGGGCGATGCTGGCGAGCTTTTAGTTTTAAGACTTTTTAAGCAGTAAAAGTGTTTGGTTTTTCTTATGCAACTCATCGGCTAATTTAGCTACTCCGCCTTCACTGACGATGCTTTTGAAGTTGGATTGGTAGGTGGATATTAAATCGACACCACCAACAGTGATATTGGTAATTTGCCATTCGGCTGCGTTGGCTTTAAGTCTAAAGCTCAGTGATGAGGTTTCTTCTGCTTTTTCTAGCAACTCACCTTTGACGATTGCTTCATCTTTATTTGCATTGAAGATGAATGATGAGATTTTCACTGTTTGGTTAGTATATTCGGCTAAGGTCTTTGCAAAAAGGTGTTGGTAAAAAAGTTTTAGCTCAAGGGTTAAGTTTGATTTTTCATCTGTGGAAGCTTTATCCCAAGCTTGTTCACCGACTACTTTTCTAGCCATTAAGGTAACGTCAAAATGCGTGATGATTTTACTATCTACATAAGTTGACATTTTTTCATGATTGCGAACGAGCTCATTGTTATTTTTAAGCGTCAAAATCACATCGTTAATCATGGTTTCAACGAATTGATCTGGCGCTTGATTGTTAGGTTCTGCTTGAGCTAGAGAAATTGAGATGATAGATAGAAAAATGAAAATAAATTTTTTCATAGTTACCTTTCGAATCATAAAATAAGCGAGAGGAAAAATAATATCCCGTATCCCAATCAATATCGAGATACGGGAGGTGATAGATTATTTTAATGCAGCAAAAATCTGGTCGCGAATGGCATTCATTTCGCCAAGGCCAGGCACGAATACGTGTTGAGGTGCGCCAGCTGCGCCACTTTTCGCCCAGTTAACATAATAATTAACCAAAGGCTTAGTTTGGCTATGGTAAACCTCTAGGCGTTTTAATACGGTTGCTTCATGATCATCTTCACGTTGCACTAAGTCTTCACCAGTCACATCGTCTTTACCAGCCACTTTTGGTGGATTGAATTTTACGTGGTAAGTACGGCCACTCGCGGGATGTGAACGACGACCGCTCATGCGCTCTACGATTGCTTCATCAGGCACGTCGATTTCAACCACGTAATCAATATCTACACCAGCCGCTTTCATTGCTTCAGCTTGAGGGATAGTGCGTGGAAAGCCGTCAAATAAAAAGCCATTCGCACAATCTTCTTCTTTAATGCGTTCAGATACCAAGCCAATAATCACCGCGTCAGGCACTAAGCCGCCACTATCCATATAGCTTTTTGCTTCCAACCCTAATTGCGTGCCCGCTTTAACTGCCGCACGCAACATATCACCCGTTGAGATTTGTGGGATATTGAATTTTTCTTTGATGAAAGTGGCTTGAGTGCCTTTGCCTGCGCCAGGTGCGCCTAGCAGAATTACACGCATGTTAATCTCCTGAAGGTTTGGTTTATTTGAATGGTTGAAATTATATCAGGCTAAAAAGTTAGCAATCGACACAAATTGTTCGACGGATAAATTTTCAGCTCTAAGTCCTGAGTCAATGCCAACGGCTGTGAAGCCGGCATCATCTAAATATTCTTTTAGTGTGTTGCGCAAAGTCTTACGACGCTGACCAAAAGCCGCTGTCACTATTTTGCCAAACAATGCTTCGTTCTTTGCTGGGTAAGGCAATACTTTGTGCGGAACGCACCTTACAAAGGCTGACTCTACTTTAGGTGCTGGGTCGAATGCTTCTGGCGGCACGGTAATGAGATATTCCATTTTTAAGCGATATTGCAGCATCACCGAAAGCCTGCCGTATTCTGATGTTGAGGGCGCTGCCACCATGCGCTCGACGACTTCTTTTTGCAGCATAAAGTGCATATCGATAATACTGTCGACGTTATCTAGTAAGTGAAACAAAATCGGTGTGGAAATGTTGTAAGGCAAGTTCCCCGTGACACGGATTTTTTTATCAGAGCTGAGATTCGCAAGCTCTGCAAAGTTAAATTTCAGTGCGTCAGCGTTATGAATGGTGAGTTTGTCTTTTGGATAGAAGCTTTCCATCCAAGCAATAATGTCACGGTCAATTTCTACCACGTGTAGATGATTGAGTTTTTTAAGAAGCGGCTGTGTAAGCGCGCCTAAGCCTGGGCCAATCTCTACTAATAAGTCATCTGCTTTTGGGGAGATGGCTTCCACTAAGCTATAAATGACGCCTTGGTCAGTCAGAAAATTTTGGCCGAAGCGCTTTTTTGCAATATGTTTCATGAGGCTTTTTTGTTTTGTTTGGTGTGTGCTAACTCAATGGCTAGCTTGATTGCCGAGAGCAAACTGCCAATTTCAATATTGCCTTTGCCCGCCAAATCTAAAGCGGTGCCATGATCAACGGAGGTGCGAATGACAGGCAAGCCCAGCGTGACATTCACGCCTTCGCCAAAGCTTGCATGTTTTAGTACAGCCAATCCTTGGTCGTGATACATGGCTAAGAAAGCATCCGTATTAGCGATATTTTTTTGTGAGAATATCGTGTCAGCAGGAAGAGGGCCAATCAGGTTCATGCCTTCTGCGCGTAATTTTTCTAACACAGGCGTAATCGTTTTAATTTCTTCGTCACCTAAATAACCACCTTCGCCAGCGTGAGGGTTAAGCCCCGCGACCATGATGCGAGGATTCGTGATGCCAAATTTTTGCTTGAGATCAGCATGCAAAATGCGGATGGTTGTTGTGAGACTCTCTGTTGTGATTGCAGCGCTTATTTTGTTCAGTGGTAAATGCGTTGTCGCTAGCGCAACACGCATCCCACCACCCACCAGCATCATCACGACTTGTTCGGTATTGGTTTCTTCGGCTAAAAATTCGGTGTGACCACTAAAGCTGATGCCCGCTTCATTAATGATGCCTTTGTGCACAGGGGCGGTGACCAACGCGTCAAATATGTTTTCTTGGCAGCCTTTAAGTGCGGTAGATAGCATTTTTAAAACATAAGTGCTGTTGGCTTTTTCTAGCTTGCCCGCGACAACAGCATTAGCTGTGGCTTGATGTAAAACGGTGATTTTTCCGTTCCCCGTATGTGCAGAGGGCACTTGATCGGCTTGGTAGCTTTGAATGTCGAGCTTGATATTCAGTGCTTTAGCGCGAGCTATCAAAGCATCTTGGTTGGCAATTACTATGATGCCGGCGGAAATGGGTTGGTATGCCAACATTGCGCATAAGTCCAATCCTATGCCTGCTGGCTCCCCTGCGGTAATGACGATGCGAGGTAAGGTGTTTGCCACAGTGAGTTAACAGCTTAGTATTTATCTTCGAGTCTAAGCTCAACAAAAGCACGGTCACGGAGTTCACGCACCCAGTCTTGAAAAGCTTCATCAGATTTTCTCGTGCGGATTTCTTGGCGCGCTTTGATACGTGCAGCTTCTTTAGACATATCTTGATTGCGGCGCTCAAGCACTTGCATGACGTGTAAGCCAAACTGCGTTTTGATGACGTTACTAATTTCACCTAGCGCAAGTGCATTCATTGTTTTTTCAAACTCAGGCACCGTATCGCCAGGATTCACCCAGCCTAAATCGCCACCGCTTTTTGCTGAGCCATCATCTGAATATTGTCGGGCTAATTCTTGAAATTTATCGCCATGGTCAAGGCGCTCTTTAATATCTGCCATACGCGTCATTGCATCTTTTTCGGATACAACTTCGCTGAACTTAATCAGAATATGGCGCACATGCGTTTGCCCAACGACCAATGGTGATGAGCCTCCACGACGGTTGGTGACCTTTAGAATGTGAAAGCCATTTGGACTGCGTAAAATGCTACTCACTTCTCCAGCTTTAAGCGGTTTAAGTGCCTCAAGGAATAGCGCTGGAATTTGAGAGCCATTTTTCCAACCCAAGCTACCCCCTTCAAGTGCATTGGGGGCATCCGAAAAGCTAGCAGAAATTTTAGCAAAGTCTTTTCCGGCTTGAAGTTGACTAAGAGCGTCCTCAGCTTTCGTGCGTAGTTTTTTTAAATCTTCTGGCGCGGTATCTTCCCCAGCACGAACCAAAATATGCGAAATTTCAAACTCATCAGAGCTGTTTGATGCCGCTTGCATTGCAATAAAACTATCAATTTCTGATTCGGTAATATTGATGCGGTTGTCTACCTCGCGCTCACGTAATCGAGCTAATGTGATTTCGTTACGAATATCTTCTCTAAATTTTCTATATTGAATGCCATCTTCCAATAAGGCTTTTTTGAATGTAGGGATATCCATCTTGTTTTGGCCGGCAATACGCTCGATGGTTTTATCCAACTGACTGTCATCGACGCGTAAACCAGTTTGGCTTGCAAATTGGAGTTGTAGCCTGTCAGTAATCATGCGCTCAAGAATTTGTTTTTCTAAAATAGCTGGTGGAGGTAATTCTGTCCCTTGCTTTTCTAGTTGAGCGCTGACGCTTTTGATGCGGTCAGCAAGTTCTCTTTCCGTGATGACCACTTGGTCGACAATTGCAACAATGCGATCCATTTTGATGATTTCAGCTGGTTTGGGCTGGTCAGCAAATGATGCGGGACTCAGTAAAAATAGGCCTATAAGCAATGCGATGATTTGTTTGGACGTTGATTGGAACATAAATGTGCTTTGCATTTTACTCATTATAAAGTTGGCGATAATTATCAGGGAGTAGCCCACTGCTCTTGTAGCCAGGAATGTTTCGATTGATCAATTGTAGCGGATTTGAGCCGATTGATGCCATTCCGCCAAGTTCTAATTGGAAAAACATTGCATAGTTCGCATCTGCCGTTGCTGTTTGCACGCGTTGAACAACAAAGCGTGACTGCCAACAACCTGCGTCATACTCAATCCCAGCAAGGCCTTCAACCATCGTACCTTCGCGTAATGAGTAATTCATGCGACCTAAGGCGTAATAGCTTCGACCGAGCGGCCATTGGCTGGATAAATTAATTTGTTCTAAATTGTTTTTAGTGTAACGATAGCTTAAGTTAAGTACTTTGCCGGGCTCAGGATTGTATCGAGCACCGATATTGCCCTTAACTGTTTCACCGCTGTCTGTGTTGTATTGCCATGCTGCGTCAATATTCCATTTGTTGACCAAACGAGCTGTGGCAGAAGCCACCACGTCGGAGCTTGAGCCCACACGCAAGACCTCATTCGGCAGCCCAACTTTTTGATCTTCAAAATAAAAACGTTGGCCAATGGATGCCGCCAAACGTTGCTCACCAGTCTCTGCATCAATCATGCGAGAGCTAAGTGACATGCTGAGCTGATTGGCATTGTTAATTCGGTCTCCCCCAGTGTATTGGTTTTCAGTAAACATTGTGCCCATATTCAAATCGGCTAAGCCAGTATCGAACACAGGAAGGCGTGATTGATCTTGGTATGGGATGTAAAGATAGAAGAGTCTAGGCTCTAAGGTTTGCGTATAGCTTCTGCTGACGATGTGCGTATCACGCTCAAAGAATAATCCGCTGTCTACACTAAAAATAGGGAGTGTTCGATCAGCGGTCTTGTCATATGCTGATGAAGAAAGTGGATCGATGGTGTCCAAACTGTAACTGGTGTAATTAACCCCAATTTTTGGTGTGACATAACCATAAGGTCTGGTAATAGGAATGCTGATGCTTGGGTATGTGCTAAAGCGGGTTCCCGCTTTAACCCCGAGTGTTGAATTTGGGTCAGATTCAAACCTTGTTAACTGATTTTGGATTCGACTTGTGCCCCAATCCCAATCTTTGCTGCCGTTTAGTGTGAACTGTGGCATGCGTTGGTATGGATATGAAGCTTTATCCAAAGTTTGGTATTTTTGAGCTAATGCGCCAAATTGCCAGATATCGCCTGAGTAGTTGATGTTGGCTTGTTGCAGTAAGTTTACCTTACTGGTAGTGATAATGTGGGTTGATAAGTCTGAGAAATATTGGTCATCAGAGACTTTCTGTGCATCAACCCCACCAGACCATCCGTTCCCAAAATTGTGTTGATGCTTGATTTTGGCAAAATAACGGTTTTGATTTGTCATGTCGTCCGATGGCAAATATTCCGCAGCGAAAATGCCGGCATAATCTTCCTCTAAATAGCGAAGTTCACCTTGCCCTTGCAAGCCTCGTTTACTTAAGTATCTACTTGCAAAAGTAGCATCCATGTTCGGTGAAATGTTCCAATAAAATGGCGTGAGGACCTCAAAACCACTCTTGGTAGTAGTACCCCATGTAGGCGCTAATAGCCCTGATTTACGTTGATTGGCATAAGGGAAGTTAATCCAAGGCGTGTAAAGAATTGGCATGCCTTTAAATTCGACGATCGCATTTGTTGCCACAGCTGTTTTGGTTTCGTCATTGATCTTTAGTTGGCCAGATTTGATATACCAATCATCTGAGCCAACCTCACAGGTGGTGTAACGAGACTTGAGCAACCTTTTTTTAGATTCGCCCTCAAAAAATAACATTTGTGCATCACCGCGGGAACTTACCTTTTTGGAATCAGCGCTATCAGTAATGTCTTTAGGTGTCGCTGGCTGTGCTTCGACATTTACCGGGGTCATGTTTTTATCAATCACACCAGACAAAAGATCGTTGTTAAGGGCCGGATTTTGCCCATATAACTTTTCACCCAAACTGCCTAAAGGTGAAATTTTGATAAGTGGTTTGTACATAAAAAAAGAGGCGTTAGGCATCTCCCCTGTGCTGTTATCAATATTGAGGTGAAATGACGGGCCTTTTACAAGGCTGTCGTCACTCTCGAGGGAAGCGTGACCAACTGAATGTGTGATGCGATTTTGCTGATCAAACTCAATACGGTCGCCCAAAATAACATTGCCACCTGCTTTGAGCGATGCGTTGCCTAGCGAAGTCATGCTGCGATCTAGTTGTACCTCGAGTCGATCGCCTTCAAGAATGACAGCGCCGTTGGAAATCATGGTATTTTCAGCATCCGCCTCTTTTTTGAAAGTAAGCGGGTCGATTTCTGCAGTCTCGTCTTGGGTGTTAAGCACATCAAAATTATTGATGCTTTTGCTCATGCGCAGTTTGATACGCACATCAGGTTTTTCAATAGAGGGCTGTGTGTTTTCATTAGTCGACGGCTTATCTGCCAGCAACTCGTGTTCGAGCGCAAGTCCAACAGGCGTGCTGTTTTTTAAATCGCTTGCAGGTGACGCAATGTCATCTGCCCAAGCAATTTGCGTCCTCAAAACCACAAGGATTGCACTAAAAATAAAAGAGGTAAATTTCAATATCAGTATTCGCGAATATTAAAGTAAGCGCGGGTTTCTTTTTGGGTGATAAAATCGCACAGTAAATAGTCTTTCACACGCCGTATTTGTTACCCCAGTATGATAGCCTAAAGATGTGTTTTTTTAGCTTTTTTGAACAATAAAAATGGCAGTTTTTGCGTTTTTAGCCCTAAATAATTTTATTGATGGATATATATAAATTGGAACGATTAAAGCAATTGAATGAATGGTTGGTCGTAGTATTGAAAAACTCGCCTTATCAGATAGCGCCAGCTTCTGCTGATGCCAGCTTTAGACGCTACTTTAGAGTGACCGTGGATGATGTGACTTATATCGCCATGGACGCCCCTCCGCCACAAGAAGATTGCACGCCATTTGTCCATGTGGCCAAGGTTTTTGCTGATGCTGGTTTAAACGTGCCTAAGATTATTGCGCAAGATATTCCGAATGGATTTTTGTTGCTTTCCGATTTGGGCAACACAACTTTCTTAAGTGCGCTACAAGCGCCAAATGGCTTGGAAGTGGCTGCTGATTTATATCGAGATGCAAGTAATGCCTTGGTGACTATGCAGCTTGCAAGCAAGCCGAATGTGTTCCCAGAGTATGACGAAGCACTGCTGACTCGTGAGATGGACCTATTTCCAGATTGGTATGTGGCTAAGCATTTAAATGTCACATTAACTGATGCTCAGCAACAAACCATGAAAAAAACCTTTGATTTGCTTAATGCCAACATCTTGGCGCAATCAAAAGTGTATGTGCATAGAGACTATCACTCACGTAATTTGATGGTGCAAAGTGGTTCTCATGATTTGGGCATTTTGGATTTCCAGGATGCGGTATATGGGCCAATTACTTACGACTTGGTTTCTTTGCTCAAAGATGCCTACATAAGCTGGGAAGAAGACCAGGTTTTAGATTGGGCAGTCCGCTATTGGCAGTCTGCAAGGAAAGCGGGTTTGCCTGTGCCAGAAGATGTGGCAGATTTTTACCGTGATTTTGAATGGATGGGCGCGCAGCGCCACATCAAAGTGCTTGGCATATTCGCAAGGCTTTACCATCGTGATGGCAAAGATGGCTATTTGAAAGACATGCCTTTGGTGATGGATTATTTACGCCGCGTTTGCGACCGTTATATTGAATTAAAACCGATGCTTCGATTGCTGGATAACTTAGCAGGCGTTGAGCTTAAAGCGGGCTATACGTTTTAATGAAAGCCATGATTTTAGCAGCTGGTCGGGGAGAGCGTATGCGTCCTCTTACGGACCACACCCCTAAGCCACTTTTGAAAGTGGGCGGCAAGTCGCTGATTGTTTGGCATTTGGAACGTTTGGCTAAAGCAGGGTTCAAAGAAGTGGTGATTAATCATGCGCATCTGGGTGAACAAATTGAACAAGCGTTGGGCGATGGAAGTGTTTGGGGTTTGAGCATTCGGTATAGCCCTGAAACGACCGCCCTAGAGACCGCAGGTGGCATTGCTAATGCCTTGCCGTTGTTTGGCGACGCGCCATTTTTAGTGGTGAACGGTGATGTTTTTACTGAAGTTGACTTTGGTGCTTTGCAATTAGTGTCGCCTAACTTGGCGCATTTGGTGATGGTGGATAATCCGCCGCAACATCTCGATGGTGATTTTGTTGTAGATTCAGGAAAAGTGAGTAATCAAGGCAACCATAAGCTCACATTTTCTGGTGTCGGGATATATCATCCATCGTTATTTGTTGATGTGGAGCAAGGTCAAGCTGCAAAACTTGCGCCTTTGTTAAGGTTGGCAATGGCAAAAGGCTTGGTAACAGGCGAGCATTATCAAGGCGTTTGGCACGACATTGGCACACCAGAACGCTTGAGCTTTTTGGATAAGCAATTAAGTCATTAATAAGAAAATTTTATGGCAATTAATTTGAATGAATTTAGTGCAAGACGTCATCGCTTGATGCAAAAAATGGTCGAGGGCATAGCAATAATCCCTACGTCACCTGAGCTCATTCGCAATCGCGATAGTCATTACCCATTCCGCTTTGATAGCTACTTTTACTACCTCACTGCTTTCAAAGAGCCTGAATCGGTTTTATTTATCATCGCGGGCACTGAGCCTAAAACGGTATTGTTCTGCCGTGATAAAGATATGGAACGTGAGATTTGGGACGGCTTCCGCTATGGACCTGCCGCGGCGGTTGCTGAGTTTGGTATTGATGCAGCCTATTCTATTCACCAATTAGATGAAATTGCGCCTAAATTAATCGCGAATCAATCTAAACTTTTTTACAGCTTAGGTGCAGATCCAGCTTGGGATAGTCGTGTCACCGCTTGGCTCAATCAATTGCGCTCACAAGCCAGAACAGGCGTGAGTGCGCCAGATGAAATCGTCGATGTTCGTAAGCATTTAGATGAAATGCGTTTGTGTAAATCTGCTTACGAAATTGAAACCATGCGCCAGTCAGCCAATATCGCTGCAGCGGCACATCAGCGTGCCATGCAATTTGCCAAGCCTAGCATGATGGAGTATCAAGTTGAGGCGGAATTTCTGCATGAGTTTTACCGTCGAGGCGCGCAAGCGCCAGCATATACCAGTATCGTTGCAGGTGGCCCCAATGCTTGCACCTTGCATTACAACGCCAATAACGCCCAATTACGTGATGGTGATTTGCTCTTGATTGATGCGGGCTGCGAGCTACATGGTTATGCCTCAGATATTACCCGCACTTTCCCTGTGAATGGAAAATTCACCGCGGCGCAAAAAGATTTGTATGAGTTGGTGTTAGCTTCTCAAGCCGCAGCAATTGCTAAAGTGTCACCAGGTAATCACTGGAATGCGCCGCATGAAGCGGCTCTAGATGTGCTTATTCGCGGTTTTATTGATTTTGGTCTTTGTAAGGGCAGTCCTGAAGAAGTGCTTGAAACAGGTAGCTACCGTCAGTTTTATATGCACCGCACTGGCCATTGGTTGGGCTTGGATGTTCATGATGCTGGCGAGTATAAAGACAGACAAGGCAATTGGCGCATGTTGGAAAAAGGCATGGCTTTGACCGTGGAGCCTGGCTGTTATGTGCGCCCTGCGGATAATGTGCCTGAGCATTTTTGGAACATCGGCATCCGAATTGAAGATGATGTAGTCGTGACCGAAAGCGGCTGTGAAATTATCACCAAAGCTGCCCCAAAAACGGTGGCTGAGATTGAGGCCTTGATGCGCGATGACTGAGTCGGTGATTATCGTTGGTGGCGGCCCCGTAGGCGCAACTTTAGCGCTGACGCTTCAGCACAAAGGTATCGCAGCGACCATGTTAGAAGCGCGAGCCAAAGGCGCCGCTTATCAAGACCAGCGTGCTTTAGCGCTTTCATACGGTAGTCGTGCAATTCTGGAAAAGTTAGGCGTTTGGAAAAAATTAGAGCGCCAAGCCACAGCCATTAACACCATTCACATTTCACAGCGCGGCAGCTTTGGGCGCAGCTTGCTTAAAGCTCAAGACCACGATTTACCATCTTTGGGTTATGTGCTTTCTTATGGAGCACTTACGCAAGCTTTAGATGACGCTTTGTCTGGCTTTAATGGTGTGAATATCATTTACGAAGCTGAAGCGACGCATATTGAGCCATCGCTTGAAAAAGCGACCGTCAGTTTTAACCATCAATCGCAATCACAACTGTTAAGTAGCGCACTCTTGGTGCTGGCTGACGGCGGCCGCAGCTTGGGTGATATTCCTGGCATACAGCGTGAAACCAAAATGTATGGGCACGATGCACTGGTGACCAAAGTGCAATGCGAATTGCCGCATGACAATATCGCTTATGAGCGTTTTACGCCTATGGGGCCCGTTGCATTGTTGCCAAATGGCGAAGACTTTTCATTGGTGTGGACGGGCAAACAAGCGGAGGTAGCTGAAGTCATGGCGATCGACGATGCTGAGTTTTTGAATCAATTGCATCAGCACTTTGGGGACCGTGTCGGACGATTTTTAAGTGTGGGCAAGCGTCTTACTTTCCCACTTAAACTTTCATATCTCAATCCAGTTACCGCGCCGCATTTGGTTGTCATTGGCAATGCCGCGCAAACTATGCACCCCGTGGCTGGGCAAGGCTTTAACGTTGGCTTGCGAGATGCTTATGAGTTGGCGCAACAAATTGCACAAACCTCACCAGAGGCTTGGGGGCGGGATGCAATGATGCGTGCTTATCAGCAAGGCCGTAAAACGGATACCAAACGTGGCTTGATGTTTACTGACTTTTTAGTCAATTTGTTCTCTAACGATATTGTTGGCGTTTCAGGACTGCGCGGCATGAGCTTGGGGATGCTTGATTTACTCAAGCCTGTGAAATCTCGTTTAGTCAGAAAAATGAGTTTTGGGAGTCGAGGCTAAGTGAGCGCAAGGACAAATCATTACGATATCGTGATTGTAGGTGCCGCTTTGGTAGGCGCTTCTGCGGCTTTGGCTTTGGCTAAGCAAGGCTTTACAGTGGCGCTGGTAGATAGAAAATCACCTTTGGTTGAATTGGCCAATGGTGAGTGGGATAGCCGTATTTATGCAATTAGCCCCGGTAATGCAGATTGGCTTAAGGATTTAGGCGTTTGGCAACGCATGAACGCCGAAAGAATTACGCCGATTGACGATATGCAAATTTGGGGCGATGAGAATGCTGAGCCTTTAAATTTCAATGCGGAAGATGCTTTTGCGAATAACCTTGGGTACATCCTTGAAAATAGCGCGTTGCAGCAAGCGCTATGGGATGAACTACAAACATTAGATGTGGATGTGTTGATTGGCGTTGAAGGGGCTTCAGTTGAATTGAATGAGCAAGAAGCCACTTTACAGCTAGCGGATGGCCAGCAGTTAACAGCAAAACTGATGATTGCCGCTGACGGCGGTAACTCTTGGGTGCGAGCGCAAGCGTGCTTAAGCCAACAAAAAACCGTGTATGAGCATGTCGGCGTTGTTGCTAATTTCGAAGTGGAGTTACCGCATCAAAATATCGCAAGACAATGGTTTGTGGACGATGGAATTTTGGCTTGGTTGCCTTTGACAGGAAATAGAATTTCGATGGTGTTCTCTACCAAGCATCCGCAAAATTTAATGGCATTAAGTCTAGCCGAACTGGATGAGCAGGTGGCACAAGCTGGTGGCAATACGTTGGGTAAAATGCATTGCATTACGCCTGCGGTTGCTTTTCCGCTGGTAAAGCAAAACGCGAGTGCACTCATTGCTAATAGACTTGCGCTGGTGGGTGATGCAGCGCATCAAGTCCATCCGATGGCAGGTCAGGGCGTGAATCTTGGTTTCCGTGATGTGGTGGAGTTGGCACAGGTGCTTGCTGAGCGAAATCCGTTGGCAGACATTGGCGATCGATTTGTGCTTCGTCGCTATGAACGTGCTAGAAAAGCCGATGTGTTGGCGATGCAAGGTTTAACGCATGGACTATATGGCGCCTTCGATAGCAAACATGCTTTAGTCAGAGCCGCCCGCAATTGGGGTTTGAGCTTACCGAATAATCATCCAATGCTTAAACGCGCTTTGATGAAGCAAGCGCTGATTTAAATCTTTCACAAAAAACGATAAGAAATTTAATAGGAAAAACATGTTAAAAAAATCACTCATTGCAGCAACTCTTTTAATTTACGCTGCAAGCGTTTGGGCGGATGAAGCTTCGCTTAAAAAAGCCGTTGAAGCGGCTTACCCAAAAATGTCAGTAGAAAGCGTTGTGAAGACACCTTATGCAGGTCTTTATGAGGTGTACATGAACGGCCAAATTGTTTACACCGATGAAAAATTTAGCTTTTTGATTGCCGAAGGCCATTTGGTCGATTCGAAAACTAAAAAAGATGTGACGGGTGATCGCTTGGCGGATTTGTCCAAGATTGATTTTTCAGCCTTGCCTTTTGATCAAGCGATCAAAGTGGTGAAGGGCAATGGCAGCCGCAAAATGGCGGTGTTTTCAGACCCTGATTGTCCATTTTGTAAGCGTTTGGAACAAAATGAGTTGAGCAATATTACTGACGTGACGATTTACACTTTCTTGATGCCTTTGGAGCAGTTGCATCCTGATGCGGCTAACAAAGCCAAGGCTATTTGGTGTGCTTCTGATAGAAATAAAGCTTGGCAAGATTGGGCACTGAACAATCAGTTGCCCAAGAAAACTGCTAGTTGTGATGCGCCCATTGATAAGGTTGCGGCTTTGGCTCGTCGATTGGGTGTAACAAGTACGCCGACAATTTTCTTTGCTGATGGAAAGCGTATGTTAGGTGCTTATCCTGCGGCTGAAATTGATAAGGCTTTGGTTGCGTCGCCTAAGAAATAAGAATGTAAAAATTCTTGACAGCCAAAACAAGAAAAAGTAAAAAAGCGAACAGGCGTTTGAGATTTCGAATTTAGATCATGCTGTACAAACAGAATTGGTATTTTGAAATGCAAACTTTTGGGGGTGCCTCCCTTTTTAGTTTAGTAAGGAAGTAACAAATGGCAACAGGTAGCGTAAAGTGGTTCAATGATGCAAAAGGTTTTGGTTTTATTACACCTGATGATGGCGGCGATGATTTGTTCGCTCACTTCTCAGCGATTGTAGATTCTGGCTTCAAGAGTTTAAAAGAAGGTGAACGCGTGAGCTTTGATGTGACTGAAGGCCCTAAGGGCAAACAAGCTTCTAACATTCAAAAAGGTTAATTAACCTGAATAAAATCTTAGCTAAACTTTAATGTTGCTAAGATTAAACAAGGCTTGAAGTGATTCGCTTCAAGCCTTTTTTTTATGACGTCTAAATCAGCGATTTACATTTGGCTGATAATTTCCTCGCCAAATTGTGCACTACCTACTTGTGTTGCCCCTTCCATTTGAGATGAGAAGTCATGCGTGACACGTTTAGCACTAATCGCTTTACCCACGCCTTTTAGTACTAAGTCAGCCGCTTCTACCCAGCCTAAATGACGTAGCATCATTTCAGCGGAAAGGATGATTGAGCTTGGGTTGGCAATGTCCTTACCCGCAATCTTAGGCGCTGTGCCGTGTGTGGCTTCAAACATTGCAACTGTATCGGATAAGTTTGCACCAGGCGCAATACCAATGCCGCCGACTTGTGCAGCAAGCGCGTCAGACATGTAGTCGCCGTTTAAGTTAAGTGCAGCCACCACATCGTAATCGCTAGGGTGCAACAAGATTTCTTGTAAGAATGCATCAGCGATACAGTCTTTAATGATGATGCCATTAGGCAGTTTGCACCAAGGACCGCCATCAATTTCCACTGCGCCAAATTCTTGCTTAGCAAGTTCGTAACCCCAGTCTCTAAAGCCACCTTCGGTGAACTTCATGATGTTGCCCTTGTGGGTAATGGTCACAGATTTACGGTTGTTATCAATCGCGTATTGAATCGCTTTACGGATTAGGCGTTTGCTACCATCTACTGAAACTGGCTTGATGCCAATCGCTGAAGACTCTGGGAAGCGGATTTTTTTGCGCATACCCATGTCACTCAAAAAGCTAATGACCTTCTCAGCTTCAGGTGTACCAGCAGCCCATTCAATGCCAGCATAAATATCTTCTGTGTTTTCACGGAAAATCACCATGTCGGTTTTTTCTGGGTGCTTCACAGGGCTAGGAACGCCAGTGAAATATTGAATTGGGCGCAAGCAAACGTATAAGTCCAGTTCTTGGCGCAATGTCACGTTAAGTGAACGAATGCCACCGCCCACTGGTGTTGTGAGCGGGCCTTTGATTGAGATAACGTAATCTTTCACAGCTTTCATGGTCTCTTCAGGCAGCCAAGTGTCTTTGTCGTAAACCTTAGTTGCTTTTTCGCCAGCAAAAACCTCCATCCAAGCGATTTTCTTTTTGCCGCCGTACGCCTTCTCAACAGCCGCATCCACCACCTTTTGCATTGGTGGCGTAATATCGACCCCGATGCCATCACCCTCAATAAATGGGATAATGGGCTGATTAGGCACATTCAAAGTGTTATCTGCGTTAACGGTGATTTTTTCACCAAAGTTTGGAACCACGATTTTGGATGACATGCTTGATAAACCCTATGTATTAAAACTTGAAAAATAAAAATCTTAAAAAATTAAAAACTGAGTGCTATGTTAATTCTGTTCAATAAGCCCTACGGCGTGGTGTGTCAATTTAGTGCACACGAAAATCACGAAACATTGGCTGATTATATTGCTATCCCAAATATTTATGCCGCTGGCAGACTTGATACGGATAGTGAAGGTTTGCTTATTTTAACCGATGATGGCGCACTTCAACACCGTGTTTCGCACCCAAAGTACAAAGAAATCAAAACTTATTGGGCGCAAGTCGAGGGCGCTCCTACACAAGCAGATTTAATGCCACTTTTAAAAGGGGTGGATTTGGGTGATTTTGTGACAGCCCCAGCGCAAGTCAACATTATTCCTGAGCCTGCGATATTATGGCCTCGCAACCCGCCAATTAGAGAGCGCAAGGCCATCCCCACCACATGGCTGGAGATTAAAATTTCAGAAGGAAAAAATCGCCAAGTGCGTCGCATGACCGCAAAAGTTGGCTTTCCAACCTTACGCTTGATTCGCTATGCCATTGGCAATCACACCTTAGATGATTTGCCATTAGGCACGTGGCGTCAGGTTTAAATCGGTGCAGTCTCGGGTTTTATTCAATTGCTATGCACTATTTCAGCGCCGCAACGCGCATGTGGCTTATGGTAAACTTATGCTTATTTGTTGCGCTAATTAAAGAGAAATCTTATGTCTGGTAATACCATTGGTACATTATTTACGCTCACCTCATTTGGTGAATCACACGGCGCTGCCATCGGTGGTGTGGTGGATGGCTGTCCTCCAGGCTTGGAACTTTCGGCAGAAGATTTGCAGATTGATTTGGATAGACGTAAACCGGGCACTTCTCGTCATGTGACGCAACGTAGCGAAGCGGATAGCGTTGAGATTCTCTCTGGTATATTTGAAGGCAAAACCACAGGCGCGCCGATTGGTTTATTGATTCGCAACACAGACCAACGCAGTCAAGATTACAGCAAGATTATGGACACCTTCCGTCCAGGTCATGCCGACTACACTTACACGCAAAAATATGGCATCCGTGACTATCGTGGCGGTGGCCGCTCAAGTGCCCGCGAAACCGCAGTGCGCGTTGCCGCTGGTGCGATTGCTAAAAAATGGTTGAAGCAACGATATGGCGTGACGATTCGTGCCTACTTGAGCCAACTTGGTGAACTCAATATTCCTTTTGCGAGTTGGGATGATTTGCAGCACCCAGATAACAAAATTTTCACGCCTAATATGGCGATGATGCCTGAGCTAGAAGCTTATCTAGACAATGTGCGTTCTGAGCGTGATTCTGTTGGCGCAAAAATTACTGTCATTGCCGAGGGTGTGCCAGTGGGTTGGGGTGAGCCTATTTTTGATCGTTTAGATGCTGAAATTGCTTATGCCATGATGGGCATTAATGCAGTAAAAGGCGTTGAGATTGGTGCTGGCTTTGAATCTATTGCTCAGCGTGGCAGTGTTCACAGCGATGAACTCACACCCAATGGCTTTGCAACGAATCATGCAGGCGGTATTTTGGGTGGCATTTCTAGTGGCCAAAACATTAACGTGAATGTAGCGTTCAAGCCAACTTCAAGTATTCCGCAAGAGCGTAATTCCATTGATAAAAACGGTCAGCCAGTGATGATGCAAACCACAGGTCGTCACGACCCATGTGTGGGCATCCGCGCCACACCTATCGTTGAAGCGATGTTAGCTTTGGTGTTAATCGACCATGCGCTTCGCAATCGCGCTCAAAATGCTGATGTCCATTCAGGCCTAAAAACCATCTAATTCATTTTATAGGCCTGATATGCAACTCCCTTATTGGCGCCTTTCCGCTTTTTATTTCGCTTACTTTGCATTTGTAGGCTCCTTTTCGCCGTATTGGAGCCTTTATCTAAAATCACTCGCTTTTGCCCCATTCCAAATCGCAGTGCTCATGTCACTGTTTCAAGTGGCGCGTATTTTTTCGCCTAGCTTGTGGGGCTGGCTAGCTGACCATCTTGGGCAACGCGTTTCCATCATTCAGTGGTTATCCGCGCTTAGCTTGCTCTCTTATGTTGGGGTATTTGTTGGCACAAGCTATGCCTGGCTGTTTGCTGTCATGCTGTTGCTCAGCTTCTTTTGGAGTGCGTCTTTACCTTTAATCGAAACAGTCACGCTAGGGCATTTGGCGGACAGTTTTGATAAATACGGCCATATCCGCATGTGGGGTTCTATTGGCTTTATCGTTGCGGTGATTGGTCTTGGTTACTTGCTCGATATCTTCAATATTCGCTTATTGCTGTGGGCTGTGCTCGGCATGATGTTTGCGGTCTTGGTGTTCTCTCGCAATATTCCAGAGCCAAAAATAGAGCCGCATCATACTGATGACCGCTCCATATGGGCGATTATGCGTCAGCGCGAAGTGCTGGCCTTGTTGGCCGCTTGTTTTATGATGGCTGCTGCGCATGGCGTGTATTACACGTTTTACTCTATTTACTTGGTTGACCATGGTTATAGTAAAGCGAATGTTGGTTTGCTTTGGGCATTGGGCGTCATCGCTGAGATTTTGATTTTCTTATGGATGCCAAAACTGACCAAGCGCTTCGGTCTAAAGAATATTTTGCTCGTCAGCTTATTTATTGCCTTTGTGCGCTTTAATTTAATTGGCTGGGCGGTGGATTGGTGGTGGATAGTGCTGTTTGCACAAGTCTTGCATGCAGCTACTTTTGGTTCTTATCACGCCGCCGCTGTGGCGATGACGCATCAGCACTTCAAAGGCCGTCATCAATCAAAAGGACAGGGGCTTTATACCAGCGTTTCTTATGGCATGGGTGGTACGTTTGGTGGACTGGTCAGCGGCTATGCTTGGGAGGCCTTAGGTTCAAGTTGGACTTTCACCATTTCAGGTATCTTTGGCTTGCTTGGCTGTTTGTGCTTTATTTGGGTGATGCCGAAAAAGGCGAAGCTCTAAAGTAAAAAAACCAAATCAATTGAGCTGGCTTTTTTAATGCTGAAAGTTAATTAAATGCGTTTGTCTTTTTCAATCAACGCATAAGCCGAGTGATTATGAATAGACTCGAAATTTTGGTTTCGGCCGTTCGCTTTGCTCACTTAACCAAAAGGTTAGCCTACACCGAAATCTCTCGTCTTCGAACTTAGCTTGCTCTTTTGTCCTTCTCTATCAACGCATAAGCCGAGTGATTATGGATGGACTCGAAATTTTCAGATTCAACCACGAATTTATCAATCCGTTTCTCTTCATTCAACACCGCGGCAACGTCACGCACCATGTCTTCTACAAACTTAGGGTTGTCGTAAGCGCGCTCAGTCACAAACTTCTCATCAGGGCGTTTAAGCAGGCCATAAAGCTCACAAGAGGCTTGTTCTTCGACCATGCGAATAATGTCTTCCACCCAAATGAAATCGTTAATCAGCGCGGTTACAGTGACATGTGAGCGTTGGTTGTGCGCGCCGTAGTCTGAAATCTTTTTCGAGCATGGACAAAGGCTAGTCACAGGCACTAATACTTTAACGGTGATATCGAATTTACCTTGTTTGATTTCGCCGATAAATGTCACTTCGTAATCGAGCAAGCTTTGCACGCCTGATACAGGGGCAGATTTGTTTACGAAGTACGGGAAAGTCATTTGCACATAGCCAGATTCAGCTTCTAGGCGTTTTACCATTTCACGCAAAATGGTCTCGAATGATTCAATTGAAATCTCACGCTCATTCATGTTGAGGATTTCAACAAAGCGAGACATGTGCGTGCCTTTAAAGTTGTGCGGCAAATGCACATACATATCGAACATGGCGACAGTGTGCTGAACGCCGCCTGTCTTGTCTTTCACTTTAACAGGGTGGCGAATAGATTTAATGCCTACCTTATCAATTGCCAAATGACGCACGTCCGGCGTGTTTTGTACATCTTCGATAGGTAAGTTGTGATCTTGGCTCATGGGTTTCCTGAATTTATCAATATCTAGCACTAATACTTGAGTATATCACTCGGTTAATTTTTTCTCAATTGAGGTCACGATGCCCTTAGCATCAAGACCGCATTCTGCCAACATGGTTTCATGCACACCGTGCTCAATGAATGTATCTGGCAAGCCTAAACATAGCGTTGGTGTCGCAATATTTAATGCCTGCATGGCCTCCATCACTGCGGCGCCTGCGCCACCCATAATGGCGTTCTCTTCTATGGTCACAATCAGGTCGTGGCTGTTGGCTAGTGACTGCACAAGCGCAATGTCTAATGGCTTCACGAAGCGCATATTGGCGACTGTCGCATTGAGCTTTTCTGCGGCATCAAGTGCTGGTGCGAGCATGCTACCAAAAGCCAAAATCGCAATTTTCTTACCTTGGCGACGGAGTTCACCTTTGCCAATTGGTAATGAGGTAAGGTCGTTTTCAATCGTCGCACCAGGACCACCACCGCGAGGGTAGCGCACTGCGCTTGGGCCATCGAAATGGAATGCGGTTGTCAGCATTTGACGACACTCTTGCTCATCACTTGGCGTCATCACTACCATATTTGGGATACAACGTAAGAAGCTTAAATCAAAGCTGCCCGCATGGGTTGGACCATCAGCACCCACTAAGCCGGCACGGTCAATTGCAAAAACGACAGGTAGATTTTGGAGTGCAATATCGTGGATTAATTGGTCGTAAGCACGTTGTAAAAATGTCGAGTAAATCGCGACAACTGGTTTTAAACCATCACAAGCCATGCCCGCCGCAAAAGTTAGCGCGTGCTGTTCTGCAATGCCTACATCGTAAAATCGTTTAGGGTAAGCCGCCGCAAAGTCATTCATGCCAGAGCCGTCACACATGGCAGGGGTAATGCCGATTAAACGCTCATCTTTTGCGGCCATGTCTACAAGCCAATCGCTAAATACTTGTGTGTAGGTTTTTTTGCTTGAGCTGCTAATCGCACAGCCATCTTCTGGATTGAACTTACCTACGCCATGAAACTTGCCTGGCTCGTTTTCAGCAGGGGCATAGCCGCGACCTTTTTCAGTCACGATATGTAAAAATTGCGGACCTTGAAGCTTTTTAATATTGTTGAGCGTGGCAATCAGCGTGTCTAAATCATGACCATCAATCGGGCCAATGTAATTAAAGCCAAATTCTTCAAACAATGTACTTGGTGTCACCATACCTTTAACGTGCTCTTCTGCGCGTTTTGCAAACTCCAAGACTGGCGGCATCACGCCTAATACGCGCTCACCAGATTTACGAACATTGGTATAAAGTCTGCCAGAAAGAAGCCTAGCTAAATAGTTTTGAAGCGCGCCCACATTGGGTGAAATCGACATGTCGTTGTCGTTCAAAATGACTAGCAAGTTGGCATCCATCGCGCCCGCATTGTTCAGGGCTTCAAAGGCCATGCCAGCAGTCATCGCACCATCGCCAATAATCGCTACTGCACGGCGGTCTGACCCAGTTTGTTGTGCGGCAATTGCCATGCCGAGCGCGGCAGAAATTGAGGTGCTGGAGTGCCCTGTGCCAAAGGTGTCGAATACGCTTTCGTTGCGGCGAGGAAAACCGGCAATTCCGCCAGGCTTGCGTAATGCGCTCATTGCATCGCGGCGACCTGTAAGAATTTTGTGCGGATAGGTTTGATGACCCACATCCCACACCAATCTATCTTCGGGTGTGTTGAATACATAATGCAAAGCAATCGTGAGCTCAACAACGCCTAGGTTGGAAGATAAATGCCCACCTGTTTGCGACACGCTTTCTACTAAAAACTCACGCAGCTCTTTGGCAAGTTCAGGCAATTGTTTGCGCGACAAATGGCGAAGTTGCTCTGGCATGTGGACGGTGTCGAGTAAAGGGTATTCAGCCGCCATTAAAAGCCTCGTTGAGTAATAAATTGTGCGAGCTGAACAAGTCTTGTCGCATCCTCGCCATAAGCTTTCAATGGCTCAATTGCACTGCCATAAAGTTCTTGTGCAAGCGCTTTTGCGCGACCTAAACCCAATATGGTCACATAGGTTGGCTTGTTGCTGTCTGCATCTTTGCCTGCGGTTTTGCCTAGCGTTGCGGTATCGGCTTCGGTATCTAAAATGTCATCCACCACTTGGAATGCAAGACCAATTGATTGCGCGTAATGGTCAATTGCTGAAATACGCTTTTCATCTAAAGCACTTGCGCTATAAGCACCAAGCAAAGCTGCTGCACGAATCAATGCGCCTGTTTTGTGGATGTGCATAAACTCAAGCTCAGTTTGAGATAGCGACTCCCCCACGCTTGCTAAATCAATCGCTTGTCCGCCAGCCATGCCGCGTGAACCACTGGCAACTGCCAATAGATGAATCATGTTGATTTGATGTTCAGCATCCACATGTAAATTAGGCGCTGAGAGCACTTGAAAAGCCAAGCTCTGCAAAGCATCGCCCACAAGTAGCGCAGTCGCATCATCAAATTGTTTGTGGCATGAAGGCTTACCGCGACGCAAGTCATCATCATCCATGCACGGCATGTCGTCATGCACTAATGAATAAGCGTGAATCATCTCAACGGCAATCGCGGCTTGGTCAATCTTATTGGCATCCGCCCCACAAAACTCGCCGGCGGCATGCGCTAACAAAGCACGCACACGTTTTCCACCGCCAAGCGTTGCATAGCGCATGGCTTCGTGCAGTTTGTTTGGGGTAATGTTCGCAGCTGGCAGGGCTTTATCTAGCGCTTGTTCGGTGCGCTGCTGTATGGCTGTTGCCCAGCATTGAAAGTCGTTGCTTAAATCCATCTTAATCGTGGTCTTGGTATGCCTGTAATTCTTGTGTCTTGCCGTCGTCGCTCAAAATACGCACTTGATGTTCAACTTCGGCCAAGGTTCTTTGGCAATGTTGCAACAAAGCTGTGCCGCGTTTAAAAGCGGCGAGGGTATCTTGCAAAGGCAATTGTTTGGATTCCATTTGGCTGACAATAGTTTCAAGCTCGCTCACGGCGGCTTCAAAGGTCACATCAAGCAATTCGGAGGTGGATTCTGTGAGATGTTTAGTCATACGACATTTTAACCTATTCGGCCTTAAAAACCTTGCTTAGAAAACGTGAAATATCATCAATCTCTTCTGTGCAAACAGAATGTGCCATTGGGTATTCGTGCCACTCAAGTTTGTAATTGAGGCTTTCCAGCAAGTGGCGTGAAATCAAACAGGTGTCTAGCGTAATCACGCTATCAAAACTGCCGTGCGCCATCAAAATAGGCACATCTTGGTTGGCTGGGTTGGCTTCGTCCGCCAACTTTTCTTTGAGGCAGACGTAAGTCGAAAGTGCCAATACCCCAGCTAATCTTTTTGGATGGCGAAGTGCAGTAAATAAAGCCATTGCACCGCCTTGCGAAAAGCCAGCCAACGCGATGTTGTTTTCGCTAATGCCTTGCCCCACTTCGTTGGCAATTAAAGCCTCAATGCTTTTCTGCATTTCACGCATACCCGCTTCATCTTGCTGGTGTTGCAAACTCAGGCCAAATAAATCATACCAAGCGCGCATCTCATAACCATTGTTCATCGTGATAGGTTTGTGCGGCGCATGTGGAAAAATAAACCGCGTGTTGGGCATGTTGAGCTCAGGCACGATAGGTGCAAAATCATGCCCATCAGCCCCTAAGCCATGCAGCCAAATCACGCTGTGTTTAATCGGCATTGAGGTTTCAATGATGATAGTTTCAAGATTTGGAATGGCTGAAGACATATAGGTGGAAGCAATTGAATGAGTAGGGTTGTATTTTGACATTTTTAAAGGTGACACGCATATTAAAAAAGCCCCGAAAAATCGAGGCTTTTTAAGTGTTTGAAACAGTCAGCTAAAAGTTATTTGGATTCAGCCAATGCTTTAAGTGCTGGTAGACCTGCTTCAAATACGCCAGTCACAGCATTGATTGCAGACTCATCATCTTGACCAGCTGGGATAGGTGGGTTAAGTTTGTATACACGGTAGAAACGTGCCATCCAAACCACTGTTGTTTCGCCAGCGCCAGGGCCTGCTTTAACCGTCATTTTTGCGTTGTAATCAGCCACTGGCAATACGCCAGAAACGATTTCATATTTCAATTGCATGTCTTTGTCGTCTGCACCACGAAGTTTTTCGTAGATCGTGCCGCCACCTTTAAGCGTCAATGTGCGGTAAGTTTGCATATCGCCATTTTCATCTTTTTTAGTTTCTAGCTTAGTGCTAGCCACTGCTGGATGCCATTTTTGCAAGTTGCCGAAATCTTTAACCAAAGCCCAAACTTTAGCTGGATCAGCTTTAATGACGATTTCTTTTTCTACTTTTTGAGGGCTAGGGCCGTGGGCTGCTGCGGTAAGCGGCAAAATTGCCATGGCGATGAGTGCGAGTACTTTTTTCATGCGAATTTCTCCAAATATTAATGACTCTAAAAATTAACTACTTTTTAACGCTTAAAACAACTTCAAAACCTGCAAAAACTTAACTTATCACTTTACCTAAATTTGGGGTTTTTTACGATGATTTTTCATTAAAAACGCCTTTTATTGAGGGCTTGTTTGCAAGATAAACTGGCCAAACGCCCGACTTTTCTCACCCGTTTTAATTTGGGTGATGAGCTTTTGCGATTGTCCATCAATTACGCTCAACTGGTTGCTTGCCCAATTGGCGACGTAAATATTGCCTGTGAGCTCATCTGTACTAATTCCTTCGGGCACCTCGCCTACTTTAATCGTCGCAACGCTTTGTTTTTTAGCGAGCTCAATCACCGAAACGCTATCGTCTTGGGTGTTGGTCACAAATAAGAGAAGCCCATCTTTGCTTGGCGTGACGCAATAAGGGTGTTCCCCCACATGAATGCTTTCGCTTTTTAAGCTGGTGGTGTTGACGACCGAAACGGTATTACTGATGACATTGACGACATAAAGCTCGTTACCATTTTTGCTAAGTGCTAAACCAAAGGGGTGTTTGCCGACGGCGATGCGATTGCTGATTTGACGAGTGGTGGTGTCGATAATAGCGACATCGTTAGTATCGCGATTGGCGATGTAGAGTTTTTTACCATCTGGGCTGATTACCATCCCTGCAGGCGCTTTGCCATCTTTGATCTCCGCTTGTGCTTTTAAGGTGATTGCATCTAACACGTAAATGCGGTCGTCCGTCCAGTCGGCCACATAGAGTGTTTTGCTGTCGGGTGATATCACTAAGCCTACAGGTGAGCCTTTAATTGGATAGGTGTTAATCAGCTTATTTTTAGTGGTGTCGATGACTGAAATGCTTTGCCCATCCACGTTTGAAATATAAACACGATGGTTAACCGCTGATACTGCAACACCCACAGGTTTTAATCCTACTTTAATGGTGCTGATGACTTGGTTGGTGTTGGTGTCAATTACTGAGACAGTGTTTTCGCCTTGGTTGGTGATGTAAGCGGTACCCGCAAAACATAGGCTCATAAAGCTTGATATGCATAAGCTGATGATGGCTAAAAAGATGTTTTTGCTAGGTAGTTTCAATGGGTGGGCTTATTAAGGTGTTGGGTTGTATTCTAACTTGCATTTACTTATTTAACGCGCCTGATTTGTGGTGGTCGACCTAGAAATAATAAAGCTGCTCATAAAGCGTGAATTGACGGGGCATTGAGATTTTATAAGGCTGATATTGAAACCATGCCTTTCAATATCAGCCGAAGTATGAAAAAATTACACTAAATTATTAAGGTTGTTTGTGATGATAGATCGCGATGGATATCGCCCGAATGTTGGCATTATTATTAGCAATGCCAATAATCAGGTTTTTTGGGGTAAACGCATCCGCGAACACTCTTGGCAGTTCCCACAAGGTGGCATAAAACAAGGCGAAAGCCCAGAAGAAGCCATGTATCGAGAGCTGATGGAAGAGGTTGGATTGCGCCCTGAGCATGTAAAAATTCTAGGTCGCACGCGCGACTGGTTGCGCTATGACGTGCCGACGAGTTGGATTAAGCGTGAGTGGCGTGGCAGCTATAAAGGCCAAAAGCAAATTTGGTTTTTATTGCGCTTAGTCGGGCGTGATAGCGATGTGTCGCTTCGTGCAACGCCACATCCAGAGTTCGATGCTTGGCGCTGGAGCGAGTATTGGGTGCCGATGGAAAGCGTGATTGAGTTTAAGCGTGATGTTTATCGCTTGGCACTTAATGAGTTGGCTGTGCACTTGGGCAGTAATGAACGTACCAAGCAAAGAGCCCAAAACCCTCAGCGCATTGTCACTGAATAAATGAACTTTGGAAAGGCCGCTTTAAGCGGCTTTTTTGTTGGTTCTGTTCTTTTAAGGCTTAACAGAGTCGGCCATTTTCTCACCTAGCTTGATAGGTTTTTCTGGCTTCCATGCGCTGTTAAATGACAGAGTGTTTGCTGGGAATAGCATGACCACGGTTGAGCCGAGTAAAAAGCGCCCCATTTCTTCGCCTTGTTTCAGTGAGATGCTTTGGTTTTCATAAGTCCAAGTGTTTACACTGCCTAGTCTTGGCGGGTTGATGACGCCATGCCAAACCGTTGCCATGCTACCAACTATCGTTGCACCAACTAATATCAGCACAAAAGTTCCATGTGCTGAATCAAACTGACAAATGACCCGTTCGTTTCTGGCAAATAAACCTGGTACGCCTTGTGCTGTGGTTGGATTGACCGAAAACAAATCGCCTGGCACGTAAGTCATGCTTTTAAGGCTTCCATCACAAGGCATGTGTATGCGGTGATAGTCTTTAGGGCTTAAATAAAGTGTGGCGAAATGGCCATCTTGAAAGCTAGCAGCTAAGTTCTTATCGCCAGCCAGCATAGCGAGTGTTGAGTATTGGTGACCTTTGGCTTGGAAAATTTGATCGGCTTTAATATCGCCAAATTGGCTAATTGCGCCATCAACTGGGCAAATGAAATCTGCTTTGCTAATACGTCTTGCACCTTTTTTCAAAGGGCGGGTGAAGAACTCATTAAAGCTTTGGTAAGCTTCAATACTGGGCTCTGCTGCTTCGGTCATATTCACTTGGTAGCGTTTTACAAACCACTTAATGACGGCAGTAGTAAGCTTGCCCGCTTTGGCAGAAGCTAGCTTGCCCGCAAGTGCTGTGATGGCTTGTTTGGGGATGATGTACTGCGGTAAAACTTTTAACTTAGCGCTCACAAAAATCTCAACTGTATAAAAGTAAAAAGGGCAGGGTGTTGCCACCTTGCCCTTCTATTTTAAGCGATAACGCTTAGTGTGCGCCTAAATTAGTTTTTAGATTGATCAACTAATTTGTTTTTAGCAATCCAAGGCATCATAGAACGTAATTGACCGCCCACTTTTTCGATTGGGTGCATTGCATTTAATCGACGACGTGCTGTCATTTCTGGATAGTTTGTACGGCCTTCCAAGATGAATTTCTTAGCGTATTCACCGTTTTGGATGTTTTCCAAAGCTTCTTTCATTGCCCAACGTGATTCATCGTTAATCACTTTAGGACCAGTCACGTATTCGCCGTATTCAGCGTTGTTTGAGATTGAGTAGTTCATGTTCGCGATACCGCCTTCGTACATTAAGTCCACAATCAATTTCAATTCGTGCAAGCATTCGAAGTATGCCATTTCAGGCGCGTAACCAGCCTCAACCAAAGTTTCGAAACCAGCTTTCACTAATTCAACAGCGCCACCACACAATACCGCTTGTTCGCCGAACAAGTCTGTTTCTGTTTCTTCGCGGAAGTCAGTTTCAATCACGCCACCTTTAGTGCCGCCATTAGCTGCAGCGTATGATAATGCGATGTCTTTCGCTTTGCCTGAGGCATCTTGGTAAACCGCAATCAATGAAGGAACGCCGCCGCCTTTGAGGTATTCAGAGCGCACTGTGTGGCCTGGGCCTTTTGGTGCAATCATAATCACGTCCATGTCTTGGCGTGGCACGATTTGGTTGTAATGAATGTTGAAGCCGTGAGCGAATGCTAATGCAGCGCCTTTTTTCAAGTTAGGTGCAACCTCAGCTTCGTAAATTTGTGCCATGTTTTCATCTGGCAACAAAATCATCACAACGTCAGCAGCTTTGACTGCGTCAGCGATTTCAGCAACGTTATGACCAGCAGCTTGTGCTTTAGCCCATGAGCTACCCGCTTTACGGATACCAACAGTCACGTTAACGCCAGAATCTTTTAAGTTTTGTGCGTGTGCATGACCTTGTGAACCGTAACCAACGATGGTCACTTTAAGGTTCTTGATGATTGAGAGGTCAGCGTCTTTATCGTAATAAACTTTCATTTTTTTTGCCTTTCGGTGCTTTTTGCTTAGGTGATATTAAATAATTAAACTTTTAAAATTCTGTCGCCGCGACCAATGCCTGAAGCGCCTGTGCGCACAGTTTCTAGAATCACGGTTTTATCCAGTGCTTCTAAAAAGGCATCTAATTTTGAGCCAGAACCTGTGAGTTCGATGGTGTAACTTCCATCTGCTACGTCAATAATACGGCCACGGAAAATGTCGCTGATGCGCTTCATTTCTTCGCGCAAGGCGCCAGTGGCTTTGACCTTGACCAGCATCAGCTCGCGTTCGATATAGCGGCCATCATTCAGGTCTAGGACTTTTACAACATCGACCAGCTTGTTGAGCTGTTTGATGATTTGCTCGATTACCTCATCCGATCCGGATGTGACAATCGTCATACGTGACAAAGTAGCGTCTTCAGTTGGCGCTACTGTCAGGGATTCAATATTGTAAGCGCGTGCTGAAAATAAGCCTGCAACACGTGAAAGTGCGCCTGCTTCGTTTTCCATGAGTAGAGAAATAATATGTTTCATCTTAGCCCTCCATCTCGTCTGCAGCATCATTAGCATTTGGGTCTGAGCCTAAAATCATTTCAGACAAGCCTTTGCCATTAGGCACCATAGGGAACACGTTTTCTTTTTGGTCTGTCATGAAGTTCATGAACACAAATTTATCTTTCATTGCAAATGCATCTTGCAATGCACCTTCAACGTCGCCTGGTTTTTCAATGTTCATGCCAACATGGCCATAAGACTCAGCGAGCTTTACAAAGTCAGGCAAGCTGTCCATGTAAGACTCTGAATAACGGTTTTCGTAGAAGAACTCTTGCCATTGGCGAACCATGCCCAAGTAGCGGTTATTCAGCAAAATGACTTTAATCGGCAAATGGAACTGTTTGCAGGTTGAAAGCTCTTGAATATTCATTTGAATACTGCCTTCACCCGTCACGCAAGCCACTTGTGCATCTGGATAGGCTAATTGACAGCCCATTGCGTATGGCAAGCCCACACCCATGGTGCCAAGGCCGCCAGAGTTAATCCAGCGACGAGGTTTGTCGAATTTGTAATATTGCGCTGCCCACATTTGGTGTTGGCCAACGTCCGACGTTACAAAAGCATCGCCTTTAGTCACCTCACATAGCTTTTCAATTACGTATTGTGGTTTGATAATGCTGGTGCTTGAGCCATCGTAGCTTGATGTGTTTTTAGCACGCCAGCCATCAATTTTCGTCCACCAGCTTTTCAAAGCTGAAGCATCAGGTTTTTTGGTTTCAGCAGCTAAAAGTTCATTCATTTCACCAAGAACGGATTGCACGTGACCGACGATAGGCACGTCTACTTTTACGCGTTTGGAGATAGATGAAGGGTCAACGTCGATATGAATAATCGTGCGTGGAACGCTCAAGAAATGGTCAGGGTTGCCAACTACGCGGTCATCAAAACGCGCACCAACTGCAAGTAATACGTCACAGTCTTGCATCGCATTGTTGGCCTCGTATGTGCCGTGCATGCCTAGCATGCCCACGTATTGTTTGTCGGTTGCAGGGTAGCCGCCCAATCCCATGAGGGTGTTGGTCACTGGGTAACCTAGTGTTCTCGCTAATTTAACCAACTCGTTTGACGCGTCACCCAATACCAAGCCGCCGCCTGTGTAAATCATTGGGCGTTTAGCTTCGAGTAAGATTTTGACTGCTTTCTTGATTTGGCCTGAATGGCCTTTGGTTACTGGCGTGTAAGAGCGCATCTCAACGCTCTTAGGGTAATCAAATTCAGCGAATTCAGCAGTAATGTCTTTTGGGATATCCACTACAACAGGGCCTGGACGACCGCTTGCAGCAATATAAAATGCTTTTTTGAGTGTGATGGCGATGTCGCGTACATCTTTAATCAAGAAGTTATGCTTCACGCATGGTCGGGTCACGCCTACCATGTCCACTTCTTGGAAAGCGTCCATGCCGATGGCAGCTGTTGGTACTTGGCCGCTAATCACCACCATAGGAATAGAGTCCATGTAAGCAGTCGCAATGCCTGTAACTGCATTGGTTGCGCCTGGACCAGATGTCACAAGCGCTACCCCAACTTCACCTGTTGCACGTGAAAAAGCATCCGCCGCATGCACTGCAGCTTGCTCATGACGAACAAGAATGTGTTTGAAGTGTTTTTGCTTAAATAATGCGTCGTAAATGTGCAGCACAGCGCCGCCCGGATAGCCGAAGACGAACTTGACGTTCTCTTCCTGCAAACATCGCATGATGATTTCCGCGCCAGAAATTTGGCCTACTTTTTGCTGATTGCTATCGTCCATAAACTTACTTAGTTTTGCTAATAATCGGGTAACCCTGAACAGTAACCGTTTACGGCCTTTTGGTCAAGGCTGGAGGCTTAGAATCTTAAGCGTTTCAGTGCCAAATAAACCCTAAAACACATAGGCTTATTGTGTTTTGGGAGTGCGTTTTGATTAAATGTTTGAAAAGCGCATCGAAAGGTCGATGGCTTGAATGTTTTTTGTGAGGCTGCCGATGGAAATTCTATCCACCCCAGTGAGTGCAATTTCTCTTACGTTTGAGAGGTCAATTCCGCCAGAAGCCTCAAGGATGGCGCGACTGGAATTGAGGATGACAGCTTCTTTTAGCAAGGCTGTATCAAAGTTATCCAGCAAGATTAATTTGGCGCCTGCGTTTAACGCGCTTTCTAATTCCGTTAAGTTTTCTACTTCAATTTGTATACTTAAGTTATTGCCCTGTTCAGACGCAATTTTATTGGCTTCTGCTAGCACGGCCGGAATGCTTCCTGCCGCAGCGATGTGATTTTCTTTAATCAGAATGCCGTCATAAAGGCCGATGCGTTGGTTACATCCGCCGCCAACGGTCACTGCATATTTTTGGGCAATCCGTAAGCCTGGAATGGTTTTGCGTGTATCTAAAATTCGGGCTTTGGTACCCTTAATAGCTTCAACATATTGCTTCGTTGCGGTCGCTGTTGCAGACAGGGTTTGCAGGAAATTTAAAGCGCAGCGCTCAGCACTGAGCATCTCACGCGCTTTGCCTGTTAGCGTGCAAAGTGTTTGATTGGCCTCGACCGATTCGCCTTCTTTGACTTGCCAAGTGATAGCAACGCTAGGCGCGACTTGCTGGAAACATTCTTCCACCCAAGGAATGCCACAAATCACTGCAGGTTCACGAGAAATAATGCTTGCTTCAGCAAGTTGGTTGGGGGCGATGAGTTTCGCAGTGAAGTCTTTTGCATCAATGCCTGCGCCACTTAAGTCTTCAATGATGGCGGCATGAACATTGGCTTTAATCGCCTCTGTCAACTCCGCCAATACTTGCTTGCTTATTAATTCGTTCATAAATTCCATTATAATGACAATCCGCACGAGATGTCTCGATAGCGCATTTTGAAAAGTAAAATAGATAAATCATGAAACTTCTATACTCGCTCACTAGCCCTTATGCCCGAAAAGTTCGTATCGTTGCAGCAGAAAAACGCATTGCAATAGATTTGGAGCAGGTGGTGCTGGCTGACGCTGACTGTCCTGTCCCGCGATATAACCCACTTGGAAAAATTCCAGTGTTGATTATGGATGACGGTGAGAGTTTGTATGATTCCAGCGTGATTGTTGATTACTTGGATCAGCGGACGCCTGTCTCACATTTAATCCCGCAAGATACCAAGTCTAAGTTTCAAGTAAAGCGTTGGGAGTCTTTAGCTGATGGTGTTTGTGATGCTGGGGTGGCTGTGATGATAGAGCAACGTCGCCCAGAAAACTTACAAGACCCAAGCTGGATTAATAAACAATGGTCTAAAGTTGAGCGCGGTTTGCAGGTACTTAATGACGAGTTGGGTCAGAATAGATTCTGTGTGGCTGATGCATTCAGTCTGGCTGATATTGCGCTAGTTTGTGTGTTGGGCTACTTGAATTTACGCTTTGGTAACAAGCTTGACTTAGATAAAAATTACCCAAACTTGGCAAGAATGAATCAAGCGCTTGCTTCACGCCCTTCAATTGCAGGAACAGTGCCGCCTAAGGCTTAAATCGCCCCAGTAATAATTCCACCACCCAAACAGACGTTGCTTTCATACACAACGGCTGATTGGCCTGGTGTAATTGCCCATTGTTTTTGACCAAACTTAATCTCTACAAAATCATCGCCTAGACGCTCAATTTCACATGGTGCGTCTGGCTGACGATAGCGCGTTTTTGCTGCGTACACCCAATTGGTTTTGGGTTGTTCACCGCTAATCCAATGCACTTGACCTGCTTGCAAGCCATCATTCAGAAGTAGAGGGTGTTCATGACCTTGCACTACAATCAATACATTATTTTTCATGTCTTTTTGGGCCACAAACCAAGGCTCGCCATTACTGTCTTTTGAGCCGCCAATTTTCAATCCTTGGCGTTGACCTAGTGTGTAATACATTAAGCCATCATGTTTGCCGACCACTTTGCCTTCGGGCGTTTTCATTTCGCCCGGTTTGCGTGGTAAGTAACGGCTTAAAAACTCTTGGAAAGGGCGTTCTCCGATAAAGCAAATGCCGGTGGAGTCCTTTTTTTCGCTCGTGGCTAGACCTGCTTTGCGGGCGATTTCACGTACTTCACGTTTAAGTAAATGGCCAAGCGGGAATAGCGTTTTTGAAAGCTGTGCTTGATTCAAGCGATGTAAAAAATAGCTTTGGTCTTTGCTGCCATCTTCGGCTTTAAGTAGTTGATACTTGCCCGCTTCAAATGGATTTTCGCGTACTTGTGCATAATGCCCTGTGGCTATTAAATCCGCGCCTAAGCCCATGGCATGGTCTAAAAAAGCTTTGAATTTAATCTCGGCATTACACAAAATATCTGGATTAGGCGTTCGGCCTGCTTGATACTCATCTAAGAAGTTTTGAAATACGCGCTCTTTATATTCTTTACTGAAATTTACAGCTTCGATTTCAATGCCGATTTTGTCTGCGACAGAAACAGCATCAATTAAATCCTGTTTCGATGAGCAGTATTCGTCGGTATCGTCGTCTTCCCAGTTTTTCATGAATAGACCGACCACGTCATAGCCTTGTTGTTTGAGCAACAAAGCAGTAACTGAGGAATCTACCCCGCCAGAAAGGCCAACGACAACTCTTTTGTTTTTCATAAATTCTTTTGCTTTAACTTTTGCTTTAATAAGTGAGCTTGTATTTTATAAATGAGATAACACAGCTAAAGGAAAACGCTGGCCTGCTAAATAATCTTCTATACATTTTAATACTTGCGGACTGCGATGGATGGCGTGGCTTGCACGCAATTCATCAAGCGTCATCCAAACTGCGCGAATAATACCATCATCTAAAGCACGTTCAGGATGATGTGCTCCAAGCTTGCCAACAAAGGCAAAGCGCAAGTAAGTAATGTCCTTGGCTGGGCGCTGCCAGTGGTAAATGCCTAATAATTCTGTAGGCATAAAGTCGTAAGCTGTTTCTTCCAAGGCTTCGCGTGTTACGCCTTGCAGAATTGTTTCGCCTTCATCTAAATGACCTGCGGGCTGATTGATACGAATGCCTTCAGCAGTATTTTCTTCTACCATTAAGAAACGGCCGTCTTGTTCGATGATGGCAGCAACGGTGGTATTGGGTTTCCAAATCATTGATGATACTTTAAAGCTTAAAACGACATTTTACCGTTAGCAGGCAGAGTAAACCAGCAAGGCTTTTATTTATGATTTGTTTGTTGGTAGATATCTTGGCTTCAGTTAGTATTCTTCTCGACTCTGAAAAAACGAAACATTAAAAAAATGCAGGAAAAAACGCATCTCAATATGATTTATCTGGCTTCTCGCTCTCCAAGGCGAGCTGAGTTGCTTCAACAAATTGGTGTCGAGTTTATTGTCTTGCCTTCGGATATTGACGAAACTCCGCTGCTCAATGAACCGTCAGCTGCTTATGTATTGCGCCTTGCTGCTGAGAAAGCACAAGCTTGTTATGAGGCTTTAATTGCTCAATCAGCCAGTATTTATCCTGTTTTAGCGGCAGATACCACGGTGAGCCTAGATGGCAAAATTTTAGGCAAGCCGCAAGATGATGACGAAGCTTTTCAGATGCTATCTAGCATATCTGGCCGATGCCACGAAGTGCATACGGGGATTGCTGTAGCAACACACGATGGTGTGAAGGTTGCAATTTCGACGACTCAAGTTGAGATGGCGAAACTATCTGACGAAACGATTTTGGCTTACATCGCCACCGGCGAGCCACGCGACAAAGCTGGCGCTTATGGCATACAAGGCTTAGCAGGCACGCTAATTAAGCGGATTGAAGGTAGCTATTCTGGCGTGATGGGATTGCCCATCTATGAAGCCGCGCAGCTACTCAGCCAAGCAGGAATTCGCATTTTAAAAATTAAAAGTATTCAGAATTAAAAATAGCAAAGTGAGTTGAAATGAGTGAAGAGATTTTAATCAACGTCACCCCGCAGGAGACGCGGGTGGCGATTGTGGAGCAGGGCATCGTCCAAGAGTTGCACATTGAGCGCAGTAGCTCGCTGGGCTTGGTGGGCAATATTTATCGCGGTTCAGTTTGCCGAGTGTTGCCAGGCATGCAATCGGCTTTTGTGGAAATCGGTTTGCAACGCGCTGCCTTTTTGCACGTGGCAGATGTGCTGGAATGTACCAGCGCCAACCAAGAAAAAACCATTCAAGAAGTATTACACGAAGGCCAGCCTTTGATGGTGCAAGTGGTTAAAGAGCCGATTGGCACTAAAGGCGCACGCCTTACTACGCAAATTAGTATCGCAGGTCGTTTCCTTGTGTACTTGCCACAACAAGACCACATTGGCGTTTCTCAACGCATTGAAGATGAAGCGGAACGCGAAATTTTGCGTGATCGTTTAATTGGTCTTTTGCCTGAAAATCATGCGGGTGGTTACATTATTCGCACCATGTCTGAAACAGCAAGCGACGAAGAACTGTTGGCTGATATCGCTTATTTGGATAAGGTATGGAGCAATATTCAAGCAGCTAGTCATGGCGCTTCTGAACGCTCTTTGGTATTCCAAGACTTGAATTTGCCGATGCGTATATTACGTGATGTGGTGAGTGAAAAAACTGACCGCATCGGAGTGGATTCGCGCGAGACTTTCCAAAAGTTATCTGAGTTTGCAGAGCTTTACGCTGCTCGTGCAGTAAAACGCTTAGAGCATTATCAAGGCGAACGTCCTCTGTTTGATATGTATAACGTGGAAGTTGAAATCGAAAAAGCCATGTCACGCAAAGTGGAGTTGAAATCGGGTGGTTATTTGATATTTGACCAAACTGAAGCGCTCACCACGGTGGATGTAAACACTGGCGGCTTTGTGAGCGGCAAGAGCTTGTCTGACACTATTTTTAAGACAAATTTAGAAGCCTCTCAATGCATTGCTAGACAATTAAGACTGCGTAACTTAGGCGGCATTATCATCATTGATTTTATTGATATGGATGAAGACGAACATCGAGCTGCTGTGCTTGAGGAATTAAATCGAGCCGTGGAAAAAGACCGCGCACGCATCGGTGTGAATGGCTTTTCAACGCTAGGCTTGGTTGAAATGACCCGCAAACGCACCCGTGAAAGCTTGGCACATATTCTTTGTGAGCCATGCCCAAGTTGCCGCGGACGTGGCGAGCTTAAAACGGCGCAAACCGTCTGTTACGAAATTCTTCGCGAACTGCTGCGCCATGCAAGACAGTTTAGTGCGCGTGAATTCCGTGTGCTGGCTTCGCAAAAAGTCATTGGTTTGTTGATGGATGAAGAATCACAAAGCTTGGCCAATTTGTCTGACTTTATTGGCAAGCCAGTGTCATTGCAGGTGGAAAATCAATACTCACAAGAAGCGTTTGATATTGTTTTGATGTAATGGCTTTCGGGCGATTAAAACAATTTGATTATCGTCATTTCTAAGGGCGCAAATACCAACATCTGAATAAGCTGTGCGGCAAGAATTGCGACTAAAGGCGACAAATCGAGGCCGTTTGGGGATGGGATGAATTGGCGGATAGGACTCAGTATCGGTCTTGTTAAGGCATCCAATGCTGGCGCAATCGGGGTGTATGGATTGACCCAGCTAAGCAAAGCTTGCGCAACAATCGCATAGAGAAATAAATCTACACTCAAGTTAGCCACATGCAGGGCTGATAAGCCAATTAGCCCCAGCCAGATTGAATTTCCTGCCAACGCAAATGGAAAGTCGCCTAAGTAGCGGAGTGCGGATTGTAGGATTAGTTGCGTTATAAAAGCGAGCAGTAGCGTTGAGGTGTCTAGCTTGAACATGCTAGGTATGACTCGCCTCAAAGGAACCACCGCGAAATCGGTTAACGTAACCACAGCTTGCGAAAGCGGGTTGCGAAAGGGTGCATTGGTGGCCTGCAAATAAAATCGCAGCAAAAAAGCAAGGCTCATTAAGCCTAGAAGCGTATTCATTAAAAATACCAGGGCATTGATGAGCATGATTAATCCTTACCTAAAATATCGCCAAGCTCTTCTGAGCGAGCCGCCGCCGCTTTAGCTGCTTTGATAATGGATGATTTCACGGTTGCACTTTCCATGGTCAATATGGCTTGTTCTGTGGTGCCGCCTTTTGAAGTGACTTGGCTACGCAAGGTTGCTGGCGACTGATGGCTTTGTTCCGCTAACTTGCTGGCGCCGATGAATGTTTGCAGGCTTAGCGTTTTTGCTTGGTCTTCATTTAAGCCCAATTCTAAAGCAGCTTGTTGCATGGCCTCAATGAAGTAAAACACATAAGCTGGGCCACTGCCTGAAATTGCGGTTACCGCATCCATCTTCGCTTCTTCATCCAGCCATAAAATCTCGCCGACTGCTTTTAAGATAGTTTCTGCTTGCGCATGTTGCGCCTGCGTGACTTCTGGCATGGCGTAAAGGGCAGAAACGCCCAATTGAATTTGCGCTGGGGTATTGGGCATCACCCGGATAATAGACTGATAGCCACCCAACCAGCGTGCAATATCTTTTGCACGGATGCCAGCCGCAATCGAAATGAGCAATTGCTTTTGTAATAGGCTCCCCAAAAAGATAGATAGGTCACGCAATTGTTGAGGTTTGACTGATAACACCACGATATCTGCCATCGCTACACTAGGTAGTTGCTCTGTCACTGATACACCAAAGTCAGAATTAAGCTGTGTACGTTTTTCAGCGTCTGGCTCAATCACGTTAATGTCGCTCATGAGGTAGCCGTTAGTTTGCAGGCCGCCAATAAGGGCGCGAGCCATGTTGCCGCCGCCAATAAAACAGATTTTTCCGATGGTGTGTTCAGTCATGTTTAGCTTTCAATTTTGCTTTTGATTTTAACTTTTAAAGTTTTCTTTGATATTGCGTGATTTAGTGTGAGTCTTCAAGCGTCACTTTTGCTGGCCGCGCACCAAAAATCGCTGAGCCAATTCTGACGATGGTTGCGCCTTCTTCAATGGCTATTCTGTAGTCGCTCGACATGCCCATTGAGAGCGTATCAAGCACAACGCCTTCTTTTTTCAAATCGTTTAGCAAGAGGCGCATTTGTTTAAATTGTTGGCGCTGCAGAGACTCATCATCTGTAGGTTCTGGTATGGTCATTAAGCCACGTAATGTTAGTTTTGGTAAGGCGGAAACTGTTCCAACCAATTCTAAGAGCTCGTTAGGCGCAACGCCGCTCTTTGAATCCTCGCCACTTATATTAACCTGCAAACAAATTTGCAAAGGTGGCAAATCGGCTGGCCTGGCATCATTGAGGCGCTGGGCAATCTTCAGCCTATCCACGCCATGCACCCAGCTAAAGTGTTGGGCAATGGGCTGGGTTTTATTGCTTTGTATCGGGCCAATAAAATGCCACTCAATTTTCAAATCTGCAAGTTCGGCTTGTTTATTCAATGCTTCTTGCAGGTAGTTCTCGCCAAATCTTGTTTGACCAGCCTCCCAGGCCTCGCGCAACTTTTCTGCGGACTGCGCTTTACTCACAGCAAGAAGCATCACTTCGCCATTTTGATTGACGATGTGATGGCTGTCACGTTTGGTTACTGCCTCTTTAATATCGGCTTGCACGGCTTGCAAGCGTTCATTGCTTATGACCATAATCGGTTCGTTTATTCACTTATTTAAACTACGACAGCTTTTGATGCGCTGTGTACATTGTTTTGAATATATTGGTTTGATTATATAGGAGCGCTGTGTGGATATTTCCGATTTGTTGGCATTTTCAGTGAAAAATAAAGCGTCAGATTTGCATTTGTCCTCTGGTTTCCCACCAATGATTCGTGTGCATGGCGATGTTCGTAAGATTAATCTGCCTGCCTTGGGCCATGCACAAGTGCAGGCCATGGTGTTTGAGGTCATGAGTGATGGTCAGCGCAAGACCTTTGAAGAAACTCTAGAATGTGACTTTTCGTTTGAGATTCCTAATTTATCGCGTTTCCGTGTCAATGCTTTTAATCAAAACCGTGGCGCTGGGGCTGTATTTCGTACCATTCCTTCTGTGGTATTGACGCTAGATGAATTAAAATCCCCTAAGATTTTTAAAGAGATTGCTGAAACACCTCGCGGATTGGTCTTGGTCACGGGTCCGACTGGCTCAGGAAAATCTACCACGTTGGCGGCGATGGTGGATTATGTGAATGAAAATGACTACGGGCATATTTTTACCGTAGAAGACCCGATTGAGTTTGTGCATACGTCTAAAAAATGTTT
This sequence comes from Pseudomonadota bacterium, assembly GCA_046047035.1. GTDB lineage: Bacteria > Pseudomonadota > Gammaproteobacteria > Burkholderiales > Methylophilaceae > Methylopumilus_A. The sequence goes on from JBJOIS010000007.1 coordinate 85,397, forward strand.
GATTAATCAACGTGAAGTTGGCACGCACACCCAATCATTCTCTAATGCATTAAGAGCGGCCTTGCGTGAAGACCCTGATGTGATTTTGGTAGGTGAAATGCGCGATTTAGAAACCATCCGTTTAGCCTTAAGTGCGGCTGAAACAGGCCATTTGGTGTTTGGCACGCTGCATACTAGTTCTGCTGCAAAAACCATAGACCGCGTGGTAGATGTGTTTCCAGCCGCAGAGAAAGAAATGGTGCGCTCTATGCTATCTGAATCATTACGTGCGGTGATTTCACAAACCCTATGTAAAACCAACGACGGTGAAGGCCGAGTCGCCGCGCATGAAATCATGATAGGTACGCCAGCGATTCGTAATTTGATTCGTGAAAACAAACTTGCACAAATGTATTCGGCCATACAAACAGGCCAAAACGTCGGTAGGCAAACGCTAGATCAGGGCTTACAAGTTTTGGTGAGTCGTGGCGTGATATCGGCTGGTGAGGCGCGAAAAAAAGCCGCTAATAAAGATAGTTTTTTAGGGGCTTAAAATTAAGTTGGAATTTATGATTTAACAAGGATTTATCAGGCTATAAATATGCAAAATGACTTGCGTCAGCTTTTCCCTTTGTGGGAGTATTGCAAGCTGATGTACCCGCAAACAATGCGGGCCAAGAGCAAAGCGGGTTTATAGGCATTTTCATGGTAAATTTTTACAATAAAAAACATAAATTTCTGTGGGTTAAGCATGTAAGTTCATGTGCGACAGTTTTTTTGTCGTTGGTGCTTGTTGCTTGCGGCTCCGTCCCGCATCCCGATTTAAATGTCAAAACTCCTGCTGCATGGCGAAATTCTTCTGTTCCAACTTCAACTTCCGCTTCAAATTCAAATGATGCTTGGTGGACGGCTGTAAAAGATCCAGTTCTGAACGATGCTGTTGAGCTTGCACTCAAAAATAATCTAAGCGTGGCGCAATCTTATGAGCGCTTAAATGCTGAGCGTGCTCTAGAAAGAGCGACCCTTGCATCTCATAAGCCTAGGGTTGGTTTGTATTTGGGACCAAATAGCTCTGTAGCTTTTGCTAACTATCGGTCTTCTAGCGCATTTTTGTTTGGCTTCGATTTCAATTGGGAAATACCTTACACATCTAAAAAAGAGGGTGAGCGCAACATGGCGCAAGCCAATGTGGATGTCGCTGCTGCAACCATTGTTGCCGCTAAAACAAGCTTAATTGCCGAAGTGGTGCGTGTTTATGGGGAACTTAGGGCTGCTGATCAAAAAGTACAATCGCTCAAAAAGATAGTGGCTTACAACCAGGGAATCTATGAGATGTTTGAGCGGTCTCTTGATGTTGGCGCAGCATCTCAGCAAGATTTGATGGAGGCCCGAAGCAAATTAACTGAAGCTGCGTCTGCTCTTTCAGAAATGAACGCAATTCGCGAGTCTGCTATTCAGCGCTTAGATGTGCTGTGTGGATTGGATGCGCCCTTGCCTAGATGGTTAAACTTTAGTGTGCCATCATGGCAAATTGAACGCTCGCAAATACCACCTTTTGCTGTCCCTGTTGAAGTGATTATGCAACGCCCAGATGTACAAACGGCGGTAGCTAAAATCATGTACGCTGCTGGCGCAGTAGGCGTTTCTGATGCTGAGTTGTATCCTAAAATCGGCTTGGAAGGCGCTGTCTTGTATTCTGGTACGATTATTAAAAAACGTGGGGATTCTGCCCCAGAAGGCTTAATTCAATTTTTATCACCTAGCTTGCGTTTTCCTATTTGGGATTGGGGGATGTTGCGTGAACAAAAAAATGCTAGCGAGGCTGAATTGCGTCGCAGTATTTTGAGCTATCGCGATACCGTCTTGCAGGCGATTGCGGAAACAGAAATCACGATTGCTAATTTTAATGCGATGGATGAGCGCATAGGCCGCACAACCAAAGAAGCTTTGGATTTAGAAGAGGCCGCTAAGCGGAATAAAGTTGGTTTGAATAAAGGCTATTTAAGCCCACTAGAAGCTTTCCGTGGGCAAGCGAGATTGCAAGAACGTAAATTGGTGCATGCAGATGAGCAATCAGCATGGCTAGCTGCATTTGCAGCGGCAAATAAAGCACAAACTAATATGACGATTGAAAAAGCCCGCATGGCTGAAAAAACAGCGGCATCAGTTAAATACTAATTAAGTAAAAATTGCTTGAGGTAAAAAGCTTCATGAAGAGATACACCACACAAAAACAAAACTTGAGCATGATGATTGCAATATCGGCATTCATTCTGTTTGCTTTAATCAATGGCATCAGCCCCCAAGCTTATGCAGAGGATAAAAAAAATGGTCAGGCGATTGCCGTCACTGGGGTGACTGCGCATATGGGGAGCGTGCAAAGACGCATGACCTTTTCAGGCCCTGTGGTTGGACGTGATGAAGTGCCTGTTTACAGTGAGCTAGCCCAAGGCCGTATTGATAAAATTTTGGTTGAGGCTGGGAAGCATGTAAAAGCTGGAACCATCTTAGCGACTGTGGATGCCTCCGCTTTACGTATTCAGAAAGCCCAACAGCAAGCCACTCAACAAAAAGCCAGTCTTGCCATTAAACAGCAAGAAAATGCACTAGAGGAAGCGCAAGTACAATATAATCAAGCACAAGCAGAGCGTCAGCGCGCTCAGGTCGTGGCTGAAACAGGCTTGATTTCACGCGAAGTTCGAGATCAGCGTATCACTGCGGAACAATTGGCAAAAGCCCGGGTGCAAGCCATGAAGAACAGTCTTAGCATGGCGCAAGCTGATTTTAATTTGGCTAGCGCACAGCTTGCTGAGTCTGATTTGCGTTTGAACCAAGCTGAGATTCGTTCGCCAGTTTCTGGCACAGTGATAGAGCGCAAAGCGAGAACTGGTATGTCGCTTGCGCAAAATGCAGAGCCTTTGTTTAATGTGTTGCGGGATGATGATATTGAAGTTGAGTTGGAAGTGTCTGCCGATGATGCGTCGCGCTTGATACTAGGAATGCCAGTGAGCATAGAGTTGCTTACCAACACATCAGCCGCTAAAGCGCAATCAGCTAATATCTATAAGGGCAAAGTCAGCCGTGCGGCTACGCAAATTAACCGCCAAAACCAAATCGCAAAAGTGCGCGTTCGTTTCGACCAAACGCCTAATTTAATCCTTGGTCAGTTTGCACGTGTGGCTGTGAATGCTACATCAGGAAATGGCATTTATTTGCCAGATACCGCAGTGCGTTTTGAAGGTTCATCCGCTTATGTATTTACCGCAAAAGACGGCTTGGCAAAACGTCAGTCAGTCAAAGTCGGTCAGCATATTGGCAATAAGCTAGAAATTCTTGATGGTGTATCAGCAGGCATGGTGGTGATTGATACAGCGGCTTCGTTCTTGCGTGATGGCGAGCCTGTTAAGGTAACCACAAGGTCGTCAAACTAATGGCTTTGCGTATTTCTTCATGGGCAATTAAACGCCCGCTAGTGCCGATAGTCATTTTTGTTGGCTTGGTGTTGACTGGCTTGATGTCGTTCTCACGCCTGCCAGTCAACGGCATGCCTAACGTGAATATCCCTGTGGTCAATGTATCGGTGTTTTTGCCTGGGGCATCGCCTACGGAAATTGAATCTCAAATTACGCTACGAGTAGAAACCGCATTGGCGGGTATCGGTAATATTAAGCACATCACTTCCAGCGTGACCGATAGCGTTTCAAGCACCAAAATAGAGTTCCAGTTAGGCACGGACATCAATCAAGCACTTTCAAAAGTGCGCGACCAAATGATAGGTATTAAGCCTTTATTGCCGCGCGGTTCAGAGGAGCCGATGATACAAAGCATAGATGCCGATGTTGTGCCGATTTTGACTTATGCCGTGCAGGCACCACAACGCTCGATTGAGCAATCCACTTTGCTGGTGGACACGCAAATTAGTCGTGCTTTGTTGGCCATTAAAGGCGTGGCAAAAGTGCAGCGTCAAGGTGGTGTTGGGCGTGAAATCCGCATCGCTTTAGACCCTGTGAAACTCCAAAGTTACGGTGTGACAGCCGCCGCAATTAACGACCAACTGCTTGCCTCAGTACAAAACTTGCCAGCAGGCCGCATTGATAGCGCTGGGCAAGAAACGCTGATTCGAACACTCGGTGCGCCAGCGGATGTGGTCAGCTTGCAAAATATGAATATCGCCTTGCCAGGTCAGCGCTTTGTGCGCTTGGCGGATTTGGGTGACGTCATTGATACGACTGCAGCAAAACGTCAAATTGCACGATTAGATGGTCAGCCTGTGGTTGGTTTTGCGGTGTATCGCTCAAAAACTGCCAGTGAAGTCAGCGTTGAAAAAGACGTCAAAGCGGCGCTAAAAGAGATTCAAGTCGCGCAGCCAGATGTGAGTTTTACTGAAGCACAAACATTGGTCGAGTTTACGCAGGATACTTATCACGCAGCGCTCTGGTCATTCATCGAAGGCGCTTTGTTGGCAGCTGCCGTGGTGTTTGTTTTCTTCCGCAATTGGCGTGCTACTTGGATTACTGCGCTAGGCATTCCGCTTTCTGTGATTCCAACTTTCCTCGTCATGCAATGCTTGGGCTTCTCGCTCAATATGGTCAGCTTGTTAGCTTTGTCGCTCGTTTCGGGTGTGTTGGTGGACGATGCGATTGTTGAGATTGAGAACATCATGCGCCATTTACGCATGGGAAAAACTGCTTACCGCGCCGCGATGGATGCGGCTGATGAAATTGGTCTAGCGGTAGTTGCCACTACTGTGGTGATCGTGGCGGTGTTCGTGCCTGTTAGTTTTATGGGCGGCGTGGTTGGGCAATACTTTATCCAGTTTGGTTTAACTGTAGCGGTGGCAACCATTTTCTCATTGTTCGTTGCGCGTTTTATCACCCCTGTATTGGCAGCTTATTTCCTCAAGCCTTTCGATGAAGCGCATGCGCCTGCATCATGGATGGAACACTATCGGCGTTGGTTGGAGCAAGTTTTAGCTAAGCCTAAAACTTCGCTACTTGTTGCGATTGGCATTATGGTGGTGACTGTGTTGATTGCATCACGCTTGCCAACCGACTTCATGCCGTTTGAAGATAAATCGCAGTCAACCCTGCAAGTTGAATTGCCAGCAGGCTCGCGTATTGAAGATACTGACCATGTCTTGGGTTTAATGACAGAATCTTTACGCAAAAAACCAGAAGTGCAATCGGTTTATACCTTGGCTGGTGGCGCGGATGTTGATACCAATATTGATGGAGAAGTGCGCCGCGCTTCGGTTTTAGTGCGCTTAAAACCAAGGTCTGAGCGTGATGTGGATGTAAAAGCATTTGAGCAAACAATTCTGCAAGATTTTGCGGCTATTCCAAATGCGCGCATTTCAGTGCTGAATGAAAATGGAAGCAAGGCGCTCACCTTCTCGCTGGCAAGTAGCAATCCCGATGATTTAGCGCAAACGGCTAGTGCTTTAGAAACGCAAATGCGTGGCTTAAATAGCCTAAAAGAAGTTTCATCCACCATTCCATTGCCACATTCTGAATACGTGATTACTCCAAGAACAGAAGACGCTGCGCGCTTTGGCGTGAATACGGACGTGATTGCTGAAACAGGTCGCGTGGCAACGATAGGCGATTTAAACTCTAACTTAGCTAAAATCAATCTCGATGGCCGCCAAATTCCTTTGCGTGTTCAACTTAACGCTGGCGCCAAAGAAGATAGCGCGATGATTGGTCAGATGCTCGTACCAAATAGTGAAGGCGTCATGCTTCCAATTTCCGCAGTGGCAGATATTCACTTTAGCGCTGGTCCATCGAGCATTTTGCGCTACGACAGACAGCGCCAAATCACCTTAGAAGCCAATCTTAATCATGCAAGGCTAGGTGAAGGCTTGGATGCCGTTGAGCAGTTGCCCGCCTTAAAAAATCTCCCTAAAACCGTGAAGCGTTTTGATACGGGCGATGCGGAATTGCTGGGCGAAATGTTTGATTCATTCTTAATGGCAATGGTGTTTGGCGCCATGGTCGTGCTTGGCGTGTTAGTGCTTTTATTTCGCACCGTGCTTCAGCCCATCACCATTATGGTTGCGCTACCACTTTCTATCTTTGGCGCGTGTTTGGCGCTTTGGGTATTTGGCGAATCACTCTCATTACCTTCTGTGATAGGTATTCTTATGCTCTCAGGCATTGTTGGCAAAAACGGCATCTTGCTAGTGGACTGCATTATCGAAACCATTGCATCTGGCAAATCTCGTCATGAGGCTATTTTAGAAGCCGCCCAACAACGCGCTAAACCGATTGTCATGACTTCCATGGCGATGATTGCAGGTATGTTGCCACTGGTGCTTGGCTTTGGGGCTGGTAACGCCTTCCGTGAGCCGATGGCGGTTGCGGTGATAGGCGGCTTGCTGGCTTCTACTGCATTAAGCTTATTATTTGTGCCAGTGGTCTATGTGCTGATTGACGATTTTGAGCAGTTAGTCACACCTAAATTAAGAGGCTTATTGACGCTGGAGAAATAGGCTATAGTAAATAGAAATAAAAAAGCGCATTTTAAAATGCGCTTTTTTATTTCTAAGGCTATTATTTAGCCATGCACCACATGCCCATTCACAAGCGTGTATTTTACTTTTCCCGCAAGTTCTAAACCTAAGAACGGTGTATTCTTGCCTTGGCTGAGTAGCGCTTTACGTTCTATTTTCCAGTATTGTTTCGGGTCAAACACGCAAATATCTGCGCTAGCATTCACGCTCAAATCGCCGGCTTCAACGCCTAGAATCTTGGCTGGACCTTGGGTGACGTGTTTTATTGCATCGCTTAACTTGAGCTTGTTATCCTCTGCCCATTTGAGGGTGAGGGGCAATAGTAACTCTAGGCCTGTGGCGCCCGCTTCAGCTTCGGCAAAAGGATAGAGCTTCGCATCGTCATCCACTGGGGTGTGGTCAGAGCAAATGGCATCAATGGTGCCATCTGCTAGGCCGTTGGTGAGTGCTGTTTTGTCACGTTGACTGCGCACAGGTGGTTTGAGGTGGGTGTTGGCATCAAAGTAGCCAATATCAAAGTCGGTGAGGTGAAGGTGGTTTGCACTGACATCACAGGTGACTTGTTGGCCTGCTTTTTTCGCGGCGCGCACCATATCCACACCCTCTGAAGTGGAGAGACGGCATAAATGAACTTTGGCGCCTGTTTCTTTGGCGATACGCAATATGCTGGCAATCGCTAAGGTTTCAGCCGCGGCTGGGATGCCTTTTAAGCCTAGTCGCGCGGCGACTTCGCCATCATGTGCAACACCATCTTTAGCGAGGTAGGGTTCTTCTGGACGTAGCCATACAGTGAAGCCAAATGTCGCTGCATATTGCATGGCGCGCCATAATACTTGCGTATCTTTGATGGCAACATCTGCTTGTGAGAATCCGACACAACCAGCTTCGCTAAGCTCGCACATTTCAGTAATTTCTTTGCCCGCCAATTGGTGGGTGAGCGCACCGAGCGGATAAACATGGGCTTGGTTAAGCTGTTTTGCGCGGTGCTTGAGCATTTCTACTAAGCCTGGCTCATCAAGCACAGGGTCTGTATCTGGTGGGCAGGCAAGGCTAGTCACGCCGCCCGCTGCAGCCGCATTCATTTCGCTTTCTAGTGTGGCTTTGTGCTCAAAGCCAGGTTCACGCAAGCGTGCAGATAAATCCACCAAGCCAGGAATGATGACCAAGTTGCTGGCATCGATGGTTTGGTTGGCATTGAAACCTTCAGGCGCTTTGCCTATGCCTGCGATTTTTCCTGCGGCGATGTAGATATCCTGTTTGGCATCTATGCCATTTTTAGGGTCGATTAAGTGGCCGTTTTTGATGTGTATTTTCATAATTAATTCCCCGCCAAAATGCTCATCACGGCCATGCGCACCGCAATCCCGTAAGTGACTTGCGGCAAAATGACAGACTGGGAGCCATCCGCTACCGCGCTATCAATCTCTACGCCTCGGTTCATTGGCCCGGGGTGCATGACAATCGCATCTGGCCTTGCGAGGGCAAGTTTCTCTGTGGTGAGGCCGTAAGTTTTAAAATACTCTTGTGCGCTTGGTAGCATCGCACCAGCCATACGTTCGTTTTGGAGGCGTAGCATCATTACCACATCCACATCTTTTAAGCCTTCATGCATGTCGTGATAGACATGTACGCCAAGTTTTTCAACATCTTGAGGAAGTAATGTTTTAGGTGCAATTACGCGAACCTCTGGTACTCCTAGTGTAGTGAGTGCGTGGATTTCAGATCTTGCCACTCGTGAGTGCAGTACGTCACCGACGATGGCGACACGTAAATTGTGCATCTCAGGTTTGTATTTGCGGATGGTAAACACGTCTAACAATCCCTGTGTGGGGTGTGCGTGGCGGCCATCCCCTGCATTGATAACGCTGATGTGTGGAGCAACATGCTTGGCTATCATGTGTGCGGCACCAGACTGCGCGTGGCGCACCACAAACATGTCAGCGTGCATTGCGGTGAGGTTGTCGATGGTGTCGAGAATCGTCTCGCCTTTAGATTGTGATGAGGTGCTCACATTCAAGGTAATTACATCGGCAGATAAGCGTTTTGCCGCAATCTCAAAAGTGGTGCGTGTTCTAGTACTGTTTTCAAAGAACAGGTTACATACTGTTTTGCCGCGCAGTAGGGGTACTTTTTTCACTTCGCGTTCAGCGACACCCACAAACGATTCTGCGGTATCAAGGATTTGGTTCAATATCCTTTTGGGCAAGCCCTCAATGGACAAGAGGTGTTTAAGTTCGCCGTCATCGGTCAGTTGAGGATTTTGCATTACGTGTTCTCTTCCAGCGTAAAGTAAAAAGTGCCATTCTCATGGCGAAGCAATTGTAGGTTTTGTGTATCAGCGAGTTCAGTGTCGAAGGCACTTATTTGTGGCGCAATCGGCAACTCACGTCCGCCACGGTTCACCAACACTGCCAATGTAATGCTTGCAGGGCGGCCATAATCAAACAATTCATTCATCGCGGCACGAATAGTGCGGCCAGTATAAAACACGTCATCAATGAGGATGATGTGTTTATCTTGCACATCAAAGGGGATTTGCGATGGCTTGGTTTCGCTGTGTAAGCCACGCTCATTGAAGTCATCACGATAAAAAGACACGTCTAGGATTCCGTGTTCTAAATTTTTACCTAACAGAGGCAATAGACGCTCAGTCAGCCAAGCGCCGCCACTATGGATGCCGACAATGGCGGTGTTTGCCTTAATGAGTGGTTTGATGCGCTCAGCGAGCGTTTCAAAAAGTGTTTCAGCGTTAGGTAGATTCATGATGATGCTTTTTGCTCACTTCATGGGTAATCATGTCGAAGTAGGATTGTAATATGACTTGCGCCGCAATTTGATCCAACATCGGTTTTTGTTTGCGACCTTTGATTCCGCTTTCACTTAAAGACTGGCTAGCCTCCGCGGAGCTCAGTCGCTCGTCTATCATGATGATAGGAAGATTGAAGCGGCCATCCATGCGTCGTGCAAACTTTTTGCAAAGCAGGGTGACTTCATGCTCTTCGCCATCTAGGCTTAAGGGTAAGCCAACCACCAAAGTGCTCGGCTTCCATTCTTTTATTAAGTCGGCAATTAAATTAAATCTGTCATCGTTGGATTCCGCATTGAGCGTAGTAAGCGGATGCGCAATACCCAACATGTGTTCACCTGACGCTACGCCGATCCGCTTGAGACCGAAGTCAAAGCCAAGCACAGTACCTTCAAAGGTGGGTTGTATGGTTTTGTCGTTGTTGATGGCCTGCAATGATTTAAGCATGACCAGCCACCTCTGAAAGGTTTGCAAAATCTAAGCCTAATAAGCCCATTGCGGCATTGAGTTTTTCTGCATTTGGTGTGTCGAAAATCACAGAGTCTTTGGCTTCAACGGTGAGCCAAGCATTTTTGCTGATTTCATCTTCTAGCTGGCCTGGCGACCAACCTGCGAAGCCAAGGGTCACCAGTATTTTTTCTGGGCCATTGCCATTCGCAACCGCTTCAAGAATGTCTTTTGAGCTGGTGAGTGCTGTGTTGCCAAGCACGGCAATGGTGCAATCCCAATCGCCTGGCGGTTGATGCAGTACAAAACCACGTTCGATTTGCACGGGACCACCAAATTGGGCTGTTTGTTGCGAGATGGGCAACTCAGAAATATCGAGATTGATTTGCTTGAACAGGGCGTCTAATTTCATTTCGATTGGATGGTTGATGACTACGCCCATCGCGCCTGTTTCGTTGTGTTCGCAAATGTAGGTTACAGATTTTGCAAAATGTGGATCTGTCATTGCGGGCATTGCAATGAGAAAGTGTCCAGTAAGATTGACGTTTTCCACGTTGCGGATTATATCTTTTCTATTGAATTAAGTCGACTCTAAGTATCCTGTGACTTCAAGCCCAAAACCCGCCATGCTTGGCATTTTGCGTGGCGTTGCCATGAGTTTCATTTTACGTACACCCAAATCAAGCAAGATTTGTGAACCGATGCCGTAGTTGCGCAAGTCTTGTTTGAGGCGAATTGGCTGGTCTGCATGCACAATCCGGTTTAGTAAATCGTCACCATTTTCATTGCGATTGAGCATTACAATCACGCCACTTTCAGCTTCGCTAATTGTTTTCATGGCATCTAACATATTCCATGAATGGCTGAGGCTGCTACTATCGAGCAAATCAAACACAGATAATGGCTCGTGCACACGCACTAGCACTTCTTGGTCTGGGCTTGGGATACCTTTAACCAGAGCTAAATGTGTCTCCTGGGCCATACGATCTGTGTACGCCATTAAGCGCATTTTGCCGTAAGGGGTTTCAATGTTGCGTTCTGCTTTGCGCTCTACCAAACATTCGTTTTCGCTACGGTAATGAATTAAATCCGCAATCGTGCCGATTTTGAGTTGATGCGCTTGGGCGAATTCAATGAGGTCTGGCAAACGCGCCATGCTGCCATCATCTTTTAAGATTTCACAAATCACAGAAGCTGGTTCCAAGCCTGCAAGCGAGGCTAGATCACAACCTGCTTCTGTGTGGCCAGCACGTACTAATACACCGCCATTTTCTGCGGCAAGCGGAAACACATGGCCTGGGCTGACAATATCTTTTGCTGTCGCTTGTTTGGCAACTGCTGCTTGAATGGTGCGTGCGCGGTCAGCGGCTGAAATGCCTGTGGTAACGCCTTCTGCGGCTTCAATCGACACCGTAAAGTTGGTGTGCATGCTTGAACCGTTTTTATCTACCATTGAGGTAAGATTCAGTTGGCGACAACGTGCTTCAGTCAAGGTAAGGCAAATAAGGCCTCGGCCATGTTTCGCCATAAAATTAATGTGTTCTGGCGAAGCAAATTGTGCCGCGAGAACTAAGTCACCTTCGTTTTCGCGGTCCTCTTCATCCACCAAAATGACCATGCGGCCATTGCGAATTTCGCTGATAATTTCATCTGTAGGGCTTATTCTTAATGCGCTCATGCTGGTTCGCTTTCATTTCCCCATTGCGTCATACGTTCAACATAGCGCGCAATGAGATCGACTTCTAAGTTCACTCTGCTACCAACACCCAAGTGCTTAAGAGATGTTTTTTCAAGTGTGTGAGGAATGAGGTTCATGCTAAAAGTGTCTTTATCAACAGTGTTGACTGTGAGGCTCACGCCATCAATCGCGATAGAGCCTTTGATGGCAACATAGCGAGATAAAGTATGAGGCGCCCGAATCACTAATATCCAGCAGTCGCCGATGGACTCGAATTTAACCACTTGCCCTACACCGTCAACGTGCCCACTGACCAAGTGCCCGCCTAATCTATCTGAAAGGCGTAGCGCTTTTTCTAGATTGACTTCGCGTGGTGAATCTAAACCCACGGTGCAGTTGAGCGTTTCTTTTGAAACATGCGCTTCAAAGTGCTTGTCGCTAAAAGTCACCGCGGTAAGACATACGCCATTCACGGCAATGCTGTCGCCGATTTGCACATCTGACATATGGAGTTCGCCAATGTTGATATGCAGTTTGACGTCATCGCCTGAAGGGGTGATGGTTTCGATTTTGCCTGTGGCTTGAATTATTCCTGTAAACATTCTGCAATTTTAACAGAATGAAGCCTTAACCCTGCTAAAATTCTCGTATTCACATTATTGATTTAGTCTAATTTTTCATGAGCCATCCGCAAAATCAAACTCAGCAAATGCAACTCCATATTGGTCTTTTTTGGCTAGCTTTGGTCTTGGTTTCCTTGTTTAGCCGCTCTTATTTGCCGATTGATGAAACGCGCTATGTGACGGTGGCTTGGAATATGTTTCTAAATCACGACTTTTTAGTCCCTTATTTGAATGGTGAAACATACAGCCACAAACCGCCGCTTTTGTTTTGGATGATGAATTTAGGTTGGGCGGTATTTGGCATCAATGACTGGTGGCCCAGATTACTCCCTTCTATTTTTGCATTGGGCGCTGTGTTGATAACGCAAAAAATCGCGGTGCGTTTGTGGCCTGAGCGTCCGCAAATTGGCTATGTTGCATCGCTTATCTTGCTTGGTAGTGGCATGTGGGCAGTCTTCACCACTGCGACTATGTTTGATATGTTGGTGGCGTTTTTCACCATTTGGGGCGCGTTGGGTTTATTAATCGCCTGGCAAGGAGAAGCTAAAAAAGGGTGGACTTATGTTGCGCTTGCTATCGCTGGCGGTTTGCTCGCAAAAGGCCCAACGATATTGCTACAGATTTTACCTTTGGCGGTGCTTGCGCCTTGGTGGATGAGTCATTCGGCTAATAAGCCAAATTTACGTCGTTGGTATTTCAGTATGTTGATTGCGGTCATTGTGGGTGCCTTGATCTTGCTCGCTTGGGCAATCCCAGCGGGCATTGTTGGCGGTCCTAAATATCAACATGAGATTTTCTGGGGACAAACTGCTGACCGCATGGTGAAATCTTTCGCACATCGCCGTCCTCTTTATTGGTATTTGCCAATGTTGCCAGTGATGTTATTCCCTTGGTTGTTCGCTTTGCCAATTTGGCGGGCTTTGGCTAAGGCGGTTAGTGCGATGAATGAACAGGGTGTGCGCTTCTGTTTGGCTTGGTTTATTCCTGTGTTCATTGCTTTTAGTTTTATTAGCGGTAAACAGCCACATTATTTGTTGCCTATTGTTCCGGCTTTTGCTTTATTGGCAGCGCGTGGATGGGATGAACTTGGTGAGTTTACTTGGCTGGATAAGCTCTTGCCAACGCTTGTTGGTGTTGCGATTGGTCTCCTGTTACTCGCCTTGCCTAGTTATAATCAGCATCATTACTTAGCCCCTTGGCTAGCAAACATTCCAGTATGGGCAGGCGCCTTGCTAGTGTTGGGTAGTGTGATGTTGATGGTGAGCGTTGGCAATCACAAAACACGCTATTTGCAGCATGTGGCTCTCTTGGGCTTATTGGCGATTGCTATGCTTTACCTCGGCGTCATTCGTTCGGCTGGTGCGGCTTACGACATGACAAATATCAGTCATTATTTAAAAGGCCTGCAAGACCAAAATATTCCATTAGCTAATATCGGTAAATATCACGGCCAATTCAATTTTGTCGGCAGAATGTTGAAATCGCCTGACTCGCTAAACGAAGGTGAGTTAGATGCTTGGTTTGCTGAGCATCCTGATGGTCGCGTGGTAATGTATTTCGACAAAATGCGTCCGCTCGGGGATATTGTGCCTGAGTATCAACAACCCTATCGTGCTCTAATTGCTGGTGTGCTCACGCAAGCGCAATGGCAAACTTGGTCTAAACAGCCACACATTCCTTTGTCGACTGAAACAGACAGCAGTGAATAAACCAAAAGAGAATAAAGTTAATGCGCATTTTTAGTCGTTTTATAAAGTTCAAAGATGCATTGCCGTTCGAGCTTTTTGTCGGTATGCGCTACACCCGCGCCAAAAGACGCAACCACTTCATTTCGTTTATCTCGCTTACCAGCATGGTCGGCATTGGGCTCGGTGTTGCGGCGCTCATCGTTGTGCTATCTGTGATGAATGGCTTTCAAGAGGAGTTGCGCTCACGTATTTTGGGTGTGGCTTCACATTTGCAAATCACGGGTGCGAATAACGTGCTTGCTGATTGGCAAGCCGTTTCATCTAAAGTGCAAACTGCCAAACATGTGACCGGCACAGCGCCTTATATTATGGCCCAAGGCATGCTTTCTAATGGTCAAGCGGTTCAAGGTGCAATTGTGCGTGGGGTTTTACCTAGTGAAGAGGGCAAGGTTTCTGATTTAGCTGAGCATATGCGCGCTGGGCAGTTAGCCGATTTAAAGGCGGGTGAATTTGGCATAGTGCTTGGGGCTGAACTTGCCCAATCTTTGGGGGTGATTTTGGGCGACAAGGTAGTGCTGATGGCACCACAAGGACAATTTACGCCGACTGGGGTTGTGCCACGTATTAAGCAATTCACGGTAGTTGGCTTATTTCAAATTGGTATGTATGAATACGATGCTGGTTTGGCGCTAATTAATATTGATGACGCTGCTAAGCTTTATCGAATGGGGGATAGCGTTTCTGGTGTGCGCTTGAAATTAGATGATTTGTTTTTGGCGCCAAAAATTTCAAAGGATTTGGCAGTAGTGTTGAGTGATGAAACTCAGGCTTTATTTTTAACTGACTGGACACAAGAGCACGCTAACTTTTTCCGTGCGATTCAGATGGAAAAGCGGGTGATGTTTATTATCTTGGCGCTCATCGTTGCTGTTGCGGCATTCAATATCGTTTCGACCTTGGTCATGGCGGTCACTGATAAGCGTGCGGACATCGCGATTATGCGTACCTTCGGCGCAAGTCCGCCAAGCATCATGGCGATATTTATCGTGCAAGGTGCGTTGATTGGGGTGATTGGTACCGTAATCGGCGCATTTTTTGGGGTATTGATTGCGCTCAATATCAGCACGATTGTGCCGTTTATTGAGCATTTGTTTAACGTGCAGTTTTTGGCAAAAGACATTTACTACATTAGCGAATTGCCATCACATCTATTGTGGGGAGATGTCATTACTATCGTGATTTTGTCATTCTTCTTAAGTTTGATTGCAACGCTTTACCCAAGCTGGAAAGCGTCCAAAATGAATCCTGCTGAGGCTTTGCGCTATGACTAACTCTATTCTTCAATCAAAAGGTTTGAAAAAAACTTACGCAGGCTTAGATGTAGCCGTGCTAAATGGGATTGATTTAGATGTGCAAGCAGGTGAGCAAGTCGCGATTGTGGGCACTTCGGGTTCTGGTAAAAGTACGCTACTTCATTTGCTTGGCGGCTTGGATGCCCCAAGTGCAGGCGACGTCAGTATTTTAGGCCGCCCACTTGAAGGCATGAATGAAACCAAGCGCGGTGAATTGCGTAATCATTCTTTGGGTTTTGTGTATCAGTTTCACCATTTGTTACCAGAATTTACTGCGCTAGAAAATGTGGCCATGCCCTTGTTAATTCGCCGCACTCCACGTGAGGAGGCAATCACCAGTGCTGCTGAAATGTTGAAGAAGGTTGGTTTGTCGCATCGTATGGAACACATGCCAGGCGAGCTTTCTGGTGGCGAGCGTCAACGCGCCGCGGTAGCTAGAGCCTTGGTCACTAAGCCCCAATGCGTCTTGGCGGATGAGCCAACAGGTAATTTGGATAGGCATACAGCACATGCAATTTTTGATTTGTTGCTAGAAATGAACCAAAGCCAAGGTGTCGCTTTGGTGGTGGTGACACACGACTTGGAGCTGTCTGCAAAACTAAAACGCCAATACAAATTGGTGGATGGTAGATTGTTGTTGGTTTAAGTAAGTCTACTTGCTGAAAAAGCACTGACGCGCTAAAGTAACGTCAATTTATACGGCTTAGTTATTTTTTTGGCTAAGCGCGAAATTTTAAGAATTTTTTAGGAGTGCCTGTGTTAGAAATCATCAAAGCTGCTGGATGGCCAATTTATCCTCTTATCCTTGCTTCTATTGTTGCAATTGCCATTATTGTTGAGCGCGCTTGGACATTGCGTAGCGAAGTAATTGCGCCTTCTAATTTATTGCCTGAAGTCAAAAAATGGTTAGCACAGGGCGGTGTGACTAAAGATACTTGTGAAAAACTACAAGCACATTCTTTATTGGGTGAGATTTTCGCAAGCGCTTTAAACAACGCTAATGCATCAAGAGAGATGATTAAAGAATCAATTGAAGAGTCTGGTCGCGCTGTAGCCCATAAACTTGAAAAGCACTTATCTACTTTAGGCACCATCGCTACCGTGAGCCCGTTGCTAGGTTTGCTAGGTACAGTGATTGGGATGGTGGAACTCTTCGGCGCTTTCAACGCAGCAGGTTCTGGCCATGACGTTGCGCAGTTTGCTAAAGGCATTTCAGTGGCGCTTTATAACACTGCTGGCGGTATTGTCGTAGCTGTACCAGCGATGATTTCATACCGCTATTTCCGCGCTAAAGTGGATGGCTTGATTGTTGAAATGGAACAGCAAGCAATTAAATTGGTGGAAATCCTAAACGGCGAGCGTAAGTAATATGAATTTTCAACGTGGCAAAAAGCACGAAGATTTAGAAATGAATCTCGTGCCATTAATCGACGTGTTGTTGGTGATTATTATTTTCTTAGTCGTCAGTGCAACATTTGCTCGCATGAGCGAGTTGCAAATTAACTTGCCAACAGCAGAAGCTAATTCGCCAGACCAAAAGCCTTTGGTAATTGATGTTGGTGTGGATGCAAAAGGTCATTATGTGGTTGGTAAGACTGCGCTTTCAGAAGGTTCTGTCTCTGCTATTGGCGCGGCCATGCAAAAAGCGGCTGGCGATGGAAAAGAGCCAACGATTATTATCAATGCGGATGCAAACACTACGCACCAATCAGTGATTAACGTGATGGAGGCTGCTCGACAAGTGGGCTACACGCACATCACTTTCGCAACGCAAACTGGTGGGAATAACTAATCATTTTTGTTGATGGATATTGATCCGTTCATCTCACTCTCAGACCGCCACAATCGCATCCTTTCGTTGATGTGCTTGGGGTTGTTGAATTAAGTAGTCAAATTCATGCCCAAATCTAGTCGTACTCAATCACACGCGTATCAATACTCAGCTAAGACGCTTTACTTACGTATGCTCACATATGCACTTCGCTATTGGCAGATGTTTGCCTTAAGCGTTCTTGCACTCGTTGCTTTTTCAGCGACTAATACCGGCTTTTTAGCCACTATTAAACTGGTGACAGACGCTGGTTTTGTTAAGCATGACACAACCATGCTACACCTTCTCCCTTTTATGTTGTTCGGCTTGTTGGCTCTGCGCGCATTTGCTGGCTTTGCTTCTACCTTTGCTATGCGGTGGGTTGCACGTCGTGTCGTAGAGGACTTGCGCGTGGAGGCTTTTGCTAGATTAATGACCTTGCCTGTGAGCTTTTTTGATTCAATCTCTGCGGGGATTGTGACATCTAAACTTACTTACGATACTGAGCAGATGTCTAGCGCAGCGACCAACGCAGCGGTGAGCTCAGTTCGTGATAGTTTGACGATTGTTGGCATGGTTGCCTATATGCTTTATTTGGATTGGCGCCTCACTTTAATTTTTATTGTGACGGCACCGTTGATGGTGTTGTATCTAAATAAAATGACCCCCAAGCTCAGGGAGGCTGGCAAGGCTAATCAAGGTACCATGGGGGAAATGACCCAGGTGGCTGAGGAAGCCAGTGCAGGTCAGCGCATGATTAAGATTTTCGCTGGTGCTCAATACGAGCAAAAGAGATTTGCTTCGGTTGTGGCTAAAAACCGTCATATGCAAATTCGCTTAACGCGCATTTCAGGCATCAATAGCATGGTGATTGAAATGCTCGCGGCATTTTCTTTGGGCGCGGTTGTTTACTATTCAGTTGGTAAATTTACTGCGGGGGAGTTCGCCGCGTTTATTGGTGCACTTCTCATGTTGATTCCGCCAATTAAAAGTTTGACTAAAATGAATGAAACGGTGCAAGTTGGGGTTGCGGCCGCTCAGAGTGTGTTTGGTTTGATAGATACGCAGTCGGAGTTAGATGAAGGTACGCTTGCAATTGGTCGCGCTAAGGGCGAGATTGAGTTTAAGGGCGTTGGTTTGCGATATGAAAATGCTAAAAGCAACGCGCTTAATCAGCTCAGTTTTGTTATCAAGCCTGGCGAAAAGCTAGCGCTTGTTGGCCGCTCAGGCGGTGGTAAGACCACGATGGTGAATTTGCTTCCCCGTTTTTATGAGCACCAAGAGGGCTTGGTATTGTTGGATGGGGTTGATATTCGTGCAGTTAAACTAAGTAACTTACGTGAGCAATTTGCGCTGGTGAGCCAAGATGTAGTCTTGTTTAACGACACGGTTTTTAACAACATTGCCTACGGTGCTTTGCGTGGTGTGAGTGAAGAAAAGGTAATTTCTGCTGCTAAAGCAGCCCACGCTTGGGAATTTATCCAGCAACTGCCTAATGGATTACAAAGCCAGATAGGGGATAGGGGTGTTCGACTATCTGGCGGACAGCGTCAGCGTTTAGCGATTGCCCGTGCGATTTTGAAAGACGCACCTATTCTATTATTGGATGAGGCGACTTCTGCTTTGGATACTGAATCTGAGCAACATGTTCAAGCCGCGTTAGATACCTTGATGAAAAACCGAACCAGCATTGTCATTGCCCATCGCTTGTCCACCATTGAAAACGCAGATCGCATTTTTGTGATGGAGCATGGTGAGATTGTCGAGAGCGGCACGCATGTTGAGTTATTAAAAGCGGGTGGTCATTACGCCAAGCTTTATCAAAAGCAGTTCCATTAAAGGCTGGTGCAAGTGAATGGCTGATTGGCTCCAAAAACAATGGAAAGGCTATTCAATCTGGCATCTGTTTTTGTTGCCACTTTCTATTATTTTCTTTTTGCTGAGTAGCGCTAGAAAACAGCTATTTCGCTTTGGGGTATTAAAAAGTCACAAACTCCCCTTGCCAGTGATTGTCGTAGGCAATATCAGCGTTGGGGGTACTGGTAAAACGCCACTCGTTATTTGGTTAGCAAATCAACTCAAACAAAAAGGCTTTAAGCCTGGAATTGTTAGTCGCGGCTACGGTGGTTCAGCGAATGATGTGACGGAAGTTTTTGCGCATAGCATGCCAAACGAAGTTGGCGATGAACCTTTGCTAATTGCTAAACATCTAGATTGCCCAGTTTTTGTAGGGTTGAATCGTGTGGATGCCTGTATGGTTTTATTAGAAAGGCATCCGGACGTGAATGTGATTATCAGTGATGATGGACTTCAACATTATCGATTGCAGCGCGACATTGAAATTGCGGTTGTGGATTCCCAGCGTGGGTTCGGAAATGCTTTATTATTGCCGGCAGGCCCTCTGCGAGAAGCTAAATCCCGGCTTAATAAGCTTGATGCTATTGTGATAACGAATGCTAATCAGCAGTCTTCAATTAAAACGGAATTTTTGGCGCCAGTGTTTGAGATGGGATTTGCTGGGGATGTATTTATTTCATTGTTCGATGGAATATCTAAATATAAAGCTGGTTTTTTTAACGGCAAGTCTTTAGTAGCTGTTGCTGGTATTGGCAACCCAAAGCGCTTTTTTGAAGATTTAACTAAAATGGGTTTGGTTTTTGAGCAAAAAAGCTTTCCTGATCACCATGCGTATACGCCGCAAGATTTATTGCCCTTTGCAGGTAAGACGATTTTGATGACGGAAAAAGACGCGGTGAAATGCGCGCAATTTGCCAAAGGTGATGCCCCCTATGATCTTTGGATGCTGCCGGTCAGTGCTAATATAGAGCATGGGTTAATAGAGTTAGTGTTATCCAAATTGGCAGTAGTAAGTAAAGGGAAATAAGATGGATATTAAATTGCTTGATATTTTGGTGTGCCCTGTTTGCAAAGGCCCTTTGCACTATCGCAAGGTTGAACAGGAGTTGGTGTGTAAGCCTTGCCGATTAGGTTTTCAAATTAAAGATGACATCCCGGTGATGCTTGAAGATGAGGCAAGAAAATTGCCTGATGCTGAAGAAGTTTAATCTCAATTTAGCTGAATATTAAGCAGAATGAAATTCAAAGTCGTTATACCAGCACGTTATGCAAGTAGCCGTTTGCCAGCCAAGCCTTTGTTGGATATTGGCGGCAAGCCGATGGTTGTGCGTGTTGCAGAGCAGGCAATAGCGAGTGGTGCGGATGAGGTCATTGTTGCCACAGACCACATAGACATATTCAATGTGGTTGTGCAGTCCGGGTTTAAAGCGGTGATGACACGTGAAGATCACGTGTCTGGTACTGATAGGATCGCCGAGGTTGCTGACCATTTTAAATGGGCAGATGGTGTGTTGGTCGTGAACGTCCAGGGCGATGAGCCACTTATTGATCCTAAGCTTATTCAAGAGGTGGCAACCAATTTAGATTGTCACCGTCAAGCCTCAATTGCAACGGTTTGTCACGGTATTCATGATAAAGAAACGATGCTTAACCCTAATGTCGTGAAGGTGGTCATGGATGCCCATGGTTATGCGATGTATTTTAGTCGAGCCCCTATCCCTTATCCGCGTGATGCTTTTGCACAATCTCAAGAGTTGCCAGTTGGTCTGCCTGTTTATCGCCACGTGGGTATTTATGCCTACCGCGCCAGTTTTTTGCATGCCTATGCGAAATTAACGCCTGCGCCAGTTGAGCAATATGAAGCGCTTGAGCAGCTAAGGGCGATGTGGCACGGGCACAAGATTAGCGTGTCTGTTGTGGATGAGGCCCCGGTAGCCGGGGTGGACACGCATGATGATTTAGAAGTCGTTCGTCAGATCGTTGCACGTCAACCAAAATAGCGCCTAATCCCCCCAAGATAATCTCGTTTTTACCTTGACAGGCAGGCTTTAAGCTTGCTATAGTCTCACCTCTCGACGGCACCAATGTCGAATCGGACGCGGGGTGGAGCAGTCTGGCAGCTCGTCGGGCTCATAACCCGAAGGTCGTAGGTTCAAATCCTGCCCCCGCAACCAAATGCAATACCGAATTTAGTAGTTGACGAGATTTTTTGGCTCTGTATAATGCGCCCCTCTCGTTGCTAACGCAGAGCAGTTTTCCGGTTAGCGATGTAGCAAAGAATTTAGTAATACCTGCTCTTTAAAAATTTGAACAATCGATAGGTGTGAGTG
>JBJOIS010000008.1:0-80137 GCA_046047035.1 Pseudomonadota bacterium
ATTAAAACCTAATGCATTTATACCACCAGCGCCGCCAACAACCCCAGTAGCCTTTGAACCATCAACACCATTATCACCAACCGCAACATACAAAGTAGTTGCGCTAGCTAGATAATAGGTAGCTGTATAAGATCCAGCTACACCGCCAGCCATACCATTACAACATCCGTCACTACCACCAGTACCACCAGCAGCACCTTGCACTAAAATCTTCACTGCACCACTAAAACTGCCAGCATTCGTTTTGGTGCTGTTATATGTAGACCATGCTTGTGTGGATATACCGAATGTGGTGTCTAAAGTTGCGTTAGTAGCAATGTTGACTGGCCCGGTATAGGTTTGACTTCCATTATTTTGCACATTAGCGTTAATATTAATTGCGTTCGTTGCTTGTGCACTAAAATTACCATTCAAAACAATATCCGCATTAATATTGATATTGTTATCCGCTACTAATGAAAGTGAATTGGTAGAAAAAGAGTAAATTGGTGAATTAACTGTAATGTCACCCACCCCAGAACCAGTAGCGCCATAAGTTGAATTACTACTTGAGGTAGTAATTGTTAGATTATTCGATGCCAAAGCATTGGTAATTTCCCCAGCTTGAGAAGCTCCAATTGTGTAGTTAGTTGGGTCGATGAGCCACAATCCAGTTTTGCCATAAATTGATTTTGTGCTGACGGTTGCGTCAAGCGAATCCACCTCAAAACCAGATGTCTCAACTTGCCCACCATTACCACCCAATAATCCTGCTTTTGCAAAAATAGTACCGTGAACTGTAGTCAGTGAATTGAGATTATGAATATCACTCCAAAGCACCACTTTCCCGCCGTTACCATTTTGCGTTGCGCTTGCATCGATGACCCCACCTAAATTCATGGTCACGGTTGTTGCTTGACGAAGAGAACCTGAACCTTGCCAATCACCACCGACTAAAATCGTACCGCCGCCAGTTGAACCTGTTGCTTGAAGATTTGCTTGTGAGCCGAGAAGAATGTCTTTTGCGACGAGAGTAATTTGACCTGCTTTTGCAGATTGAGAATTGCTGCTCAATTGACCATTGATGGTCAACGAGTTGAATGCGTCGAACGAGATCGTTCCGCCTAAGCCAGAACCACCATTCGTCTGAATAATAGCATTTAAGAAATTAACGTCACCCGCACGTGATGTGACTGTGACTTGACCACCTTGTGTTGTCCCGGTTGCTTCTAGTGTTGCGTTATTGAGTGCAACATCATGAAGACCGGCCACAGAAATTGCTCCGCCGCGACCCTCGCCACCATTGGTTTGTACGACCGAATTTATGAGACTCACCGTGCCATTCATTGACACGATTTCAACATTTCCGCCATCACTGCCACTCGCGGCAATGGTCGCATTTTCAAGAGTTAGGCTGTCTTGGCCACTTAATTTGATGCTGCCAGCGCGATTTTGAGAACCCGATCTCACCGATCCTGCGATTGCAAGCGTTCTGGCAAGCAAACTAATGATCGGATAGGATCCGCTATTACTACCCGCAAAATAACTCGATATATCGCCATTGTAGAGGCCGATTTCTGAGATCGTGTCTAAATTTTGTACTTTTACGGCTGCATTTTGGGTGATTTCGATCTTGTTATCCGCAAAAATTGCTAACGTCATCGGTGAAAGTTCAGCACTTAAGATCTGACCATTGACCTGAACCAAGTTATCCGCAGACAAAGTGAGGTTCGTTAAACGCGGTGAGGTTTTTTGAATGACCGCATCGGCTGCAATGTTGAGTTCGCCATTTTGCAATTCACCGGCAACGTTTGTCGTCGTTGCATGTTGGCTCGTCACTTTGATATTCACGTTCGCAACATTAACCGCTTTTGAAATCACCGGCGCATTCGTGGTATTCACATCCATCTTGGCCGCTTGTACATGCCATGTGCCCACTTGACCTGGGGCCAAACCGCGATCACCCGCTTTCACTTCAGCGGTTGCGCCAATTTCAACGATGCCATTTGACGTTGTTGAAATCGTACCGCCATTACCAGATGCCTTACCACTTTGCGCAAGCAGTGTTCCGTTGATGGTGGTTTTCTCATCGGCGTGAATTGCGATCGTGCCGCCGTTTCCATTTTCAGTTGCAGACACAGAAACTTTTGCAGTCGCTTCCACCGTTGCTGTTTTGCTTGCCGTAATTTCAACTGCGCCGCCGCCATCTTGACCACGCGCCACCGTTCTTGAACCACTTGATAAAGTGACAGCACTTGCAGACAACATAATGCGGCCACCTTTTCGGACAACGACCGTGTCATCCGTGCTCGCACTTAAGGTGCCACTTTGTTTAATGACGCCGCCGACCAAACTATTGACTGCGCGCGCAGATAAAATAATTAAACCGCCTGGCGCTTTTACTGCGTTCTTATTTTCAATGAGTGCGTCAATTGCACTCGGAGTTGCCGTGATACTCGCCAAGTGACGACTTGGGTCAAAGTTGAGGGTGATGCGCTCACCGGCCGCCATCACGACGGTGCCCATTTGCGCCACAATTACACCGCTATTTCTGACCTCTGGCGCAAGGAGTGCCACATACCCAGCAAGACCAGTTTTGATATTACCTTCATTAATGACGCTACCGGTTGCCCCGTTTCGGTCATAGGTGGTTTTGCCTGCCATGTAATCGGCATCGCTAATACTATGTGAAGTGGCCACCACTGAACCCACATCCACTCTTGAAGTTTTACCAAAATACACACCGTCGTTATTTTGGAGAATCACTTCACCTGGCGCTTTAATTTGGCCATAAATTTTTGAGGCGCTGCCGTTACCGATTTTGTTTAAAGTCGATGCTTGTGCATTCGGCTGATTAAAGTTGACCGTTGCACCTGAACCCACATCAAATGATTGCCAATTAACTACCGCACGTTGGCTGGTTTGATTCACATTCATTACTGGCGCTGACGCTGTACCAGCACTTGTGATATGTGCATCACCAGCAACAACTTGACCGCCAGTTGGCAATGCATCGACCGCCACATCCGCAAAAGCCAAGTCGCACAATAGGCAAAGCAAAGCCAAACCGAATAAATTCGGCATCGCTTTCACTTTGATTGTGCGAAGGATTTGCATTAGAAGGAGATGCTCCCGTTGACCCACACGACGTGTTTTTCAAGTAAGCCGTTTTGGTCAAACATCGTACCGGTCACTGGATTGGGATTTTTACCAAAACGCGTTGCGTAAGTGAGCTTCACTGCCGACTGGTATGGGCCATTCCATGCGAGTGTCGCGCCATAGCCCTCTAGGTGATATTTATTAGGACTGGTTGTTTCTGATGGCAGCGCATCACCACCCACTGTTGAAGTGATGTGATATTGGCGGATATAACCACTATCGACAAACGCTGACACACTAAAGTTGTAAGGCAAGAATTTACGTAGCTCGAGTTTTGCTAGGTAGCCATCACTGCCAGAACCTTCACTGGTTGGATAGCCACGCACACCATTCATACCGCCCAAATAAAATTTCTCAGAAGAATCTAAATTGCGATTGGCCGTTTGACCGGACAGATCCAGATTCAAACTAATGGTGTCAGTAATAAACTGATTGCGGCTCAAATTCCATTTGATGCGGCCATAATAACCTTGGGTGTTCGACCCACTCTTGTCATTGGCCTTACTGTCGCCAGGTGAGTTATCCATATTCACCTTACCGTAACCAACATCAATCGAAGCACTGTTTTGTGCGCCGGCTAAGAAGTTGTCGAAATGATTACCTGAGAGCACCATGGAAACCACGCTCACTTTATAGTCATTCACCGTTGCGATATCGCTGTCTTGCCTTGTTCTGTTGGTGAAGTATTTTTCATCAAAATGCAAACCTGCATTGAGGTTCGTCGTGCGGTTCAAGAAAACCGGATAAGTAGCATCAAAGCCATAAGCGGTTGAACGACCAAACGGGGTGAGGCCGCCTTCTAAAGGCAAAACAAAATTGTATTCGAGGTAACTGGTATCAACACCAAGTTGCAAACCGCGCGAGCCGACCGGAAGCTTATAAGATAGGCTGCCATAATCCGTTCCTCTGCTACGCAGCGCCGTTAGGCTGAAGGTATCACCAAACCCGGTCGGACTTGCAAGTGACAACACTGCCGTTTGTTTATCCCAACCAGTATTACGACCACCTGAGTTATCCGCGAGCACTGAACCAGAAAATAATGGCTTATCTTTGATCTTCAAGAGAAGCTCCGATGTCCCAACTTCCGAACCCGCCTGATAGTTAGCACCAGTACTAAAGCCGGCAAGGCGTTGCAATAAAGCGAGGCCCTTATCTAATTTATTTTGATTGAGCACTTCCCCCTTGGAAGAAGCTCCGTTGATATAACGCTCCACCACACTTGGGCGAACACGCTTGTAATCTTTACCGTATTCACCATCAATTTTCACGCCGCCAAATTTTGCTTCAACGATATTGAGGATAACAAGGCCTTCAGTGATGTCTTGCTCGGGCAATGAAGCCACAGCGAGAAAACCATTGTCGCGATAGTAGTTCGCGACAATATCTAAACTTGTCTTTAGTTCCTTAATCGTGATCGCACGATTAAGAAGCGGCGCGAGCAGGTCTTCGAGTTGCTCATTCGTAATCGCATGATTGCCTTCAAACTTAAATGTTTTGACCGTCACCTTGTCTGCACTTGCATCTTCATCAACCGGTGCCACTTCAGGCGTCGGCAATTGCTCGATAGGTTTGATTTGTTTATCACGCTCAATTTGTTGCAAGATTTGACCTGCATCTGGCGCAGCATCAAGCGCTCTCAATTGGGTACTCGTCAATGGCGCAGCGTGCACCGATGTTGTCGCGGCCAATATGAAAAAAGGCACGACCTTTAGAACGCCCTGAATGAGGGCATTTCCAAGCAAATTAAATTGTTTTAATTGATTTAAATTCATTACTATTTTTTCGCACACAAACGCAGTCGACAATAAGAGCCAATATGCACTTTACCAGATCCCGAAAATTGTGCAATAAAAAAGCGAAAAAATTGCCCTGAAAGCGAATAAAAACGCCACTTTCGGTGTTTTTACCACACCCCCAAAATGCTTACTTTTTTGCGTACTAAAAATGTTTTATTTTGGTGCATCGGCGCACCTATTTTGTGCATAAAAATAGGGCATTTTTCAGATGGCTTTCCCTTTAAAAAAATCACATTTATTCATCAAAAATGAATCGGCAACACGATCAAAACCCATCCAGAAATTGATCTCAATTTTCTCCAAACTGCGCCACAAATTTTCCATCCCACCCTTAAAAATTTAGCCAAAAAATCACCTGATTTTTGGGTCGCATTTGCGCTAATAATTTGCGTCATCTTTACTGAATTTCATTAAATTTGTACTTATTGGTAATCAAATATAAAATATATTTAAAATCAATGTGATTGATATATTTATACTTTTTGGTATAAAATTAAAAAAATCAATCAATAGATCATGAAAAAATTGCATGGAAATCACTGAAAAAAAACCACGTGGAAGGCCGCTAAAGTTCGAGCAAAATGCAGTGCTTGAAATGGCGCTTTCGCAATTCTGGGCGCATGGTTTTGAAGGGACTTCGATTAGCGATTTAACCTCAGCCATGGGTATTCATCGCCCCAGCCTCTATGCTGCTTTCGGAAATAAAGCTGCGCTATTTAACGCCTGCGTGACGCACTATCTATCGACCGAACTTAACTTTATCGAAGAGACCCTAAAAACGTCGCCGCTTCTCATTGCCATCGAGGCATTGCTAGAACGGGAGATCACACTCGTTGAAAACGGACGCGGATGTTTTCTTGTTCAAGGGGCGATCAGTTGCCGGGAAGAGAATAATGAGATAAAAGCATTGCTCAATGACCATCGCAAAACCTTAGAGGGAAAGCTAAGACGACGTGTGCAAATGGCGCAAATGAAAAATGAAGTGGCAAGCACGGATAGTCCAGCCGCCATCGCCAAATACATCGCAAGCATCTACCAAGGGCTTTCTATCCAGGCAAGTGGCGGCGCAACCAAGCGAGAGCTACAGGAAGTAGCCAAGATCGCATTAAAAGCCCTCACCCTAAGGTAAGGGTTAGCAGACAATAAAAAAGCCCGCTTAAAGCGAGCTTTTTTTATTTCAATCATCCTATTTCTTTGCAATCTCTTTAAGCAGCTTGTGATTTTCAATCATCACCGCAAACATGCCATAAAAGTAAATCACAAAGAGCAAGCCACCAACTACAGCGCCAATCGCCATGCCGATATTTTCATATTGCTTAAAAACATAATAACCGGCGCCAAAGACAACAAGAATTGTAAGTGTCGCTAAAATTTCGTTCAAAACAACAAAAGCTTTTGCAATAAATGCATTCATCTCGTGACTCTCCTTTTATATAAAGTAAAACACATCCCTAAGCTATCTGACTTTTTTGGCATTTAGCTGATCAACCAAATTCTTAGCGGTCTCTTTTGCGGCAAAGTTCAAAGCATTCTTACTTGCAATCGCTTGATCTGGGCCCATCCCTGAGAATTGTACTGGGCCAACAGAACCAATCTTCCTAGGAAGCGGTTTCGCCCCAATATCCCAAAGTTGCGCTCTGACTGATACAAACACACGTTTGTTACCGGAGACTGGATCAGTATCATTCACCCCAATATCCACGGTACCAATCGCAAAGTATTTAATCTCACACGCCTTAGCCGCGTTAATGATTTTTGCTCGGGTTTGCGCCGTTAATTCATCATTGTTCACGTATTCATTTTGGAACTGGTCAGCAGAAGGGCCGCCACATGTGCCGACCACATCATCATAGCCCGCGTAATTAATGCCTGAGGCATTTAAAATCTCACCCATTGCGGCATCAATATCTTGGGAGCTTGTCACGGCATAAGTTAATTTATCTTCTTGTCTTAAACTACTGCCGCCTGAACTCTCTTCACTCGAAGCAGAAGTTGAGACGCCATTTTCATCAGCCGTTGTGGTTGAAGATGTCGAGCCCTTCTTCACCTTAGTTTTGCGTTCTTCAAACTGCTTAATAGAGGTCGCTTTACGCGCCGTAAACAAGAAAGAGAATGCTGACTCTGTGTCAGGGCTGTATTTATTTTTTTCAGCGCCCAATGAAGCGGACTGCAGGTACTGATCAACAGCACCGCTATTAAAACCAACGCGCACGACAACACTGAACGCCTTCAGATCTTTATCAATCTTTTGATCGATGATTTGAATTTCTGTAATGAACTTATCCAAATTGGCATTAATGTCTTTCTCAGAAGCGGCCAACATCTGCTGCTTAGAAATATTGAATGTCGCCACATAATTCTTCCACGCGCTTTGCTTAGCCGCTTCAATGGCCTTCTTCTTTTCATCGCTCGATGGATCTTTTGAAAATACGGCGCCACTATAAGGAATCGTCCCGATGCCCTTCACTTCAACCTTTTCAGCCAAAGCATGTGTCGCGAACAACAACGAGGCAATGAGCGTAACAATATATTTTTTCATAAGACGTCCTTAAATAAACAACACTAAAATAATTACTTACATTGATTAATAATATTCTCGAAAGACTTGAGCTGATCTTTAATATTAGGCGTATTCGTAATGTCAGCCAAGGCCTTGTCATTTCTTTCTGAAATCTGCTTGGTGATGGCATTAAAAAGCGCATCCTGGTAACGCGCGTAGATACTCCAATCACTGAGCACTTTAAGATTGTAAGATTTAGGAATTTGAATCTGATTCTTGTAATTAAACTTTGATTCAAACTTCACATCACCGCCTAAGGGCTCAAGCACCTTGAGCGTTACAAAAGCGCCATAGATATAAGCATCATAAACATTCTTTTGCTCAACCGTCACGCGCTTAAATTCTCGCACCAAGACATCAATGACAAAATCAGGCTCAGGCAATCTCAACTGGAAGTCCGTGTCCGCAAAGCGAATTAACATCGCGTTACCAATCGCCTCACCACCAGTATAAGGGAGCACCGGTACTTGCTGATTCGTGACTAGCGCAACCTCAAGCCTTTGGGCTGTCTCTGTAGCAAACGTATTGTTGGCCTTTAGCTCTTCTGGCAACTGATTAACCACAGCAGGATCTAAATCGATAT
This sequence comes from Pseudomonadota bacterium, assembly GCA_046047035.1. Lineage (GTDB taxonomy): Bacteria > Pseudomonadota > Gammaproteobacteria > Burkholderiales > Methylophilaceae > Methylopumilus_A. The sequence goes on from JBJOIS010000008.1 coordinate 8,078, forward strand.
TTCTTATTTTGAGGCGGATGGTATTTTTACCACGCACAATTTTGACTTGCTCTAACTTATTGACCCAGGCATTAAAAATTGATTTCTCTGTTCCCAAGTCTTGATAGATAGCTTGAAAAGCCTTCTTATCATCCGCCGCCGTAGGTAACTCTTTGGATTCAACGTGGTATTCCACAGCCACAGGATAATTGGCAATCACTCGCCCTTCGCCTGCCGCAAAATCAAAGACTAAAATTTCAGCAATCACGCGGTAGTAGGATTGATACTCATTTTGCTCAACCAATCTCTCAATACGTTCATTGACTAATCCAAACGACAGACCAACGGCATTGCCTGACTTTAAAGATCCGGACTCACCCTTGATGATATTGATGTCGCTGCGTTTTAGCTTCTTCAGCGCTTCATTGAGCGGTTTATTGAATGCAACCGCATCTTGCTTAAAAAGCTCACTCGCGACCGGATAACGCGTTTGCGCTTGCGCCTTATTTCCCACAAAAGCAAACCCAGCAAAATAAAGGTCCTGCGCTTGCGCTTGCATCGTCATCAAGATCATCACAAATGACATGAATATAGAGCGAGAAAGTAAATTGGTGGTAATTTTTATGAACATTTTAATCCTCATCATATTGCTAAGTAGTATACTGGATTTTATCTATTTTAAATGCCTCAAGGATTTTCAAATGCTGTTCAAAAAAACGACTGCAGCCATTGTGCTGATGACCTTCTGTCAAAGTTCATTTGCGGATTTGTCTGCCCTCACAAAAATGCTTGAAAAGGCTAAAGCCAATGGTGCTAACCCCAGCACACAGAACCAAACTGGCGCTGGCAACACTAGCGCATCAAACAATACAACAGGAACTGGTAACACCTTCCAAAAAGCGACAGACCCAGCAAGGGAAGAGATTAAACGACAAAAACTGGTATTAGCGGCGATTAAAAGCGGCACCCCAATTGAGATTAATGAAGACTCAACCAAAGATAAAAAAGATGAAGCATTGTCTGCTGCCCTCGTTAAAGCAGTCAGTGTGGTTCACAACGATTTTGGGGCTTACACTAAAAATGATTACGCCATTTACACGAATACTGAATATGCTAAAAACATCACAAAGCCTAGTTATGGATTGATCGCCAGCTATGAAAAAGTAGCCGAAAAAGAAAATGTTTGGGCTCCAATGGGTCAACCAGATCCATCAAAAAGCACATGGAGCACTAAAGTGAAGGCCGTTATTAACACCAAATTGAGTGTTGAAAACATTAAAGCCATTGCTGCCGACCAACGTATCTTATACGTGGGCTCAATGGGTCAGACTGTGCAAGAAGCAAAATTCAACAATATCCTGACCGCGGTTAAACAATACCATCGCATTAATATTGCCCCTAACAGTGTATTTGCTAAAAATATGCTAAATCCAAATTATGGCGTGATTCAAAAAATTGATGTACTGCAGGAAGGTCCACTGCCTTATGGCGGCATGATGGGCAGTAAAATAAAAATCACCTTCACTGACATCAATGAATTGCCTCCGAAGAAATTGGCGCAGATCAAACAAGATATGCAGGCTTCCCTCTTGCCAGAAAAACCCAATCCAATCATGAACTCTGTGAATGCCGCATTGGATGACATCAATCTTGCCGAAACAAAATTTGAGAATGCACTACAAATTAAAGGCATGTCAGAGATGATCAAAGAGGATGCAGAACGTGAAAAAGCCGGTAATCGTCTAGGTAGTAGCGGCATTGAACAGAAAGTCGCAATCTCCGAGAAGCGTATGCAAGTGATTGATGCCCGCCTAAAAGAAAATCCTCAGCTAGACGAAGCGCAAAAGAAAGAGTTTCAAAGCGGTCTAGCGCCCTACAACAAAGGCGTTGCCGGTTTAGTTGGCTCTGTTGCAACTGGCGCAAATGTGATGAAATCAGTGGGGCAAGGCGGCGATGTGATGGGTGACCTGCTCATGCTCGTCACGACCATGTCACAAATCCCAAGAATATTAGGCGTATTTTCGAACGCAACTGCGACATTGACTGGCTACAACACCAACAACGGTGTCGACAACAAGCCGATTGAAGAAGCAAAAGTTGCGATGGGAGACTAAGCGCATGAAACAACTTTTAGTCACAGCTCTTATCACCTCATTGCTAATTTTTGCGCCGTCGTCTCAAGCGCAAATCTCAATGATCTCAGTCAACGCGACCGGAGAGGGGCCGACCGAAAACGATGCCATCAAGGCTGCTCAAGTACAAGCTGTTGGTCAGGTGTCTGGCGAAACAATCTCCGCATCCAGTGCAATGAAAAAACAATCGGTCGAAGTGAAAGAACTTTCACAGAACGGAAAAAAAGCGGCGTCGGCTCAAAAGAGAACCATGGATCAATCTATCGATAGCGCCACGCAAGGCATGATCAAATCGACTAAAGTCGTCAGCATGACTTTTAATAAAAGCACAGGGCTTTACCATGCAGAAATTATCGCTCAAATTCCACGTCTCGACCAAGATCCCCAACTCAATAGAAAAAGAATCGTCGTGGTTGCTACAGAACGCAGCTATTCAAATGATGCCGCATCTGTCGACAGCATTAGATCGGCGATTGAAGGTGGATTAGTGAACTCAAGGAAGATGGCTATTCTTGATCGCAACGAATTTGCAAGCGTGGAGAAAGAAGTGAATCTCGCCTTGTCAGGCAGAGCCGCCATCGAGGAGAGCTTGAAAGCCTGGAATCTTCCGATAGCTGATCTCATGCTATTGATCGACGTCCAAAAAATGTTCGAATTCAAAGATCAGGTCGGCAATCCCATTTCACAAATAGATGCAAAAATTACCGTGATTGATATCGCTTCAAGGCAGGTGAAATATCAAAAGGTAACTAAATCTCTATACCCAGGGACATTATCAAGCGTAGCAGCCCCCCTCTCAAAGATGACTGGCGTAAAAATCGCTAATGAGGTCTTGGACTATGCGTTCCCAGTCATGGTGCTATCTGCCACAGGGAATACATTAACTGTCTCAGCTGGAAACGCGCAGCTCAAGGTTGGTCAGACCGTTAAAATATTAAAACTTGGCAAGGTACTTAAAGACCCTTACACCAATGAAAAACTAGGGGAAGAAGAGATTGAGGTAGCCCGTGGTAAGGTAAGCTCTGTCACGCCTGCATCTGCAACCGTTGAAGCTGATAACTTTGTAATGCAAACTAAAGCGCAATACTTAGTAAGAACAAGCAAAGCCGCCACTGAATCAACCAGCAATAAAGAAACTACTAATAAATCATCGAATGATGATAATTGGTAAATTAAGTCCCCTTTTTTATCCATCAACTATAAGGAAATTGGCATGAATCCTCTCAAAAAATACGCATTATTACTTTCCGTTGCCGGTATGTTTCAACCTCTACTGAGCATGGCTCAGCCCGGTGCTGGCTGTGATGCTTACCCATATACAGATGGCATTAATGTTGAAGATGTGAAAGGTGGAACAAAGATTGTCGCAACTGCCTCATCTAGTGTTTCATTTGATGATATTGACTCGATCAAAGATGCCAAAGATGAAGCACTGCTAGAAGCAAAGGCAGCTATCTCTAAGTTTTTAACAGAAGATATCAAGAGCGATGAGAAAGTAAGTCGTGTGATTAATGAAACAAAATCCATGTCTGGGCAAACGAAGCAAGCTCTTCGAACAGAAGTAAAAAACAGAGTCAAAACGCTTTCAAATTCGTCTCAAGCACTACTTCGCGGTGTTGTTCCTTTAGGTGATTGCTACACAAAAGGACGTGAAGTGAGAGTGACTGTTGGAATTAAACCGGAAACTATTGCATCCGCAGGTAATCTGGCAGGCGGCATTAGTAAATCTGTTTCAGAGCAACCAACTGCAACCAGCGCAAAACCAGCTGCGCCAGCTGCTGGAAACAAAGCCAAATCGAATGCGAACGCAAAACCAGGAACACAAAAAGACCTAGGTGAATTGCAACCGTTGCAAGATATGGATAGTTATAGCAACTCAAAAAGACTAGACAATTTCTAATCTTTCAATGCAATCAAGATCTTTATGGTGGGCAACATTTACGCTCATAGCGCCGATGACGAGCTTGGCTGCTTCCTGCCCACCCTATCCAATCGGGGTCCATCCTCAACAAAGTAGCTTCATTTCGGTCGCACGCTCAGAAATATTAAATATTGAAGATGCTACTTCAATTGAAGTAGCAAGATCTGAGGCAAAAATAAAAGCTAGGAATCAACTCGTAAAAAAGAAGCTTCTCCCAGAGCAGTCGACAATCATCCACGGCGCATTGGATACATCTATATGCCAATCAGGTGAGTTTATATATGCAATCGTGAAAATCAGCCCAGCAACGCATAAGCAAGCAAAGAAAATCTCTGATGAGATTGCACAGTCTATTGAGAGCCAACCAACGCCACAAGCTCAAAACTAGATGTGCAATAATTAACAAAAGACTAATAAAAAAAAGCCCGCAAAAGCGGGCTTTTTTATTAGGTATTGGTGCGGCTGGAGAGACTCGAACTCTCACGACTTTCGTCACCACCCCCTCAAGATGGCGTGTCTACCAATTCCACCACAGCCGCGTAAGCTGTCTAATTACTGAGGTACTTCCTTGCTAGCTGGCGCAGCATCTGCTGGGGCTGGCGTTGCTGCTTTTTGAGCTGCTTGCTCAGCGGCCACTGCTTTCACTACGCTCACACGGTCAGCACGGTGACCAGACATATATGCAAGCGTTAAGCTGGTTGTAAAAAACACAGCCACACAAATCGCTGTTGCACGGCTCATAAAGTTTGATGATCCGCTTACACCAAAGAGGCTACCTGATGCCCCGCTACCAAAAGCCGCGCCCATATCAGCACCTTTGCCGTGTTGTAATAGCACAAGGCCAATAACGCCTGCTGCTGCTAATACGTGAATTACTGTGACTAAATTTTCCATAATCGCTTTATATCTTCCGAAGTTGCTTGCTGGGCTTAGGCTGCCGCGGCAGCAAGACAAATTTTTTCAAAATCGTTCGCATCTAATGAACAGCGTCCAATGAGACCGCCGTCAATATCCTGCATAACTAGTAATTGTGACGCATTTAAGGGATTTACGCTACCCCCATAAAGGATACGCAAGCTGTTCGCAGCCTTTGCATCATAGCCAGCAATACGGGCACGAATGAACTCGTGCATGGCTTGGGCTTGCTCTGGTGTTGCACTTAAGCCTGTGCCAATCGCCCAAATTGGCTCATAAGAAACCACCGCATTTTCAAAAATAGCGCCGCCTTGGCTGAGTAACAAAGCATCTAATTGCTCCGCCACCACTTGTTGCTCCATGCCTGCTTCACGCTCTTGTAAGGTTTCACCCACACAAAGAATCGGCGTGAGGCCAGCATTTTTTGCGGTCATAAATTTCGCAGCGATATTCTCACCGCTTTCACAGTAAGCCGTACTGCGCTCAGAGTGGCCAAGAATCACGTAGCTTGAATCAAAGTCCTTCAGCATACTCGCCGAAACTTCCCCTGTATAAGCCCCGACAGGATATTTACCCACGTTCTGCGCACCCCATGCAATATTGCTGCCGCCAAGGACAACTTGCGCTTGGAATAAGTAAGGATATGGCACACAAACAGCAAAATCGACATTGTCGATATGCGCTAATTTTTGTTTGAATGCGTCGAACAATTGCTGATTCTGGGCAATAGACCCATGCATTTTCCAATTCGCTACTACAAGCTTACGACGCATATTTGAACCTTCTAATTTTGACGCGAATTCTACGCTTGCAAAACTGATTACTCAAGGCGTATTACTCGAGTGGAACGCAATGCCGCACATTCAGCTGCACGCTTTGGCGGCCGTTAAATTCATTCGTTTGTAGCTCATAGACTACATGGACTTTTGTTGGCAAAAAGGTGGCTTGCTGAAAATAAATCGCGTCTATCATGCGACCCATTTGGTCATCCGCTTTTTGCAAAGATAATTTCAGATGTCGCTCGCCAACGACTTTCTGTAGCTTCACCACAAACGCATCACCAAACAAAGGCGGCGGGAACCCCTGCCCCCAAACTTGTTTATCCAGCGCGACCGCCACATCCCAGTCCACTTCATGCGAGGCCAATGAACCATCCGTTTCAATCACCGCATCCAAATCCGCAGGGGTAAGCAAGCTCGCAGCGACATCTTCGAATGCTTGCTTGAAGCTTGCAAAACCTTGCTCAGGAATCGTCAAGCCGGCCGCCATGGCGTGACCGCCAAACTTTAAGATCAAATTAGGATGGCGCTTAGACACCAAATCCAAAGCATCTCTCAAATGCAAACCTTTAATGGAACGACCCGATCCTTTTAAGGTGCCATCACTTCCCTTTGCAAATGCAATTACCGGGCGGTGATACTGCTCTTTAACACGCGAGGCCAAAATGCCAATGACGCCTTGATGCCAGTCTGGCTCAAAAATACTCAAGCTATATTGCCCACCCACATCCACTTCTTCCAAAGAGATATTCGCAGCCTCTTGCATATCCGATTCAATGGCGCGACGCTCTAAATTCATGGTGTGCAATCGCTGCGCCATCACCGTGGCTTCCACCTCATCGTCCGAAATCAAGCAGGCAATGCCGAGCGCCATGTCATCCAAACGACCAGCGGCATTGAGACGTGGCCCAACGCTAAAGCCTAAATCTTGCGCATTGGCTTTTGATGCATCGCGCCCTGCGAGTTTGAGCAAAGCACGTATTGCCGCACAGGCTTTACCAGCGCGAATACGACGCAAGCCCTGCTCAACCAAAATACGATTATTGTCATCAAGCTTCACTAGGTCAGCCACAGTCCCAAGCGCCACGATATCGAGGAGCTCGGTTAAGTTAGGTTCAGGCTTATCAGCAAATAAACCACGGCTTCTTAATTCTGCACGCAAAGCCAGCATCACATAAAAAATAGTACCGACACCCGCCAAATTTTTACTTGGAAAGTTGCATCCATGCTGATTAGGATTCACGATACAAGCAGCATCGGGCTTTTCATCACCTGGCAAATGGTGGTCCGTGACCAACACTTGAATCCCTAAGCTATTTGCCTTCGCCACACCATCCACACTCGCAATGCCGTTATCCACGGTAATAATGATATCGGGCTTAGACTTTGCCGCCAGCTCAACAATCTCAGGTGTTAGCCCGTAACCATACTCAAAACGATTAGGCACAAGATAGTCCACTTGTGCGCCCATGCTTCGTAACCCTCTGATGGCCACCGCCGTAGCAGTCGCCCCATCACAATCGTAATCACCCACCACTAACAAAGACTGCTTCTGTGCAATCGCATCTGCCAGCAATACCGCCATTTGTGGCGCGTTGGTAAGTTGTTCGGGCGGAATAAGTTTAGCGAGCGACACATCTAACTGCGTTGATTCAACAATGCCACGCGCGGCCAACACTCTCGCCAAAAGCGGCATTAAGCCATCTTGGGCAAGCGTCCGAGCTGCTACTTCATCAAAAGAACGTTGAACGATATTGACCATGTTTATGAACTGCCCAAATTAAAATAAGTGGAAACAGGCTTTTGTTTCCGCCAAAACTTCCAAGTATCACGGGGCTTAAGGTTTAGTGTAAAGGTCATGCCATGCACATCAAAATGACAGCGCAAGGTTTTAATCGAGCCTACTTTAAGTGCTTTTAATAAGGGCGCAAACCATGTGTTATCGAGCGTTTTTTCGTTGTCCAGCACTAACACTGCCTCCCCATTTTCAATGGAGGAAAAATCTAAGGCCAAAGGCTGACAGGCAATATTCGCCCATTGGGCAAGCCCAGCACTTAAAGCGTCATTCGCAAAAAACTTAAATGATGGAGGTTGCCCTGGCTTTTTCATTTCATTAAAGCTTCCTCCACCTGAAAGCCAAAGACTATTCACTGCCAATAAGCCTTTTTGCTCTCTAGCTTGATTAAGCGGATGGTCGTGCAAAAGCATTTGCACTTCATTGAGCAAAGCCTTAAATTTCATGCCATCTTTGCCCGATGGCATATGCTTGCCCACATCTCGCCCCATTGCTTCAGAAAGCAAATAGGTGCTGACGTCCACATGATGATTCACATGGAGATACAAAAAATCTCCCGCCTTACTCGGCAAGAAACTGAAGCCTTCTTGAGCGAAGTGCTGATTGAGGTCGACCGACAATGATTTCGCTTCATCCGTGCTTAAACGCACTGCATCGCCTAGCGTAAAAAAATCCCGCTGCAATACAAAATGCACAGGATGCACTAAAAACAAATGTCCCGTTTTTTGCTCAGCGCTTTCACCCATCAATGCAAGTGGTGCCAATGGCCAATCCGCCTGCTTTTCAATACCAAACTGCTTGCAAAGACTCGCCTCAAGGGCATGCTCAGCATCCAGCATCCATGTGCCAACCGCACAAAGCTTAGCAAAGGCTGGCGCTTCGTCACCACTCAGCAAAAACTGGGCAAACTGGGGGAAATAAACATCAAGATTCAAATCATCACTCATTTCTAAAACAAAGCACTTTAAACTAAGCAGTCACGCACCAAATCAGGCGAGAAATTACTTTGAAAAAATCTCTTTTCGCTATACCATTTTTACATACATTTGAACGAAATCAATCCCAACGATGGAACTAATTTTATGGCGTCATGCTGAAGCCGAAGACGGCTACCCAGATGACGAACGCGCACTCACTGAAAAAGGCCATGAACAAGCCAAAAAAATGGCTGCATGGTTAAAAGCGCGCTTGCCTAAAGATACTCAAATTTTTGTCAGCCCCGCAAAACGCGCGCAGCAAACAGCAAGCGCACTGGAACTCCCTTTTACAACACTTCCCGAACTTGCCCCTGGCGGTTCCCCTCACGATTTAATGAAAGTCGCCAATTGGGACACCAGCAAAGGCTCCGTCTTGATTGTCGGCCATCAACCAACCTTAGGGGTTGCGGCGGCGATTGCGATGACACGCAAAACCCACTTTTGGTGCGTCAAAAAAGGTTCGATTTGGTGGATTGCTAGCCGCGTTCGTGCAGAAGAAGAACAAGCGATTATTCGCGCTGTAATTTCCCCTGACATGCTTTAGCTTCTGAATTATTCAAAAGCCCCACGCATCAACCACCGTCAAGCACAATAGCAAGCTATGGCCAACGAAATCGAACTCAAGCTTCGCATCGCCGAGTCCAGCGCTCATCTGTTAAATCAGCACCCCGCTATCAGCGAGCGTTTAATTGAAGAACCTTGGACGCGCAAACTCGTCAGCATTTATTACGACACCCCTGATTTATCATTACTGGATGCAGGTCTCAATTTACGGGTACGTAGTATGTCTGGCGGCTGGTTTCAGGCCATCAAAAGCACTGGGCACTCTGTGGGCGGTTTGCATCAGCGTTTAGAGTGGGAAGACTTGCTCACCAGAAACGAGCCAGACTTTAATAAGATTACCGAACCGCATTTAGCCAACATCTTTGCCGACCGCAAATTAAGAGAGTCTCTAAAACCGGTTTTTATTGTAGACGTCGTACGTACTGATTGGCTACTCAAGTATCCCGATGGCTCAGTGATTGAGGTTTCTGTGGATATTGGCGACCTTAAAAGCTCAACGGATAGAGCCTGCGAGCATATCTGCCCTATTCAAGAATTAGAGATCGAACTCAAACAAGGCAATACTTATCACCTGTTTGAGCTGGCATTGGCATTGCAGCAGGATATTCCCATGAGCATTGAGAATGGAAGCAAAGCGCAGTTGGGCTATCGTTATTTGCGGCCACTGCCCTTGATTAAAACCCATGCGCAGGCCATGAATATCAAGCGCTATAAACAGCCGCCAACCACCAAACAAATCATGCAAGAAGCGCTCACCAGCATGCAAGACAATCAGGAAATCTTAAAAAAGGTGAATCACACGCCTGCGATTTATCACATGAAGCTTGCTAATAATCGTCTCGCTAGCGCTTTAGCCTATAGCGGCTACCGTGCCACTGATAGAGATACGCTCAGCATCATTCAAGACTTGGAATGGCTGGGGCAATTCTTAATCTCGCCCTGCGACAACTTTGGCTATCAAAATCTAAATGCCATTCTGAATGGTCAGCGTTATCAGAGAATATTACTCAGCCTGGGCGCTTGGTTGCACAAATAAAAAGCCGCTTTATTGAGCGGCTTTTTATTAAATCAGATATTACCAGCGATGACGGTCATGCACGCCATATCCGTAGCCTCTATGGTCATGACCACGACCATATCCACCATTCCAACCACCGTAAATGACTACTGGCGGTGGTGAGTAAACCCGCGCTGGCTCACGATAAATCACTTGCGGCGCTGGCGTGTAATAAGTTGATTGGGTATAGCTGCTAGGCTGAACAATATTTGCGGCTGGTCGATTAGCATCGTTAACCCCCACGCGCACTTTAATCGTATTGCCTGGATTTTCATCTGTAACTGTTGTGAAATCACGACCGTTGTAACGGTAGGTCACTAAATAGCCACGGCTGACATTCTGCCAATTATCAACGGTCACGCATCTGTCGACAGGCCTATCAACCACGCCGTTAGCTTGATTATTGCCCACACGATCACCCACGATGGCGCCGACACCCGCTCCCACTGCGGCGCCCGCAATTTTGCCATCGCCCTTACCAATCGTGCTACCTAGCAAACCACCTGCAATGCCGCCAATAATAGCGCCGGCTGGCGATGAGTTATTACTGTAGCTCTCTCTGACGTATTCGGTATGGCACTCTTGGCGGGGTGTATTGACGCGTTCAACTTGCGGTGTGACTGAAAGCACAGGCGCGTTATCGAAATAATCATCCGCCATGGCTTGTGATGCAATCGTTGAAGCCATCAGTATTGGTAGCGCGAAGTTCAATCTCAAGTAAGACATTTTTCTTCCTCTCGTTAACACTGCATTGATTAGCAGTTCATTACTTAACGAGTGATTTTTATAAAGGATGACACAAGCTAAAAATAAAATGCTTTACATCACAAATGAGAATGATTATCATTAGCGAATTAAATCAATGCCCTAAAAAAACATAAAAATGAAAAAAATACCCTACTCAATACTCGCGATAAGTGCGCTTTTGTCTAGCAATGCCTTAGCGGCACCTGATGAAATTCAGGTGTATACCGATGAAATGAATGACCCAGGACAATACGGCGTTGAGCTACACATGAACTATGTGCCCAAGGGCGACAAGTCGACTTGGCGTGATGGCGCAATTGCATCTAACCATAGATTCCAAATGACTCCGGAGTTTTCATACGGCATTACCAAATATTTAGAAGCAGGCCTCTATGTGCCCACCGCCGTTTCTTCAGACGGCAGTTTTTATGCAACTGGCTTGCGCCCTCGGCTGAAATACATTCATCCTAAAGCTGAAGGCAGCATATTCTTTTGGGGAATAAACACTGAATTTGGTTATAGTTCATTAGATGTGACTGACACGATGTGGGGGATGGAAATCCGCCCAATCATGGGCATTCGGAACGACAAGTGGTTAGTGTCTTTCAACCCCATTCTTGATATTCCATTGTCTAAAGGCGGGATGCACGCTGCGGCATTTGAGCCCTCACTAAAAGTGATGCGGAAGATCAATCAGGATTTGGAATTGGGTATTGAGCACTACACAGGGCTAGGCGCAATGAACAATTTGCAGGGCCTAAAAAACCAAGAGCACACCACTTATGTGGCGGCAGATTTTAAAGTGAAAGGGATGGAAGTGAATTTTGGTGTCGGTCACGGTTACCAAAAAGCAGAAGACGACTGGGTAATTAAATCCATCGTCGCCTTCCCTTTTAATTAATGTTGCTTGTTAATTAATATTGCTTAAGCAATTCAAACGTCAACGCAACACCAAAACCGTTGACGTCACTCGCCACAGCACCTAAGCCACCCTTGCGGTTGTATGAGGATAAATCCACATGCAACCAAGGGGTATCGTTTTCAATAAATTTCGCCAGAAAACGGGTTGCGTGAACGTGGTCAGCACCTCCTTCTAAGGTACATTGCTTCACATCCGCAATGCTACTTTCCAAATCCTCATCGTAGTCATCATCAAACGGGAATGCGCAAACCCGCTCACCCACCGCGGCACCAACGCCAACCGCCTTACAAAGCAACTCTGGCTTGTTGCCTAACACGCCGCTATAACGGTCACCTAAAGCACTGACCATACTGCCTGTGAGTGTTGCAAAATCGATCATCCAATCTGGTTTTTCACGCGAAGCTAAAGTCAATGTATCAGCAAGCACCATCCGACCTTCGGCATCCGTATGTACAATTTCAATCGTGGTACCGTTAAGCGCCTTCACCACATCATTTTGTTTATACGCAAGCGGTCCAATATGGTTCTGCGCAATCGCGAGCCAGCAATCAATCTTGATTGGCAACGCAGCTTTAGTCGCCGCAAGTAACACGCCCAATGCAACCGCAGAGCCGTTCATATCTTCATGCATACCGCTCATGTATTTAGCGGGCTTTAAGTTATGTCCACCCGTATCAAAACAAATGCCTTTACCCACCAGCGCAATGTGCTTCTTCGCATCTTTTGGGGAATAAGTGAGATGCACAATCGCTGCATCTTGCGGATCGGAACCTTGTCCAACTGCCACAAAAGCCCCCGCACCCATTTTGGCGAGTTTTTGCATATCAAACTCTTGATGTTGCCAGCCATGTAATTTTGCAAGTTCAGCGATTTTAGCCCGATATTGCGTAGGATTAAGCTCATTTGGCGGCATCATCGTGAAAGTTCTCGTCAGCACATTGCCCGCAACTAGCGCTTGAATGTTCGCAAAACCATCCGCTTCTTGCCAGCCATAAATCTCCACAACATCCAAGACTGGTGACTTAGGCTCTTTTTGCGATTCCGCACCCTTACGTTGGGGCAACTCAGCAGCATTAACACTCACCACGTAAAACGCATCTTCTGCTGATTGCTTGCGCACTTCTTCAGTGCCAAAAACTGCAATTGCTAAGGTTTTTGGTTTTTCATCAAGCAAAGGTTTAATCGCCTTACGCAATAAAGTATGGCGCTTAAACGCCGACAAACCAGCATCAAGCACCACCCAGCTTGCCACAGCGCCATTAGGCAAATCAGCCACAACAGCAGCTTTACTCAAATCGGTATATTTCTTGCTGATACGCTTAAGCTTGGCATCCAAAGCGCCAGAAAAAGGTAAGTTTTCAGGGCGCCCTACAGGCAAAACAAATAAAAGGTGTGTTTGAGCCGCCAACAACTTCTCATCGGCAATGGCTAAATTTTGTTTTAGGGTGACGGACATGCAAAAACCTCATTAAATTCGTTTAAATGTCGTTAAATTTCACTAATTTCTTTAAATAAACCATATTTACGTTATTGATTAATCTAGCAAAACCCAGCCAAAACTTGACCAAACGGGTCAAAAAAGCGATGATGAGCGTTAGCCAATCAATCACTTATTGATTTAAGCATTAAATGATAACGACCTAGAGTTGTAACACTTCTAGTTGATTATACCTTTTAGATACGTCTAAAAGTTTCCTGGAGAACCACCACATGGCATTTACCCCCGATATTGACCCACAAGAAACCCAAGAATGGCTTGAAGCCATTGATGCGGTATTGGCCAACGAGGGAACCGAACGTGCGCACTTTCTATTAGAGACGCTGATTGATAAAGCGCGCCGCTCCGGTGCTTACCTACCTTACAACGCAACGACTGCGTATGTGAATACAATTCCTACGCATTTACAACAAAGATTACCAGGCAACCCCGATATGGAGCGCCGCATTCGTGCGCTGATTCGTTGGAATGCCATCATGACCGTGCTTCGCGCCAACGAGAAATCACCAGGCGTAGGCGGCCACATTGCTAGCTTCCAATCTGCAGCGACCCTATATGACGTGGGATTTAACCATTTCTTCCGCGCAGCGAATGACAAATTTGGCGGCGATTTAATATTCTTCCAAGGCCACTCATCACCTGGCGTGTATGCGCGTGCATTCTTAGAAGGTCGCCTAACTGAAGATCAAATGGATAACTTCCGCCAAGAGACTGGTGGCAATGGCTTATCAAGCTACCCTCACCCTTGGTTGATGCCTGACTTCTGGCAATTCCCAACCGTTTCTATGGGCTTAGGTCCACTACAAGGCATTTACCAAGCGCGATTCTTGAAATATCTACACGATCGCGGCATTGCGGATACTTCAGACCGTAAAGTTTGGGTGTTCTGCGGCGACGGCGAAATGGATGAGCCTGAATCATTAGGCGCGATTTCACTCGCTTCACGTGAGAAATTAGACAACCTTATTTTTGTCATTAACTGTAACTTGCAACGTCTTGACGGCCCTGTGCGCGGCAACGGCAAAATCATCCAAGAGCTGGAATCTGATTTCCGTGGCTCTGGCTGGAACGTATTGAAAGTGATTTGGGGTTCCTATTGGGACCCACTCCTTGCCATGGATAAAGATGGTTTGCTCAAAAAACGCATGGAAGAGTGCGTGGACGGCGAATACCAAAACTTTAAAGCCAAGGGTGGCGCATACACACGTGAACACTTCTTCGGCAAGTACCCTCAATTGAAGGAAATGGTTGCAGCGATGTCTGACCAAGACATCTGGCGCTTAAACCGTGGTGGTCACGACCCTCACAAAGTTTATGCCGCTTATGCAGCAGCAACTCAGCACAAAGGTCAACCAACCGTTATCTTAGCTAAAACAGTTAAGGGTTACGGCATGGGCGATGCGGGTGAAGCGCAAAACACAACGCACCAACAAAAGAGCATGGATATCGCTTCATTGAAAGCCTTCCGTGACCGCTTTGATTTACCACTTACAGACGAACAAGTAGAAAGCTTATCTTTCTACAGACCACCTGCAGATTCTCCAGAAATGGTTTACATGGCAGAGCGTCGCGCAGCCATGGGCGGCTCAGTGCCAGCACGTCGCCGTAAAGGTAATGAGCTTGTTGTGCCTGAACTTTCAGCATTCGAAAACATGCTCACAGCAACTGGCGACCGTGAAATCTCAACCACCATGGCGTTTGTACGTATTCTTTCAACATTAGTACGCGACAAACAAATCGGTAAATACATTGTGCCTATCGTGCCTGACGAAGCCCGTACATTTGGTATGGAAGGCATGTTCCGCCAATTGGGTATTTACTCATCTGCTGGCCAATTGTATGAACCGCAAGATAACGACCAAGTGATGTTCTACAAAGAATCTAAAGACGGTCAGATTCTAGAAGAAGGCATCAACGAAGCTGGCGCGTTCTCATCATGGATTGCTGCGGCGACTGCTTATAGCGTCACCGGCACACAAATGATTCCGTTCTATATCTTCTACTCAATGTTTGGGTTCCAACGTATTGGTGATTTGGCTTGGGCAGCGGGTGACTCACGTGCACGCGGCTTTGTGCTAGGTGCAACCGCTGGCCGTACCACCTTGAACGGCGAAGGCTTACAACATGAGGATGGCCACAGCCATTTGATGTCTGCAACGATTCCAAATTGCGTGTCTTACGACCCAACCTTCGGCTACGAGCTTGCAGTGATTGTTCAAGAAGGCATGCGCCGCATGGTGCAAAACCAAGAGGACTTGTATTACTACATCACCTTGATGAATGAAAACTACAGCCATCCAGAAATGCCAAAAGGCAGTGAAGCTGGCATCCTTAAAGGCATGTACGCATTTAGCAAATCAAAAGCTAAAGGTCCTAAAGTGCAATTAATGGGCAGTGGCGTCATCTTGCGTGAAGTCATCGCAGCAGCTGAAATGCTTGAAAAAGACTGGGGCGTTTCGCCAGACGTGTGGAGCGTTACTAGCTTCACAGAACTACGTCGTGAAGGCTTAGATGCTGACCGTTGGAATATGCTCAACCCAGAGAAGAAACCAAGACTCAGCTATGTGGCTGAATGCTTAAGCAGTGCCGAAGGCCCTGTAATCTCATCAACCGATTACATGAAGTCATTTGCTGACCAAATCCGTAACTTTGTGCCACAACGTTTTGTGTCTTTAGGTACTGATGGTTATGGCCGCAGTGATAGCCGTGAAGCGCTCCGTAGCTTCTTCGAAGTGGATAGATATTATGTGGTGCTTGCAGCGCTTAAAGCATTAGCGGACGAAGGCAAATTGCCTGCAAGCAAAGCAGCTGAAGCGATTAAGAAATATAAAATCGACGCAAGCCGCCCTAATCCAACAACAGTTTAAGCAGCAACCGTTTAAACAAACACTAGGCTTACACAGAGAAGACTCTCTTAAGGAATAACAGCATGGCAATTAAAGAAGTTCTTGTCCCGGATATTGGTAACTTTGATAGCGTTGACGTTATCGAGCTACTCGTCAAAGAAGGTGACACTGTTGCAAAAGATGACTCACTTATCACATTAGAATCTGACAAAGCGTCGATGGACATCCCTGCGCCATTTGGTGGCGTAGTGAAAAGCATCAGCATGAAAGTGGGCGACAAAGCTGCACAAGGCGGTTTAATTTTGACGCTAGACGCCTCTGAGGATGCGCCTGCAGAAAAACCTGCCGCACAGCCAAGCGCAACGCCAGTGGTAGCGACTGTAACGGTTGACGAAAAACCAGTCGCCATCCCAGAACCATCACGCCCGGTGCCTGAAGTGCCGAAAGTCATTCAACCACAAGCAACGCCTAATCCAATTGGTGCAAGCGCGGTGGCAGCAGATGGCAAATTAGCGCACGCAAGTCCATCAGTACGTAAATTCGCACGTGAGCTTGGTGTTAATTTAAGCTTGGTGCGCGGCACCGGCCCTAAAAACCGCATTAGCCAAGAAGACGTACAAGCCTTTGTAAAAGGCGAGTTGGCTAAACCACGTTCAGAGAACATGGGTTCAGGCTTAACAACATTGGCAATGCCAGTGATTGATTTCAGCCAATTTGGCGAGATTGAAAGCAAACCACTTTCACGAATTAAGAAATTATCTGGTGCAAACTTGCACCGCAACTGGGTGACTGCACCGCACGTTACGCAATTCGACGAAGCGGATATTACCGACTTGGAAGAATTCCGTAAGTCGATGTTGGCTGATGCTGAAAAACGTGGGGCTAAATTAACGCTCCTTGCTTTCTTGATGAAGGCTGTCGTGAACGCGCTACGCACTTATCCAAATTTCAACGCCTCGCTTTCTGCTGATGGCGATAGTTTGATTATGAAAAACTACTTTAACGTCGGCTTTGCATGCGACACACCAGATGGCTTGGTAGTGCCTGTAGTGCGCGATGTGGATAAAAAAGACGTACTCGATATTGCGCGCGACTTGGCAGATTTGTCTGGTAAAGCCCGTGAACGTAAGTTGAAGATTGAAGAAATGCAAGGCGGTTGCTTCACTATCTCTAGCCTAGGCGGGATTGGCGGCACGATGTTTACCCCAATTATCAATTGCCCTGAAGTGGCGATTTTAGGTGTATCTCGCTCTACATTCCAACCTGTTTACAACAAAGAAACAGGCGGCTTTGAGCCACGCCTCATCTTGCCAATGTCCCTTTCATACGACCACCGCGTAATTGACGGTGCAGATGGCGCGCGTTTCACTAGCCACTTGCGCATGATGTTATCTGACGTACGTCGCTTGTTACTTTAAGGGGTAGTCATGAGCAATTTAGTAGAAGTCATCGTCCCTGATATTGGCAATTTCGATAGCGTTGATGTTATTGAGGTATTGGTCAAAGTAGGCGACACCGTTGCAAAAGAAGATTCTTTAATCACGCTTGAATCAGACAAAGCATCGATGGATATTCCATCTTCAGATGCTGGCGTAGTGAAAGAAATCAAAGTTAAAGTAGGCGATAAGATTGCAAAAGGCTCACCAATTTTGGTGCTAGAAGCAGAAGCTGGCTCGACTGTAGCAACAGCTAAAACAGAGGCTCCAAAAGTTGAAACTGCTCCGGTAGCAGCTGCCGCAAGTGCTCCAGTGAGCACTCCAGTGAGCGCACCAACACCAGCTACGCCACAAGGCGACAATGATGTGACTTGTGAAGTCGTGGTATTAGGTTCAGGTCCTGGCGGCTATACAGCCGCTTTCCGCGCTGCCGACTTAGGTAAAAAGGTTGTTTTAATCGAACGCTATTCAACGCTGGGTGGCGTGTGCTTAAACGTGGGTTGTATTCCATCTAAAGCGCTATTACACACAGCCAAAGTAATTACTGAAGCAGAAGAAACAGCGCATCACGGCGTGACTTTTGGTCAACCAAATGTTGACCTTGAGCAACTCCGCACATGGAAAGCCAACGACGTGGTAGGCAAGCTCACAGGCGGCCTAACAGCAATGGCTAAACAACGCGAAGTCACTGTGGTGCAAGGCTTAGGAAAATTCACCAGCCCTAACCAAATCGCTGTCACAAGTGCGGATGGCAAAGTCACTAAAATCGGCTTTGAAAACGCGATTATCGCTGCTGGCTCACAAGCGACTAAATTCCCTGGCGCACCAGATGACGAACGCATCATGGACTCCACTGGGGCATTAGCCTTGGCTGATGTACCAAAACGCATGCTAGTCATCGGGGGTGGCATTATCGGCCTTGAAATGGGTACGGTTTACGATGCACTTGGCTCAAAAGTCAGCATCGTTGAATTTACCGACGGCCTGATTCAAGGCTGCGATCGCGACTTAGTGCGTCCATTGCAAAAACGCATGGAAAAGCGTTTTGAAGCGATTATGCTGAATACCAAAGTAGCCAATATCGAAGCTAAGAAAGACGGCATTCATGTGAGCTTTGAAGGCGTAAACGGCAACACCGATGCGCCTAAAGGCGTAGAAGTGTACGACCGTGTATTGGTTTCAATTGGTCGCCGTCCTAACGGTCTCAGTATTGGCGCAGAGAATGCAGGCGTGGCTGTTGATGAGCGTGGGTTCATTAACGTCGATAAACAAATGCGTACCAACGTGCCACATATCTTCGCAATTGGCGATATTGTCGGCCAACCAATGTTGGCACACAAAGCCACACACGAGGGCAAAGTTGCCGCTGAAGTCATTGCAGGCCATAAGGTTGAATTCCAAGCAATGGTGATTCCATCTGTCGCTTATACAGACCCAGAAATTGCTTGGGCAGGCATGACGGAAACTGAAGCAAAAGCCAAAGGCATTGCAATTGAAAAAGCCAGCTTCCCTTGGGCCGCCAGTGGGCGTGCGATTTCTGTTGCTAGAACAGAAGGTGCAACAAAGCTCATTTTCGATAAAGACACACACCGCGTCATTGGTGCAGGTATCGTTGGCGTCAATGCTGGCGAGTTACTTGCAGAAGCTGTGTTAGCGATTGAAATGGGTGCGGATGCACATGACTTAGGCTTGACGATTCATGCGCACCCAACACTTTCAGAAACAGTGTGCTTCGCAGCTGAAATGAAAGAAGGCACGATCACCGATTTATATATTAAGAAACGGTAATCAACTGAATTAAAAAAGGAGGCTTAAGCCTCCTTTTTTATTGCATAAATTTTATGCTTAGCCCAAATGTTAAATATTTAACATATTGATTTTTAATATATATTTAATATTCCCCATGCTAAAATCGGCAAACTCAACTCACCAGGGAAATTAGTAAATGGCCATTTTTAACGAACATCAACAAGCGCAACGTGGGCGAAAATTATTTACCTTTTTAATCGCTGCCGTGATGTCTCCATTATTTGCAGGGCAGGTTGTAGGGGCTATTTTTGCATTCTCCGTATTCATTACGATTATTGGCAAGTCAGCGACCATGTTTACTGACTTAATGATTTTGCTGGCGGGCATCCTAGCTCACATAGGCGTTTTGGGATTTTTCTTCTTTGTTTTAACTGACTTTCAATTCGACACAGCAGGGTTTTGGAAGATAGGGATCGCTCTATTTATTCCAAACTATATTTTCGTAAAAACGCTGGCAAACCGTGGCTTGCTTTTTGAGAGCTAGATTACAACCCTAATTCACTCAACCCTTTATGCGCTTCTGGCCGCCTGCCCTGTGGCCAATGAAACAATCGGTCTGATTCATTAATCGCTAAATCATTAATACTGGCATAACGTTTTTGCATGAGGCCGTTTCCATCAAACTCCCAGTTCTCATTGCCGTATGAGCGCCACCACTGCCCCGCGTCATCGTGCCATTCATAAGCAAACCGCACTGCAATCCGATTGCCTTCAAACGCCCATAGTTCTTTAATCAAGCGATACTCGTGTTCTTTTGCCCATTTGCGTTTTAAGAATTCAATAATCTCAACACGCCCCTTTGGAAATTCATTGCGGTTTCGCCACTGGCTATCAGCTGTGTAGGCTAAAGCCACTTTTTCCGGGTCACGATTATTCCAGCCGTCCTCAGCCATGCGGACTTTTTGCATCGCTGTTTCACGCGTAAATGGTGGAAAAGGCGGTCTAGCTTGACTGTCCATGTCATTATTCCTTGCTGACTGGAGGCACTTCACCTGCCTCAGAAATTGATGGTAAGGCTTGCACCTCTTTGTCACTAAGTAATTTGAGCTTTTTGGGGTTTAGCTCAGGCAGCGCCTGGTGTCCTCCCGTTGAGGCCAAGCTGGCTAATTGAAAATATGCAAAAATAAGGCCGTTCAACAGCACTAAAAGAATCAAGACGCGCTTCATTGTTTTGCCGCCTCCATCAAATACAAACCCTCCAAAACCAAGTGCTCAGCCAGCACAGGCTTTGCCCCAAAGACTTGGGTCAAAATAGGCATCAGCAATGCGGCATCGCCCCCTGTTATCACAACCGTCGGCACATCTTGGCAATGCGATTCTAGCTTATCTGCCTGCATGACAATTGCACCAACAATCGCTGTTAAAGCGCCGCTATAACTAGCATCAGCCGTGCTGAGTGGAAATGTTTTAACTTGTCCGTTGTGTGGATTAACCGCTGCCGTATTTTGCAATAAAGCGTTTTGCATCATGCTAAAACCGGGCACGATCAAGCCCCCAATAAAAGCGTTCTGATAGATGGCATCAATGGTGAGCGCAGTGCCCGCATTCACCACCAAACAAGCTGGCTGATTGAGATAGCGCTTAAATGATGCAACCAGGGCAGCCCAGCGGTCAACGCCTAAAGTTTCTGGCGCCTGATAATTATTTTTTAAGCCTAGCGTTTCAGCTTCGGCCCTTGCCCAAACAACATCAATTTCTGCTTTTTTTAATAATGCAGTAATGCTTGCAGAGACGCCCTCACCTGCCACATTAGCGACAATGGCACGTTTGGAAGATTGCCAACTCGCAGGAATGGCGAATTCTGCAAGTTCGGCGTTTAAACATACGCCAACATCTTGAATAAGACCATCATCAGCAAATACAGCCCACTTAGTGCGCGTATTGCCAGAGTCTATTGCTAACAACATTAAGAGACACCCCTCAAACTAATTTCACCCGCTGAAAAGCGCTGTTCACCTTGTGGCGTATTCACCAGCAAAATACCATCACTCGCAACCCCAATCACCTCACCTAAGACTTCACGGCCATCAGGCATCAACATGCGCACAGACTGTTGATGATAGGCATGGTATTGCATCCACTCCTCACGCAAGGCTTCAAAGCCATTTTGCTCAAAAGCGCTCAAGACTTCAGCCATATGTTTAAGTACAATGCCAAGCAAGAGATTAGGGTTCGCCGCTTCAGGCTTGATTTTATAAATATCTGTAAATGGCTGGTCGATATTCCGTGCAACGTTTTCAGGCAAGCGAAGATTAATGCCCACCCCAATCACCGCCGCGCTTGGGCCATCCATATCGCCCTGCAACTCAATCAAGATTCCCGCTAATTTTTGTTTTCCAGCCGGCGTTTCAATCAGCACATCATTTGGCCATTTGAGCTTTGCGTTTGAAATACCTAATGTTCGAAACGCACGGATCAAAGCCACGCCTACAGCCAAGCTCAAGCCAGAAAGCGCAGAAGCGCCCATTTGAAAACGCCAAAGCAATGAGAACGTTAAGCTTGCCCCTAAGCCTGCCTGCCAAGCACGGCCACGCCGGCCTTTGCCTGCGGTTTGTAATTCCGTCACCACACAAGTCGCGTGGGCAGCAACTTGGCCACCCAGCATTTGCGCTTGGCTCTGGTTAGCCTTTTTCATCAAATAAGTATTAGTTGAGTCCAACGTGTCGTGCAACTCAAGCTTGAACCAAGCGCGTTCCTGGCCGATGGCATTCAAAATTTCTTCTTGATTAAGCATGGTGATGGCATCG
Organism: Pseudomonadota bacterium; assembly: GCA_046047035.1. Classification (GTDB taxonomy): domain Bacteria; phylum Pseudomonadota; class Gammaproteobacteria; order Burkholderiales; family Methylophilaceae; genus Methylopumilus_A. Next base: position 30,202 of record JBJOIS010000008.1, read on the forward strand.
GGCAATTTGTAGCCGCGACCTCGCACCGAGAACACCTCTACACCGAGTGACTGCGCTTCTTGAATCGCACTCCAAACAGTCGTCCGCGTCACATTAAAGTGTTTCGCAATATCTTCGCCCGAATGAAATCTACCATCGGCTAGCAAGCGTAAAATTGGGAATGTCAGTGCATTAATCATATTGAACGAGAGTTTAGCATGGCTTATCGCTGACTTCATGAAGGAACACGCCACGCAAAGCCGCTCACAGTGTAAAATAACGGTTAGTCTATTTAATGTATTTGATATGTCATCAGAAAAAACACCTATCGCACCTGCTTCTAACTTTATTCGCGGCATTATTGACCGTGATTTAGCGCAAGGCACCAACGCTAGTCGCCACTGGGCAGGCACCCCTGGCGACGCTGCTCACCATGCAGCAGGCCAACCTGATCCAGCCAAAATTCGTACGCGCTTCCCGCCAGAACCAAATGGCTATTTGCATATTGGTCACGCAAAAAGTATTTGCTTGAATTTCGGCTTAGCGCGCGATTATGAAGGCGTTTGCCATATGCGCTTTGATGACACCAATCCAGAAAAAGAAGAACAAGAATACGTGGATAGCATCACCGAGATGGTGCAATGGCTAGGCTTCGGCTGGGACGCTTTTGGTCAATCACATTTATATTATGCGAGCAATTATTTTGAAATGATGTACCAAGCCGCAGAAGTTTTAATCATCGCAGGTAAAGCTTATGTGGATGAACAATCTGCAGATGAAATGCGCATTAATCGCGGCACCCTCACTGAGGCTGGTAAAAACTCCCCTTGGCGTGACCGTTCCATTGAAGAAAATTTAAGCAAGTTCCGCGAAATGCGCGACGGCAAACATGCGGATGGCAGCATGGTATTGCGTGCAAAAATTGATATGGCTTCGCCAAACATCAACCTACGCGACCCAGCCATTTACCGCATTAAACGTGCGCACCACCATAACACTGGCGACAAGTGGTGCATCTATCCAATGTACACCTTTGCACACCCGCTTGAAGATGCATTTGAAGGCATCACCCATTCAATTTGTACACTTGAGTTTGAAGACCAACGCCCTTTCTACGATTGGGTGTTAGAGCGTTTGGCTGAGGCTGGCATGCTTGCGCATCCACTGCCAAAACAATATGAGTTTGCCCGTCTAAATCTCACATACGTGGTGCTGTCAAAGCGTAAGCTCATTGATTTGGTTGAGAATAATCACGTATCAGGCTGGGATGACCCCCGCTTACCCACATTAGCTGGCGCACGACGTCGCGGCTATACGTCAGAAGGCTTTCGTTTATTTGCTGACCGCATTGGCGTTTCAAAGTCAGACTCTTGGATTGAATACACCATTCTTGAAGATTGCATGCGCGAAACGCTTAATCTTTCAGCAGAACGCCGTATCGCAGTACTCGACCCAATTAAATTGGTGATTGATAACTACCCAGTCGACTCTAATGGAAAATCACAATCAGAAGATTGCTTTGCACCTAATCACCCGCTCAAACCTGAACTAGGCAAACGCACAGTGCAACTCACCAAAGAACTTTGGATTGAACGTGAAGACTTTATGGAAGAACCAAGCAAAGGCTTTTTCCGTTTAGTACCAGATGGTTTAGTGCGTTTACGCTATGGTTATGTGGTGAAGTGCACAGGTTTTGACAAAGATGCTAACGGAAACGTCACCACCGTGCACTGCGAATATCTCCCAGACACCAAATCAGGCACACCAGGCTCCGATAGCGTTAAAGTGAAGGGGAACATCCATTGGGTATCGGCTAATCACGCCTATGAGGCTGAAATTCGCATGTATGACCGATTGTTCAAAGAAGCACATCCAGGTGCTGGCGACCGCGACTACTTGGATGACATTAATCCAAACTCAGTCACCACCATCACAGCACAATTAGAATTAAGCTTAAAAGACGCACAGCCTGCGGAAAGCTTCCAATTTGAACGTCACGGCTATTTTGTAGCGGACAGAAAAGATAGCATAGCTGGCAAGCCAGTTTTTAACAGAACGGTGACACTGAAAGATACTTGGCAGAAGTAAGATTTACTAGTCAACAAAAAGCCCGTGTTTGCGGGCTTTTTCATTCTTAAAACTAGATAAATCTATTGGGCTTGGTCTGCAACTACTTCAGCAATCTCTTTAGCTAACCGATTGACCAACTTCCCATCCACGCCTTCTACCATGACGCGGAATTTCAATTCGGTACCTGAAGCTCTTAACAAGATACGGCCATTGCCATTTAAGGCTTGCTCTGCACTCTGCACAGCGGCATGCACCATAAGGTTGGCTTCCATATCAATACGGCGTTTTACAGGCACATTAATTAACACTTGTGGATATAAAGCCAAAGTTTTACCAACTTCAAGCAGTGTTTTATTTTGCGCGTTCAGCGCCGCTAATACTTGTAGGGCTGCAATAATGCCGTCACCACTGGTATGTTTATCTAGGCAAAGAATATGGCCCGAGTTCTCGCCACCCAGTTGCCAATCGTTTTTCACCAGCATCTCACGCACATGCCTATCGCCAACTTTGGCACGCGTAAATGCAATATTTGATTTTTGGAACTGATGCTCTAACGCAAGATTGGTCATTAAAGTGCCGACCACTCCTCCGCCAAGCTCGCCTTGCTGATGTCTGTGCTGGGCAATAATATAAAGCAGTTGGTCGCCATCGAGTAGATTGCCCGCTGAATCCACCATCATCACGCGGTCGCCATCGCCATCAAATGCAATGCCCAAATCTGCTTTGTGCTCAACCACCGCTTTGCATAAAGCTTGCGGATGCGTGGTACCAGAGTCGGCATTAATGTTCAAACCATTTGGCTGATTAGCGATTGCAATCACTTCTGCCCCAAGCTCGTGAAACACTGGCGGGGCAACGTGGTAAGTGGCGCCATTAGCGCAATCGAGGACGATCTTTAAGCCACGCAAATCTAAGTCATTAGGAAAGGTGCTTTTGCAAAATTCCACATAGCGCCCTGCGGCATCATCAATCCGCTTTACACGCCCTAAAGCTGCCGATGGCATCACTTCCATCGGCTTATCAAGCTCTGCTTCTATTTGGTGCTCAATATCGTCAGGCAACTTGGTACCCAAGCTTGAGAAAAACTTAATGCCGTTATCTTCAAAAGGATTGTGCGAGGCTGAAATCACAATACCCGCTTGCGCTCTTAAAGCACGGGTTAAATAGGCCACAGCAGGTGTCGGCATTGGGCCTGTGAGGCGCACATTGACGCCAGCGGCACAGAGCCCTGCCTGTAAGGCAGATTCAAGCATATAGCCTGAGATACGGGTATCTTTACCAATCAACACTGTTGGGCGCGCATCTTTGGCCAAATGGAGGTCAGCATTGGCCAACACGCGGCCAGCAGCATAGCCTAATCGCATGACGAACTCAGGTGTAATTGGACTTGTGCCAACACGACCACGAATGCCATCTGTACCGAAATATTTTTTACTCATTATGCTTATCTTCTTAAAACATCTCTTTTTTAAAACTTATTTTTAATTCTGCATTACGGCTGAAACTATTTTTAAGGCATCAACTGTTGGCTTCACATCGTGCACACGCACAATATTAGCGCCTTTCATCACAGAAACCACTGAGGCAGCAATACTTGCATGGATGCGTTCATCCACCGCAGAACCCACTACTTGCCCAAGCACAGATTTACGTGAAAGGCCTATCAATAAAGGCAAGCCTAACGATTGTAGACTTGATAAGTGATTAAGCAAAGTCAGATTATGTGCGGTGCGTTTACCAAAACCAAAACCCGGATCCAAAACGATGCGCTCACGAGCAATACCAGCCTGCTCTGCGGCTTTTAATCTTGAGCTTAAAAATTCACATACCTCAGCAACTACATCTTGATATTGCGGATCGGCCTGCATTGTTTGTGGGCGACCTTGCATATGCATTAAACACACGCCCACTTTGCTAGCCGCAACAATATCAAGCGCATTGGGCGCTTGCAAAGCACAAACATCATTCACAATATCCGCACCCGCATCAATCGCCGCGCGCATCACTTCTGGCTTGTAAGTATCAATTGAAAGTGGAACGCCCGCTTGTGCCAAGGCATTAACCACAGGAATGACACGCTTCAGCTCTTCATCAAGCGGCACAGGAGTCGCCCCAGGACGAGTGGATTCGCCGCCAATATCTAATATGTCTGCACCCTGTTCAACCAGCTCCATGGCGTGCGCAACGGCCTTATGTGTTGTATTGAATTTGCCCCCATCAGAGAAAGAGTCAGGGGTGACATTCACAATACCCATGACACGTGGCGTGGAGAGATCGAGCTGGAATCTACCGCAGAGAAATTGCATATTCATTAAGCCATGAGGTGCACTGGATGATTAACCCAACACACCGCATGGCTTACCATGTTTTAAGATCAATGATTTAGTTTTTAGCGGCGGGTTGTGGCGTAGCAGTTGGCTGACTGCCCGCTGTACCGCTATCACCCTTAGCCACTTTATTGCTAGCTTGGCTAGGCTTAGGCGCTCTTGGAGGCTGACCAGACATAATGTCATTAATCTGCTCAGCATCAATTGTCTCCCACTCAAGCAGGGCAGCTGTCATGGCTTCAACTTTATCGCGGTTGTCTTCTAATAATTTGCGTGCAATCGCATATTGCTCATCCAAAATGCGACGAATTTCAGCGTCTACTTTTTGTTGCGTTGCTTCAGAAACCGTTTTAGATGACATGCTACCGAAGAGTGAATCCTGTTCATTGCCAGCATAAACCATGGTACCAAGCGCATCAGACATACCGTAGCGGGTGACCATATCACGCGCTAATTTAGTCGCACGCTCAAAGTCATTCGACGCACCAGTCGACATTTGATGCATGAAAATTTCTTCAGCAATACGGCCACCAAACAAAATCGAAATCTCTTCTAGCATTTTGTCGCGATAGTTACTAATGCGGTCAAACTCTGGCAATTGCCATGTCAAACCCAACGCCCAGCCACGAGGCATAATGGTCACTTTGTGCACAGGGTCAGCCTTAGGCAATAGCTTCGCTACAACCGCATGGCCAGATTCGTGATAAGCAGTATTACGACGCTCTTCTTCACGCATGACCATAGACGTACGTTCCGGGCCCATGAAGATTTTATCTTTCGCATCTTCAAAGTCAGACATATCCACAGTACGTTTATTACGACGTGCGGCAAAGAGTGCAGCTTCATTTACTAAGTTGGCCAAATCAGCACCAGAAAAACCAGGCGTGCCACGGGCAAGAATGTCGGCTTTAACATCAGCATCGATAGGCACTTTACGCATGTGCACTAATAAAATTTGTTCGCGGCCACGAATATCCGGCAAGCCCACCATCACTTGACGGTCAAAACGACCTGGACGAAGCAAGGCTTTATCGAGCACATCTGCACGGTTGGTCGCAGCAATCACAATCACGCCAGAATTAGGCTCAAAGCCATCCATCTCAACAAGCATTTGATTTAAAGTTTGCTCACGCTCATCGTTACCGCCACCTGTGCCAGCGCCACGATGACGACCCACCGCATCAATTTCATCGATGAAGATAATGCATGGTGCAGCTTTTTTAGCTTGTTCGAACATATCACGCACACGTGCCGCGCCAACACCGACAAACATTTCAACGAAATCAGAACCAGAAATAGTAAAAAATGGCACTTTAGCTTCACCGGCAATCGCTTTCGCTAGCAAGGTTTTACCTGTACCTGGAGGGCCAACCATCAATACACCACGTGGAATACGTCCACCTAGTTTTTGGAATTTACCTGGGTCACGTAAAAACTCAACCAACTCAGAAACTTCTTCTTTGGCTTCATCACAACCTGCCACATCAGCAAAGGTAGTTTGATTAGAGGCTTCGTCCAATTGACGCGCTTTGCTCTTACCGAATGAGAATGCGCCACCCTTACCGCCACCTTGCATTTGGCGCATGAAGAAAACCCAAACGGCAATCAATAAAATCATCGGCCCCCAGTTAATCAAGAGGCTCATCAATAATGATTGCTCTTGCTCTGGCTTCGCCTCAACGCGGATATTGTTCTTAAGCAAATCCCCCATCATGCCAGGGTCGTAAGGTGCATAAGAATTGAATTTCTTACCATCACTCATTTCACCGCGCAAAACGCGACCTTCAATGGTGACTTTGGCCACATGGCCTTGTTTCACTTCATTGATGAACTGTGAGTAAACTATTTGATTATCCGCACCATTTTTATTTGCAAATTGGTTAAAGACAGTCATGAGGATAATGGCAACAATCACCCATATCGCGATATTTTTGACGATGTTATTCAAGATCACATCCTTTTAAAGATTGCATTTTGTACAATTAAAATCTTACCACTAAATCGGACTTGCATTCATGCAAGCTAAAATAGCTATACATTGTTAGCTTTACGTTTCAACCCAAGCAAATAAACTTCAGTACTGCGGTCACGCGAGGCTTTAGGTTTGCGGGTCACTACCTTCTCAAAACTATCCCGCATAATCTTCACAATCTCTTCGAACCCAGAACCAATGAACACTTTGACTAAGAAGTTACCCTCTGGTTTCAGCCACTTCAAACTAAAGTCGACAGCAAGTTCAGTTAAATAAACCGCATTGGGCTGATCTACCGAACTAATACCGCTTATATTGGGTGCCATATCTGAGATTACAAGGTCTATTTGCTGACCATTTAGCCTTTCTTCCAATTGCTCAAGTATTTCATCCTCACGAAAATCGCCTTGAATAAACTCCACACCAGGAATACCCACCATCGGCAACAAATCCAAAGCAATCACACGACCATTGCCTTTAAGTCGCTGAATAGCCACTTGCGACCAACTTCCTGGGGTTGAACCTAAATCAACAATCACCATACCAGGCTTAATCAACCTGTCTTTATCGTCTATCTCTAATAGCTTATAAGCTGCGCGCGCACGATAACCATCCTTTTGAGCAAGTTTCACGAAGGGGTCATTCACGTGCTCTTGCATCCAAGCTTTACTGGTTTTGGTTCTTTTCATGGCCTAAGCTTCATGTGATAAAATGGCGTCCTTAATGAATCAACAAGACAAGATAGATACTGCGTGAATACTAAACAAATAAGCCACCTTCGCGGTTTGGCACACAAATTAAATCCCGTTGTGATGATAGGCAATAACGGCCTCACAGCGAGCGTTTTACAAGAAATTGAAAACAGCTTAAATGCGCACGAACTCATCAAAATCAAAGTGTTTGGTGATGATAGAGAAGCACGCGTTGCCATGCTAGAAGAAATCTGTGAAAAAACGGGCGCTACTAAAGTGCATCACATCGGCAAACAATTGGTGATTTATCGCCAAGCCGAAACTGCAAAAATCGTTGTTCCTAAATAAATCCTATTTGAGAGCGGCTCAAGCTTAACGAGTCGCTTTCAGCACCAATACCAATCCCAATAAACTCTGAATGGCGTAAGCGATACTTGCGACGCCGTGCCAAGTTTCAAATCGGTCAGCAAACACACTGTGCATCACATCGACGGGCATCGCATCCGCTTTTAGCTTTGCAATAATCGGCGCAATCCCAAAGTAACCTGCCAATGTGAGCAAGAGCATAAAAAACACCGCCCAGAAAAAACCTTGCTTGAAGGCTTGCCCACCAAACTTGGTAAGTCGATTGAGCAGTAAATAAGCACCACAGGCCATGCCAATGTAAGCTACAAAAGTAAACATTTCGCCAGCCAAACCACCCGCCAATTGCCTGTCAGGTAAGTGGTAAAACAAAGTAGGCGCTGCAAGATAGCCAATTGCCCATAATGCGCCAACCCACAAGGTGATTGAAATTAACGCTAATTTATCTGCGAATTGCTTCATTACGCGACCTCCCAGTAATTAAAATACTAGCGATTTAGATGTACTGTACGTTTAACACTTCATATGAGCGAATGCCGCTAGGCGCAACCACTTCAGCCACATCACCCTCTGACTTACCAATCAACGCACGTGCAATCGGTGAGCTAATTGAAATCTTACCAGACTTAATGTCAGCTTCGTCATCGCCCACAATTTGATAGGTAGATGTGTCACCTGCATCCAAGTCCTCAACTTCAACCGTCGCGCCAAATACACAACGGCCTTCAGCATTTAAAGTCTTAGGGTCGATAATCATCGCATTAGACAGTTTAGCCTCAATCTCAGCAATACGGCCTTCAATAAAGCTTTGCTTTTCTTTTGCAGCCTCATATTCAGCATTTTCAGACAAGTCACCTTGCGCACGCGCTTCAGCAATCGCTTCAATAACGGCAGGACGATCTATACTTCTCAAGCGTTGAAGTTCAGCCTTTAAGAGTTCTGCGCCGTTTACGGTGACTGGAATTTGATTCATATATGTACCTTGTTTCTTGTTCGTTTATCGCTATTGCGGTCTATATAAAATAAAAACCACACCTAACAATTAGGCGTGGTTGATTTAAGGATTATCTTATTACTTAGTAAGTGTTTTATGCAACTCTTGCAATGATTTTACTTCAAGCTCTTGCATATGGCCCATACCCATACAAGCCGCTTTGGCACCTGCTAAAGTTGTATAGTAAGTCACTTTTTGTTGTAAAGCGTTACGGCGAATTGCGTATGAGTCTTGCACAGCACGCTTATCTTCCGTGACGTTCACAATAAAGCTGATCTCATTATTTTTAATCATGTCCACAATATGTGGACGCCCTTCAGCCACTTTATTCACTGGGGTTACCGTAAGACCAGCCTCAGCCAAAGCACCTGCGGTACCACGTGTTGCCAACAATTGGAAACCTAAGTTAGCCAATGATTGTGCAATTTCCACAACACGTTCGCGGTCCTCACGACGTACGCTAATAAAAGCCTTGCCGCCTTTAGGTAGCACATCGCCAGAACCAAGCTGTGACTTCACAAACGCCTCAGCAAACGTTGTACCAACACCCATAACCTCACCCGTCGATTTCATTTCTGGGCCAAGGATTGTATCCACACCTGGGAATTTAATGAACGGGAATACCGCTTCTTTAACTGAGTAATAAGAAGGCACGATTTCTTTGGTTACGCCTTGGGCTTTTAGTTTCACGCCCGTCATACAACGTGCAGCAATTTTTGCTAACTGCAAACCACACGCTTTAGAAACGAAAGGCACAGTTCGTGATGCACGAGGATTTACCTCAAGCACATAAACGGTCTCGCCTTGAATAGCGAACTGGACGTTCATCAAGCCAACTACGCCAAGCGCTTTTGCCATTTGTACTGTTTGAACGCGCAGTTCATCTTGAAGCTTTTTAGACAAGCTGTAGGGTGGCAATGAACATGCGGAGTCACCTGAGTGAACCCCAGCTTGCTCAACGTGCTCCATGATGCCGCCGATAATCACTTCTTCGCCATCACATAAAGCATCAACGTCTACTTCAAGCGCATCATTTAAGAAACGATCTAGCAACACTGGTGATTCGTTTGAAACTTTCACCGCTTCGCGCATATAACGCTCAAGCTGTGCTTGTTCTTGCACGATTTCCATGGCGCGACCGCCAAGCACATAAGAAGGACGCACCACTAATGGGTAACCAATCTCTTGTGCTAAACGCAAGGCTTCGTCTGGGGTTCTTGCTGTACGGTTAGGCGGTTGTTTCAAACCCAAGTCTTGCAACATTTGTTGGAAGCGTTCGCGGTCTTCTGCACGGTCAATCGCATCTGGCGTTGTACCAATAATTGGCACACCCGCTTTTTCTAAATCACGCGCCAATTTAAGTGGCGTTTGGCCACCGTATTGCACAATCACGCCAACTGGCTTCTCAATCGCAACAACTTCCAGCACGTCTTCAAGTGTCAACGGCTCAAAATATAAACGGTCAGATGTATCGTAATCGGTAGAAACAGTCTCTGGGTTACAGTTCACCATAATGGTTTCATATCCATCTTCGCGCATCGCGAATGCTGCATGCACGCAGCAATAGTCAAACTCAATACCTTGCCCGATGCGGTTCGGACCACCACCTAACACCATAATTTTCTTTTTATCGTTAGGTTTAGCTTCGCACTCTTCTTCATAAGTTGAGTACATGTAAGCAGTATTCGTGGCGAATTCAGCCGCGCAAGTATCCACGCGCTTATACACCGGACGTACATTCAACGCCTGACGATAAGCACGCACAGCATGCTGATCGGTGCCTAACAAACCAGCTAAACGACGGTCTGAGAAACCACGGCGTTTTAATTGGAATAGTGCATCTTTATCTAAATCTGCTAAATGACGACCTTTTAATGCCATTTCACGTTTGATGATGTCTTCGATTTGCACCAAGAACCAATGATCAATTTTAGAATGGTCATACACTTGCGCTACCGTCATGCCAGCACGGAAAGCATCGCCCACATACCAAATACGCTCAGGACCTGGCTCGCCAAGTTCTTTTTGGATTTCGTCGATATCAGACGTTTTTTCATCCAAACCATCCACGCCAACTTCTAGGCCACGCAATGCTTTTTGGAATGACTCTTGGAAAGTACGGCCAATTGCCATGACTTCACCCACAGATTTCATTTGAGTCGTTAAACGTGAATCTGCTTGCGGGAATTTTTCAAATGCAAAACGTGGGATTTTAGTCACCACATAATCAATAGATGGCTCAAATGAAGCAGGTGTGGCACCGCCAGTAATCTCATTTTTAAGCTCATCAAGTGTAAAGCCCACCGCTAATTTTGCAGCCACTTTTGCAATTGGGAAGCCAGTCGCTTTTGAAGCCAGCGCTGATGAACGTGATACACGTGGGTTCATCTCAATAACAATCATACGACCATCAGCTGGATTAATTGCGAACTGAACGTTTGAACCGCCAGTATCTACGCCAATCTCACGCAGCACCGCAAGCGATGCATTACGCATGATTTGATACTCTTTATCCGTCAACGTTTGTGCTGGCGCAACGGTAATTGAGTCGCCAGTGTGCACACCCATTGGATCTAAGTTTTCAATTGAGCAAATGATGATGCAGTTATCTTTGGTGTCGCGCACCACTTCCATCTCATACTCTTTCCAGCCAAGTAGCGATTCTTCAATCAACAACTCTTTGGTTGGCGAAGCTTCAAGGCCGCGCTCGCAAATTGTCACAAACTCTTCACGGTTATAAGCAATACCGCCGCCGCTACCACCCATGGTAAATGATGGACGAATAATTGCTGGATAACCAATACTGGCTTGCACTTGCAAAGCTTCTTCTAGGCTATGCGCCATTGAAGAACGCGCTGAACCAAGACCAATCTTGGTCATAGCCTCTTTGAATTTCTGTCTATCTTCCGCCTTATCAATTGCGTGCTTGCTTGCACCAATCAACTCAACATTGTATTTTTTCAGTACGCCATGCTTATCTAAATCCAAAGCACAGTTCAACGCTGTTTGACCACCCATCGTTGGTAACAAAGCGTCCGGACGCTCTTTAGCAATAATCTTTTCAACCACTTGCCAAGTCACTGGCTCGATATAGGTCGCATCCGCCATTTCAGGGTCGGTCATGATGGTTGCTGGATTAGAGTTCACCAAAATAACGCGGTAACCTTCTTCACGCAACGCCTTACATGCTTGCGCACCGGAGTAATCGAACTCACAAGCCTGACCAATCACAATCGGACCAGCGCCAATTATCAAAATACTTTTAATGTCTGTACGTTTTGCCATAGTTTTCTTATTGCTTGTGCTGTTTCATGGATTCGACAAATCGATCGAACAAGTAACTCATTTCTGTTGGACCAGGGCTTGCTTCAGGGTGACCTTGAAAGCTAAAAGCTGGCTTATCGGTGCGGGCAATCCCTTGCAAGCTTCCGTCAAATAGCGACACATGCGTGGTGCGCAAATTAGCTGGCAGGCTATCCGCATCCACCGCAAACCCGTGGTTTTGGCTAGTAATGAACACACGCTTATCGTCTACATCTTGCACAGGGTGGTTTGCACCATGGTGGCCAAACTTCATTTTGAGTGTTTTAGCACCAGAGGCTAACGCCAACAATTGATGACCCAAGCAAATGCCAAATGTAGGCACCCCTGTATCAACAATGGTTTTAATCGCAGAAATTGCATAGTCACATGGCTGTGGATCGCCAGGGCCGTTCGACAAGAACACGCCATCGGGTTTCAAAGCCAAAGCTTGTTCGGCAGTGGCTTGCGCCGGCAATACGGTCACCTTACAACCACGCGAAGTAAGCATGCGAAGGATGTTGCGTTTCACGCCATAATCAAATGCGACCACATGAAAAGATGGATTGCTTGGTTTTGCATAGCCAGCAACCAAATCCCATTCACCTTCAGCAAATTCGTAAGACTCTTTGACACTTACCACTTTTGCCAAGTCCATACCTGACAAACCAGGAAAAGCTTTTGCTTGCGCCAAGGCTTCAGTTTCATTCACAGCGCCAGCAATAATACAGCCAGCTTGTGCGCCCTTTTCCCTAAGGATACGGGTTAATTTACGAGTGTCGATATCTGCAATTGCCACAACATTGTTAGCAACCAAATAATCAGAAAGAGATTGTTCGCTACGCCAATTGCTATGAACCAATGGCAAATCACGAATAATTAAACCGCTTGCATAAACTTGACCCGATTCAACATCTTCAGAGTTCACACCCGTGTTGCCGATGTGCGGGTAAGTCAACGTAACGATTTGTTTGGTATAAGATGGGTCTGTGAGGATTTCTTGATAACCAGTCATTGAGGTATTAAATACCACCTCACCAACGGTTTGGCCGGGAGCGCCAATTGAAATACCACGAAACACTGTCCCATCAGCAAGTACTAACATGGCTGGCGTGTGTTGCGGCACTTATAACCCCTTGTTTTTAAATAATTATCGCTCGAAGAGAAGCGGATGTGCAAAGCGGGATGAGTTTTGTGCTCGTCCCGCTAAATAATGTTTCAATTATAGCTGAAATAGGCGAGGCCATCAATCAGCTTTATTGCAAAGTTTTGTTACTTCAAACCAAGCACATCCTGCATATCAAACAAGCCCGATTTTTTGCCCTGCATAAACTTACTAGCACGCAAAGCACCTAGCGCAAAAGTCGCACGACTGCTGGCTTTGTGCGTTAGTTCAACACGTTCACCGATACCTGCAAACAGCACCGTATGGTCACCGACCACATCGCCGCCACGCACCGTCGCAAAACCAATCGTACTTGGGTCGCGTTCGCCCGTCACGCCCTCGCGGCCATAAATCGCACACTCCTCTAAATTGCGACCCAGCGCAATTGCGGCAGCCTCACCCAAACGCAAAGCTGTGCCAGATGGGGCATCCACTTTATGGCGGTGGTGCGCTTCAATCACTTCAATATCGTAGCCTTCACTAAGCACTTTTGCCGCAGCCTGCACAAGATTAATCAACAAGGTTACGCCAACACTCATGTTCGGCGCAAAAACCACCGAAATATCTTTAGCCGCATTCGCAATCACAGCTTTCTGTTCAGAAGTAAACCCTGTTGTGCCGATAACCATGTTAACGCCTGCTTTTTGACAAGCTGCCAAATAAACCAAGCTAGGCTCTGGGCGCGTAAAGTCCACCAGCACATCAGCGCCTTTTAAAGCCGCATCGACATCGTGACTAATCAATACACCACTTTTTTTGCCAAACTGCTCGCCAGCATCGCGGCCAATTTGTGGACTATCAGCACGATCCAAAGCACCGTGCAAGGCCAATTCATTATCTGCAAAAACGCCTTCCAAAAGCGCATGCCCCATACGGCCAGAACAACCTGCAATCACAACCTTTAACATTTCAATCCATTTCTTTCTGTATGCTCATTGCCACATCAACAATCTTTAGAAGCCAATTTTCTCAAGCATGCGCTCAAAATAGCCTGGCGCATCTTCTGGCGGCAAAGGCTTATCTTTATTAGACTCAACCTTATTTACCTCTGCTTTTGCTTCAACCTTAGCTGGCTCAACTTTTGCTGGCGCTATCTCTTTAACAACAGATTTAACTTCTTTAGTTGTAGGCACTGGCTTTACAGGCTGAACCGGCTTAATAGTTGGCTTGGCAGCAGGCGCCGGCTCAAGCGCTTTTTTAGCAGACTCCTGAACCATCTTCTCTGGCATCGCCTCTGATTTCTCATCTGCCGTCACATCACGTAGCTTAAATGTTTCAACTGGCGGCGTATCATCAGCCACAACTGGCTTAGATGCTTTTGCGACTGTTTCTTTTACAATCAACCACTGATTTTGCTCGTTGATTAAACTCAACACCTTGGTCACATGGTCATTTAATTTACTGCTTGAATAATGTTGAAGGAACTCCGCCTGTGCAGCCTTTCCATTCACATCAATTTTTAAACCTTCTAGCGTCAGGCCAATTGAACCAGATTGCCCAGCAATTCTTTGCTTACGCTGCGCAGCCCAAGCCTTACGATTCATGCCTTCTGGTGCAAACTTATCTGAATAAAACTTCAAATACGCATTTACGTTTTTAGTACGCCAAGCATCAGCCCAAGCATTCACCATCGCAGCAATTTCCGCTTTCTCATTGGAAACAGGGGCTTTATCAAGAGCCTTCTGCTGGGGCTGAACCTCCGCCACTTCGTTAACAGCCTCAACCATGTCAGATGTCGATGCAGATTCAGCAGCAACAGGTTGCTCAGACACTTGAGGCACAGCTGGCTCTTCTGCAATTGACGGAGAAACGGGCGCAGGCTCTGCAAACTTTGGCACCTCTACTTTGGCAGCTTCAACAGGCTTAGCAGCCACAATTGGTGCAGCAGGCTTTTCTTTATCCTCCCAAAACTTCAAGCTATCAAACCAGCTCCTTTCAGGCTCAGCACTTGGCTTCTTAGCCTCAACAGCAGCTGTAGTCGCTGACTTTTTATCGTCATCAGCCCAAAATTTAAAGCGGTCAGTCCAACTTGCCTTAGCATCTTCGGCCAGCAAAGTTTTATCACTTTTTGCTGACTTAACATCATCGATACTTGCAAGCGGTGCATTTTCAGCGCCAGGTGCGCCAGCAGGAATCACATCACCACGGACAGAAGCTAGGCCATCACTCTTAAACTCAAGGATAACGCGACGGCGCTCAATCACTTGACCACCTTTATTCATTTGATACAGGTAATCCCAACGGTCTTGATGAAAACTATCTTGCAATAGCGGGGTGCCCATCACATATCGCACTTGTGATTTAGTCATCCCCGGTTTAAGTTGCAACATCATTTTTGAAGTCACCACATTACCTTGCTGAACATCCAAATGATAAGGCTTAAATGAAGGCAAAGTGGATGTACATGAAGCACATAAGGCAGCAAGCAATAAAACTAAGTAACGCATCGCAATGACTTTCATAAGAATTAGCGATAATATACCACGACTTACAGTCCCATAAGTAGCACCAAAAGGGCATGGTCCTTAAACTTAGACAAAGCAAATAAACATGAACACACGCGAACCAGATGAACTAAAAAACGCAGGCCTTAAAGCTACCTTGCCACGTTTAAAAGTCTTAAGCCTGTTTGAGAACAGTAAAGACAGACACATGTCGGCCGAGGATGTTTACAAGATTTTGTTAAGCACAGGCGACGATGTTGGGTTGGCAACGGTTTATCGCGTACTCACTCAGTTTGAGCAAGCAGGTCTTTTAGTGCGCCACCACTTCGAAAGTGGCAAAGCTGTATTTGAGCTTAATCAAGGCAGCCATCACGACCATATTGTTTGTATGCAATGCGGCCGCGTTGAAGAGTTTTGTGATGAAAATATCGAAGCATTACAACACAAAGCCGCTGAAGAACGGGGCTTTAAGATCAATGAACACTCATTGTATATTTATGCGGACTGCACCAAAAATCCTTGTCCGCACAAATAGCTCTCAACAATAAAAAAGGGGCTTGCGCCCCTTTTTTATTTTCTAAAACTTAAGTCCAATCACCGCCACCGCCATCATCCCAAGAGCCGCTATCGGTTACACCAAAATCATTACCACCCATGTCGTTAGTATTCGTCCAGGAGTCGCCAGCATTCGCATCACTAATCACGCCATTGCTATGAGTGGTGCCATCACCATCAGTAAAGTGATGCATCATCGCCTCACCTGCAACCATACCAGCGCCAAGTGCAGCGCCTGTTGCCAAGCCGCCCATAATGCCAGAACCCATGCCACCGCCCATTGGCGCACCCCCGTAAGGAGCTCCACCATAAGGCGCTTGCCCGTATGGTGCATTGCCGCCGTTGTAGTTTCCTGCTGGGTAAACCACTGGATTGTTACGGCGACCCATTGCGCGGCCAACAAAGAAGATAAATACGACTAAGGCCAAAACGAGCAATATTGAGCCAACACCAAAGCCACTTTGCGGCTCTTGTGGGCGAGCATTACTTATATTTCCGGCATGTCCCGCAATCACGGCTTTAAGTTCTTGCACAGATTGCGGCTTTTCGTCTGGCAAGCCGGGTTTTAGGCGTTCTGCGGTGCTAAGCTCTGCTGCAGCTGCAGCCAACTTACCTTGTTTAGCCAACAACACGGCTTCCACATAATGTGCTTTTGCACTATCAGGATGGTCGCGTAACACTTGCTCCATCATTGCTTGCGCTTTAGCAATATTGCCCGTTTCCGCGGCTTGATAAACTTCATGAATCGAGAATTGATCTGCGGCATAAGTCGGCATTGCCACATTAAAAGCCAGCGCTAAAACACAAGCGCCTAGTAAGGATTTCATTCGCATTCGGGTTCCTCTTTTAAAAATTGGTGGTTCAAATAATGCCAGTTTAGAAAACTCTTTTGAGAGCATACCGGTTTAGATAAACGCTCATACATACATTGGGGTTGACCTGAATGAATTCAAGGGGGCGGTTAAAGATTAATTTTTATTACCCAGCTAGCATTTCTCTGGCATGTTGACGTGTGGTTTCAGTGATTTCTACTCCACCTAGCATACGAGCAATTTCTTCAACACGCGCTTTGTCATCTAGAGGCTCAATGGAGCTAAGCGTCATGTTGTCGCGTTGAATTTTCTTAACATTAAGATGCTGTGCACCTTGCGATGCGACTTGTGGCAGATGGGTAATCACCAAAACTTGGCGACCAACGCCTAACTGCTTGAGAAGCTGTCCAACCACTTCAGCCACGCCGCCGCCAATGCCAACATCTACCTCATCAAAAATCATGGTGGGCACACTGCCCTGCTGAGCAGTTACCACGCGAATTGCCAAACTGACACGAGAAAGCTCGCCGCCAGAGGCCACTTTGTTGAGTGGTCTTGCTTCCACGCCCACATGGCCTGCTACCAAAAATTCCACTTGCTCAAAGCCTGTGCCTGATGGGTTTTGTGGCGTTAAGGCAACTTCAAATCTTCCACCTGCTAATGATAAGCGCTGCATTTCGCCTGTGATTTTTTGGCTTAAGTCAGGTGCTTTTTGATGACGACCTTCGCTGAGTTTTTTGGCTAAGGAATCATAAACCAACTTTGCTGCAGCCTCTTGTTTTGCAAGTTCGCCATCTGCATTAACACGCTCAAGCTCAGCCATCCTTGTTTGCCATTGAGCACGCAACTCTATGAGCTCTTCTGGTCGCACACGATATTTCCGTGAAACCGCATGGATGGTTTGAATACGAAGTTCGACCTCCGCTAATCGTTCAGGATCTAATTCTGCACGTTGCAGATAGCGATTCAAAAAGCGGTCAGTTTCATCAAGCTGAATCATAGCGGAATCTAAAGTCGTTAAAGCTTCATCCAAGCTAGCATCATAATCACGCAGTCCCTGCAACTTAGACTGTGCTGTACTCAATTGGCGTAAGGCAGAAATCTCTCCTTCAGATAACAACTCACGGCATTGCTCACAGCCCGACAAAAGGCTAGCGCCATGCGAGAGTCGACTATGCTCTTGCTGCAAACTTTCCCACTCTTCCGCCACAAAACCAAGCTGCACCAACTCACGCACTTTGTCTCGAAGCTCAGCTAACTCATCTGCATACTTACTCGCGCTTTGCTCCATTTCAACACGGCGCTGATAAAGCGTTTGCCATTGTTTATAAGCCGATGACGTTTCAACCGAAAGCGAACTCAAGCCACAATAATCATCAAAAATTTCAC
This sequence comes from Pseudomonadota bacterium, assembly GCA_046047035.1. Classification (GTDB taxonomy): domain Bacteria; phylum Pseudomonadota; class Gammaproteobacteria; order Burkholderiales; family Methylophilaceae; genus Methylopumilus_A. Next base: position 48,264 of record JBJOIS010000008.1, read on the forward strand.
GCTGGGTCGAAAGTTTGAGCAAGGAGTGATGTGCGTTTTGGCTGTAGATATCCACCAAAAATTCACCCGCATCTTTTAGTTGCTGAATGGTAGCTGGCTGACCATTAATAAAAGCACGTGAACGACCATCTGTATAAATGACGCGACGGCAGAGCAATTGGTCATCATCATTAGGGATTTCGTTTTCTTGCATCCAAGCCTTGAGACCTTCTAGCTTGGCAATATAAAAACTCGCGCTGATTTCGGCTTTTTCACAACCTGCTCGCGTAATACCGCCCTCACCTCTCGCGCCCATGGCTAAAGATAAGGCATCAATCAGGATGGACTTACCAGCACCTGTTTCGCCAGTCAGCACAGTAAAGCCTGTTGAGAACTCAATATTGAGCGAGTCAACAATCACAAAATCTCGAATGGAAAGCGTTTGTAACATGCTTAAATTAGCCCCAGTTCAGCTTTTGTCTGAGCATGTCGTAGTGGCTATGGCCTAATGGATGTAGCAGTGAAACGGTTTTTTCATCGCGACGGACAATCAGTTTGTCGCCAGCTTCCAAAGCCAATTGCAATTGACCATCCAAGTGCACGCCCGCATCTTCACAATGCACCAAAGTAATTTCAACGATGCTATTACTACGAATGGCAATCGGACGGTTACTCAAAGTGTGCGGACAAATGGGTACCAAAGTAATGGCATCTAATGTTGGATGCAAAATCGGACCACCTGCAGAAAGCGCATAGGCCGTTGTGCCTGTTGGGGTAGTTAAAATAAGTCCATCCGAGCGCTGTCTATGTACAAACTGACCGTCGATATTCACTTCAAGCTCGATCAAGCGCGACATACCCGCTTTGTTAATCACCACATCGTTCATCGCACGCCCAGTGCTGATTTGTTTGCCATGACGAAAAACGGTTGCATTGAGCAAAATACGCTCTTCAATGCTGTAATCGCCAGCAAGAATTTTGCGCATTTCATCGAGCATATTGGCAGAGTTGATGTCCGTTAAAAAGCCAACACGACCTTGATTAACACCAATCAGTGGAATGTGGCTATCAGCAAGCTTACGCGCAACACTTAGCATAGTGCCATCACCGCCAAGCACCACAGCCAGGTCCACGCTACCACCAATCTCGTCCATACTCAAAGTTGCAAAGCCTGAGATATTGCAATGGTCAGCGGTTGAAGCTTCTAATGAAACAGTGATTTGCTGAGAGGCCAAAAACGCACACATCGCAAGGATGCTATCGCGCATTTCAGACGCATTGTATTTGCCAATAATGGCGACATTTTTAAAGGCTTTTTTCATCTCTTGCATTTAATCATATTCAAGCCAGACATAGAAGTGTTGCGTAAAAGCTTTTGAATTAAGAGTAGGCTTGCTATGATACAAAAATGCACTTTCCGACCAGATTATAGCCATCAGCATGTTAGATAAACGCGCACAAATTCTACTCAAAACCTTAGTTGAACATTACATTAATGATGGACAACCTGTAGGCTCGCGTACCCTATCGCAATGCTCAGGTTTAGATTTAAGCCCAGCGACGATCCGTAATGTAATGTCAGACTTAGAGTCTCTAGGATTTATCACTAGCCCTCACACTTCAGCAGGTCGCATCCCAACGCAGCGCGGCTATCGTTTTTTTGTGGACACCTTGCTCACAGTTCAGCCGATGCAAAGCCAAGAAATTCAGCGCATCCAACATGAGTTTCGCTCACCAGACCCACAAGAGTTGATTTCATCTGCTGCCGGCATGCTCTCTGAGTTAACCCAATTTGCAGGCTTAGTCATGATCCCTAAACGCAAAAGCATTGCGTTTAAGCATTTAGAATTTTTGCCCTTATCTGAAAAACGCATTTTGGTGATTATCGTCACCACCGATGGCAATGTGCAGAACCGCATTATTCTCACTGACAAACCTTACTCGGCATCTGAACTCGTGCAAGCAACTAATTTCTTTAACCAGCACTACACAGGCTTTACTTTTGAGCAGGCGCAGCAAAAACTGCATGAAGAGCTCAAGCAAATGCAATCTGATATGACGCGCCTCATGGCCGCAGCACTTGATGCAAGTGGCAAGGCACTCGATGAAGATAAAGATAACGTGGTGATTTCAGGTGAGCGCAATTTGCTTCAAGTGGATGACTTATCCACCAACGTCACATCGCTACGCAAGCTTTTTGAGATATTCGAGCGCCGCACTTCGCTCATGCAATTACTTGATAACAGCCAGCGCGCCGAAGGCATTCAGATTTTCATTGGCGGCGAAAGTGGCTATTTGCCACTAGACGAATGCAGCATTGTGACCGCCCCTTACGAAGCGGATGGCCAAGTGGTTGGCACACTAGGCGTGATAGGCCCAACCCGGATGGCTTACGAACGCATTATCCCAATTGTCGATATCACTGCGAAACTTCTTTCAAACGCGCTATCTAATACTTAACGATCATTTTATAAAGACCAACAAATGGCTTATTACAAAGCAGAACCTCCTTATCAACATGGCGACCAAGCAAAGGTCGGTATCTTATTGGCCAACCTTGGCACGCCAGATGCGCCAGATGCTAAATCACTCAAACGCTATCTTGGTCAATTTTTGATGGACAGACGCATCGTGGAAATTCCGCGCTTTATTTGGTGCTGGATTTTGCATTGCATTATTTTGGCAGTGCGCCCAAAAAAGTCAGCCGAAAAATACGCCATGGTGTGGACAAGCGAAGGTTCACCTTTGATGGTCAACGCGCTAAATCAAAAGAAACTACTCTCAGGTTTTTTAAGCCAACGCATTGCGTCGCCTTATGTAGTTGAGCTTGGCATGAGCTACGGCAACCCAAGTATGACTTCTGCGATTGAGAGACTCAAAGCGCAGCACTGTAATAAGATTTTAGTATTTCCACTCTACCCACAATACGCAGCAAGTAGCACGGCGGCCTCTTTAGATGCCATTTGGAAAGTCTTACTCAAAACGCGCAACGTCCCAGCGATTCGCACGATCCGCAATTACCACGACCACCCTGCTTACATTCAAGCATTGGCGAGTAGCGTTTTAGAACATTGGGCAACGCACGGCAAACCAAGCAAACTCGTCATGAGCTTTCATGGGGTGCCAAAGTTCCACTTGCTTAAAGGTGACCCTTACCACTGCGAATGTATGAAAACAGGCCGCTTATTGGCTGAAGCACTCAACTTAAGCAAAGAAGAATATCAAATCGCATTCCAGTCTCGTTTTGGCAAACAAGAGTGGCTCAAGCCTTATTTGGCAGGCACCTTAGAAGACTTGGGCAAAGCCAAAACTGAGCGCATTGATGTCATCTGCCCTGGCTTTAGCAGCGACTGCTTAGAAACACTAGAAGAAATCGCCATGGAAGGTAAGCATATTTTCCAAAGCAATGGTGGTGGCGACTACCACTATATTCCATGCCTGAATGGCCGTGAAGCTTGGATAAATGCCATGTGCGATATTGCCATGGAAAACTTGCATGGTTGGGTATCAAGTGAGTGGGATGGACAAGAAGCTGAAAAACAAGCAACGCTAACCAGACAACGTGCGCAGGCATTAAGCGAAAAGGCCTAAATCTAGCCCAAGCGTTTATAATGTTGAAATTAGTTTGCTTTAAGCAAAACAAGCAACCCAAAATAGGTAAGCAAAGATGATTGTAATTACTGGCGGCGCAGGCATGATAGGTAGCATGATTGCTTGGCATCTCAACAACTTAGGGCGAGATGACTTGGTGATTGTGGACGATATTCAGCACCCTGAACAATGGCAAAACCTTGTTAAACGCCGCTATGCCAATTATCTAGACAAAAGCGAACTTGCTTGCTTTTTAGCGGGCAAACCTAAGATTGACGCCATCATCCACATGGGCGCAATTAGCGCGACGACTGAGCGCGACTTCAATAAATTAGTCCAAAACAATATTCGCTACAGCCAGTTTTTATGGAATTGGTGTACTGAAAACAAAGTGCCATTTTTGTACGCCAGTTCTGCCGCCACTTATGGTGCCGGCGAGCAAGGCTACGATGATGCTTGCGACATTAATACGCTTCGCCCACTCAATGGCTATGGGTATTCAAAACAATACTTTGACCAATGGGCCCTGCAACAAGGCGCGCACAACAGTCCTCCTCAATGGCAAGGCTTTAAGTTCTTCAATGTGTATGGCCCTAACGAATACCACAAAGAGCGGATGGCCAGCGTGTCCTTCCACACCTTCAATCAGTTCAAAGCCGAAGGCAATGTTAAGTTATTCAAGAGCCATTTAGCGGGCTATGAAGATGGCATGCAATTGCGTGACTTTGTCTATGTCAAAGATGCCGCCGCGGCTGTTGTGCATTTTGTGAATAACCTATGTGAATCTGGCATTTACAACATCGGCACAGGCCAAGCACGCGCCTTCAAAGACCTTGCAAGTGCCGTAATGACCAGCATGGGCAAAGCACCCAACATTACTTACATCGACATGCCAGAAGACTTACGCGGCAAGTATCAATACTTTACCGAAGCCAAAATGCTCAAACTTGCTGACGCTGGTTACACTGAAAAATTCCACACGCTAGAAGAAGGTGTGCGTGACTACGTGCAAAACTACCTTTTGCAAGCTGACCCTTATTGCTAACAATACAAAAACCATGACCTCATCAGAAAACTTAAAAAACGCCATCGCAGAACATCAAGCGATGTTCGCCAAACTAGGCGATTTAATTCCGCAAATTGGCATCGTTGCCGAAGAGCTTAAGGCCTGCATAAAGCGTGGCGGTAAAATCTTACTTATGGGCAATGGCGGAAGCGCCGCTGATAGCCAACATATTGCGGCTGAAATCGTGGGGCGTTTTAAAAAAGAGCGGCGCGGCCTAGCGGCAATTGCGCTGACAACTGACACATCTATCATTACCTCTGTGGGTAATGATTATGGCTACGACTATATTTTTGCGCGCCAAATTGAAGCACTTTGCCGCCCTGAAGATGTGGTGATAGGCATTACCACTTCAGGCAACAGCAAAAACGTAGTTGCTGCGATTGAAGAGGCTAACAAGCTGGGCGCAACGACGATTGGTCTGACTGGTGGCTCTGGCGGCAAGATGAATAAGTTGTGCAAATACAATCTAGTGATGCCTTCAAGTGAAACCGCACGCATTCAAGAAGCACATATTTTTGTCGGCCACAGCTTGTGCGACTTGCTGGAATCAGAATAAAACTAAACATAAAACCATGAACCAAGACCTCATTAATACCGTCAAGCTATTCAACGAATCAGATAAATGGGTGCTGGTCATTGGCGACCTCATGCTAGACCGCTATTTAATTGGCGATGTGCAACGCATATCCCCTGAAGCACCGGTGCCAGTGGTGCTTCTCAAACAACAAAATGACCGCGCAGGGGGCGCAGCCAATGTGGCGGCCAACCTAGCCAACTTAGGCATCAGTACGCGTATTGCAGGCTGTGTGGGCGAGGATGCAGAAGCAACAACGTTGCTTGCTTTAATTAATCATCTAGGCATTAAATCTGAAGCTGTCATTCAATCATCAAACCGCCCGACGATTGCTAAAACAAGGGTGATGAGTTCCCATCAGCAAATTGTGCGTATCGACCAAGAAAGCCAGGCGAAATTTAGCGCTGAAGAGAACGCTGAGCTGCATGTGTTGATTACCCGCGCACTTCATGACAGTCCATCTATCGTTATTTTGTCGGATTACGCTAAAGGCGTGCTAAGCGACGAGGTGTGCCAATTTATTATCAAAGCCTGTAAAGAAGCTAACATCCCTGTGCTAGCTGACCCCAAAGGTCAAGACTACAACAAATACCAAGGCGCAACGGCACTTACCCCAAATAAAAAAGAAACCGCTGAAGCTTGTGGTGTGAACATGAACGACACCGAGGCTTTATTAGTGGGCGCTAAAAAACTCAAAGCTGATTTAGGACTAGAGTTTTTGGCTGTCACCCGCGGCGAAGAAGGCATTACGCTATTTGATAAAACCAATGAGCATCACATAGCCGCAACAGCCAAACAGGTATTCGATGTTTCTGGTGCTGGCGACACTGTGATTGCTACGTTAGCCGCAGGTTTAATTCATGGCTTAAGCCCACAAGATGCGCTTAGCCTTGCGAACACAGCAGCGGGTATTGTTGTTGGAAAAGTTGGCACAGTACCCATCCAATTAGATGAATTGCTTCACGAACTCACCGCTAAAAACACCAGTGAGCAAGCAGACAAAATTACGGATTTAGCAGGCTTAAAACAAAAAGTAGACGCTTGGCGCGCTGCTAAACAAAAAATTGTATTTACCAATGGATGCTTCGACTTGCTCCACGCTGGCCATGTGACTTATTTGGAAGCCGCTAAAAAGGCAGGTGACAAACTCATCCTTGGCTTAAATACCGATAGATCAGTCAGCGCACTTAAAGGCCCAACCAGACCAGTCATCCATGAGAACGACAGAGCGCGTGTTTTGGCGGCCTTAGAAGCCATTGATGCCGTTATTTTATTTGATGAAGATACACCGCTCAACCTTATCCACGCAGTGAAGCCTGATGTGATTGTCAAAGGTGATGACTATACGGAGGAGCAAGTAGTGGGCGGCGTGGAAGTCAAATCATGGGGCGGGCAAGTAAAGCTGATTCCTTTAGTGCAAGGACGGAGCACAAGCAAAATCATCGAGAAAATGGCGCAATAATTCTTTCTAGCGCTACTCCATTCCGTGCAAAACACTCATCCAGCCTCTGAAAAAATCCTTGTTTTAGGCCCAGCCTGGGTGGGTGATATGGTGTTAGCACAAAGCTTATTCACCACGCTCAAAGAACAAAACCCCCACTGCCAAATTGATGTTGCAGCCCCTGCTTGGACATTACCTCTTTTGGAACGGATGCCCGAAGTAACAAACGCCATCGCACTGCCATTTAAGCACGGTGAATTTGCGTTTTGGGAACGGATCCGCTTTGGCAAAAGCATACGCAAAGATGGTTATAAGCAAGCCATTATTCTGACCAACTCTCTCAAGTCTGCCATTTTGCCTTTTGCAGCAAAAATTCCACGGCGGACTAGTTTTTTAGGCGAAATGCGTTTTGGCTTAATCAACGATATTCGCCCTTTAGATAGAGCCAAACTACCAAGAACAGTCGATCGTTTTGTGACATTGGGCTTGGCTAAAAATGCAAATTTGCCATATAAGCTACCCAACCCAAAGCTGATTGCTAATCATAAAAATGCCTTAGCCACCTTAGCTAAACTTGGCCATCAAAAACCATCTCACAAAGTACTTGGCTTATGCCCAGGGGCTGAATATGGCGAGGCTAAACGCTGGCCGATTGAATACTACGCAGAAGCTGCGAAAGCCGCGCTGGCCAAAGGCTGGGAAGTTTGGATTTTTGGCTCAGAAAAAGATACTCCTTACACTCGGGAAATCAACCAATTCACAGAAAATCGCTGTTTAGATTTAGGTGGAAAAACCAAGCTAGGTGAAGCCATAGACTTAATGGATTTATGTGATACCGTTATCAGCAATGATTCAGGTTTAATGCACGTCGCTGCTGCTTTAGATAAGAACCTGATTGCCATTTTTGGCTCAAGCACTCCGCACCACACGCCGCCGATGAGCGATAAATCGCACATTGAATATCTAGGCCTGCCTTGCAGCCCTTGCTTTGAGCGTACTTGCCCGTTAAAAGATGCTAACGAACATATGCAATGTCTAAAAAAAATCACGCCCGAAAGCGTGATTCATTTGATCCGATAATTCCAAAACACTAATTCTAGATTACTGAGCCTTGTTGTAATAAGCTTTATACCAATCCGCAAACTTCGCAATGCCATCTTTTAATGGCGTATAAGGCTTAAAGCCCACCCAAGATTCCAAAGCACTCGTGTCTGCATACGTTGCTTTAACATCGCCATCTTGCATCGGTAAGAATTCCTTTTGAGCGACTTTGCCAAACGCGTTTTCAAGAATACCAATGAAATCCATGAGCCTTTCAGGCTGATTGTTACCAATATTAAGCACACGATAAGGCACACTGCTATTGGCTTTTGGCGTTGCTGGCTTATCCGCCACACGCACCACACCTTCGACAATATCGTCGATATAAGTGAAGTCTCGCATCATGTCACCGTGATTAAACACTTTGATGGGCTTATTACTTAAAATAGCATCTGCAAACAAGAATGGCGACATATCTGGACGCCCCCAAGGACCATATACCGTAAAGAAACGCAGGCCTGTGGTTGGGACGCCATAAAGATGACTATAAGTATGTGCCATCAGCTCATTGGCCTTTTTAGTGGCGGCGTACAAACTCACGGGATGATCTACCGTATCTTGCTCGCTAAATGGTAATTTGGTATTCCCGCCATAAACGCTTGATGAGCTGGCATATACCAAATGCGCCACTTTGTTATGGCGACACCCCTCTAGAATGTTAGTAAAGGCGACTAGATTGCTTTGCACATAAGCATGTGGGTTTTGCAATGAATAACGCACTCCAGCCTGCGCAGCAAGGTGAATAACCCGCTCCGGCTGCTCAGCTTTGAACAAAGCTTCTGTGGCAGATGTATCGGCTAAATCGAGCTTAATAAATTTGAAATTGTTTGCGTGAGGATGCTTAGCGATATCCTGCAAACGCGCTTCCTTAAGGCTGACATCGTAATAATCATTGAGATTATCAACGCCAATCACGGTATCGCCACGGGCTAATAATCTAAGCGTGGTTTGATGACCAATAAAACCAGCGGCGCCTGTCACTAAAATTTTCACGCAACATCCTTTTGCAACTCACGCTGAGATTTCTCATGGCGTTTAATTAAGATTAAGTTTCTTGCGTAAACAAAGGTACCAGGCAATTGCCCAAGAATAATCACTGGCTCTGACTTGTGAATGCCGTAAAGAAGAACGGTTAAACCGCCTACTAAACTAAAGTACCAAAAACTCACAGGAATAATGCTTTTTTGATGGCGCTCACTATGAAGCCATTGCACGATAAAGCGCATCATAAAGAGCACTTGCCCCAGCAAGCCCACGCAAAGCCAAATCAAATCACCTTGCGATGTGGTACTAAAAAAGTGCTCTGCCGATTCGACAATGTGCTGAAAAAAAGAAGTAATGCCGTATTCCATCAGATTTTCCTATTGAGACTCTTCATCAAGAATAACAGGCAATTTAGCGCGTCTTTGCAACCAAGCTACACCAAACAAATCAACGATACCCACCATCAAGCGGTCCAAGGTGCCGTAGTTAGATTTACCAAACTCACGATTACGATGACTGACGTGCACAGAACGAATATGCCCGCCAGCGCGCTTAATCAACGCAGGCAAAAAGCGATGCATGTGGTCAAAATAAGGCAAGTCTAGAAATGCGGCTTTGTTGAATAGCTTTAAGCCACAACCGGTGTCTGGTGTATCGTCACGCAGCATTTTTGAGCGTACGGTATTGGCAATCACTGAGGAAATACGCTTAATCCAAGTATCACGACGACTTAGTCTTCGGTTGCCACCCACCAGCCAAACGCCCTCTTCAAGCGCGGCAATTAATTTGGGAATATCTGCAGGATCGTTTTGCCCATCACCATCAAGCGTTGCCACCCATTCATACCGCGCTGCTTTCACACCAGAACGCACTGCTGTGCTTTGGCCACAGCTATTGGCATGGCGAACGATACGCAGTTGTGGGTACTGCGTTTGCAATTGATTTAAACGAGCATGCGTTTCGTCGGTGCTGCCATCATTGACATACACAATCTCATGCGTAAAGCCTTTAAGTGCGGCATCAATTTCCGCAATTAAAGGCGCAACGTTATCCTGCTCGTTACGCACTGGCACGACAACTGAAAGCTGCTTCGGAGGTGTAAATTTCGCCATGAAGTTAGGTTAACCTTTTCAAATCAGATCACCCTCAACTAAGATCGCCGAGGTGATTAAAAACCGTTATTTGGTGGTTGGCACAATAATCTTGCCAACCTTCAACATCTGTCCAAGCACTCAAAAACACAAAATCCAAACCCGCATTGGTAGATGCCTGATGGTCATACCGGCTGTCTCCAATAAACAACGCTGGTTCAACGATATTGCCTGCATCCAGCTCACGCGCCAAGATGACATCCTTATTATCAGGACTACCAAAAATACCGGCATCAAACAGTTTATCAATCCCACGTTGCTGAAATATGTCACGCAACTCTGCTTGGTCGCCACCTGAAATAATCATCCATTTTGCATGGGGGTTCGCTTCGCGAACACGTATCAAATCTGGAGCAATTTCGCAGTCCGTCAGCAATCTCTTCACTTCGGCAGTAAAGCTATCAAGCAATGCCTGCATGGCCTGCTCCGTGACTATCTGCTGCATAATCTCGCGCAAAAAATATTCAAACTTTGGATAGCGCGAAATTCCACCCAACCTTACATGATAATCAACCAAGGCTTGAGCCTGCGTTTCATTCGCACCAAACTTAATCGCCACATCATAATAGGCTTGTATCTTAAGCTGATTGGAGTTGAGCACAACCCCATCGCAATCAAACACCAGCGTCTTGTATTCAGCTAAAGGACGCATGTATAACGTATCTCGTAAAAACTCAAAAACCTATATTCAGCAAACTTGCCAAATATAGGTTCAAATTTGAGGTAATCAATAACAAACTTAAGCAGGCTTAATCGCGCTAGCTTCTTTTGCCAATTTCGTAATATGTGCCCAATCACCGCGAGCCACTGCATCCGCCGGTGTTAGCCATGTGCCACCACATACCACTACGTTAGGTAATGATAAGAATTGTGGTGCTGATTCAACCGTCACACCGCCGGTTGGACAGAATTTCACATCACCAAATGGGCCAGCAAAGCCTTTAAGCAAGTTAATGCCGCCTACAGCAACCGCTGGGAATAGCTTCAAGAAGTAATAATCATCAGCATTCGCCATCATGATTTCAGAGCCTGTTGAAACGCCTGGCAACAAAGGCAAACCAATTTGACGTGCAAACTGACCTAACTCGCTTGTATAACCTGGACTAACAGCAAATTTGCACCCAGCGTCTTTAGAAGCTTGTGCATCTTTGTTGTTACGCACCGTACCAGAGCCCAAAATCGCCTCAGGCACAGCCTTCGCAATTGCTTCCATGCCAGCTAAGGCACATGAAGTACGCAAAGTCACCTCAAGCACCTTAATACCGCCTTCAAGCAACGCCTCAGCCATCGGCACCGCATCTTCAACACGGTTAATCACGATGACTGGAATGACTGGACCTTCTTTAGCTAAATCTAATGTATTCATGTTTTATCTACTTTTAGTTTTTAATTAATAATCTTTAATTTACCAGAGCTGTTTCAAAATGTATGAAAGCTAGTCATGAAAGCTCTGCATTTAAGCGCATACAGTGCATATAGCACGGCAAGCGAAAATAACGAAGAATTCATGCACTTTTCAAACAGCTTAAAGCCAGGTGACTGCGCCTTCTTCGGCTGTCAGCACATTACTTCTCATCCCACCGAAAAGCTCACGTCCCATGCCATGCGCGTTAGCAAAACGTTTTGAGTCGCTTAACTCTTCAATTTGACGCGCCTTCCAAGTATCTTCATCCACCAAGGCATTTAATGTGCCCGCGATAACGTTCAAACGAATAATGTCGCCTGTACGAATTTTGCCAATCGCCCCCCCAGCTGAAGCTTCCGGTGACAAATGAATTGCTGCAGGCACTTTGCCTGATGCACCGCTCATACGACCGTCAGTCACAATCGCCACTTTAAATCCTTTGCCTTGAAGCACTGACAATGGCGGTGTTAATTTATGAAGTTCTGGCATGCCATTCGCTTTAGGCCCTTGGTAGCGAACAACCGCCACAAAGTCTTTTTCTAATTCGCCACGCTCAAAAGCTTCCAACAATTCTTCTTGCGCATCAAACACCACTGCTGGCGCTTCAATAATGTGACGATCTTCAGGCACTGCTGAACTCTTAATCACAGAACGACCAAGGTTGCCTTGCAACAAGAGTAAGCCGCCAGAAGCACTAAATGGTTTAGATGATGTACGTAAGATTGTTTCGTCAGGGCTTTCTTTAGGCAAATCAACCCAACTCAAGCTTTTGCCGTCGGTCTGTGGTTTCTTACAGTAATCACGCAAGCCGCCAATTACCACTGATTGAACGTCCTCATGCATGTAGCCGCCCTCAACCAACTCGCGAATCACGAATGATGGGCCACCCGCATCTTGGAATTGATTCACATCAGCTTTACCGTTTGGATAAACACGCGCCAACAATGGGGTGTTTTTAGAAAGCTTATTAAAATCCGCCCAGTCGATGATGATGCCAGCAGCACGCGCCACAGCCACCCAATGGATACAGTGGTTAGTACTACCACCTGTCGCCAACAAAGCCACAATCGCGTTCACAATTACGCGCTCATCGACCATACGACCAATCGGCATATAACGATTATTCTGAGTGTTCTCGAGCACAACGCGGACAGATTCACGCGTCAAACAAGCACGAAGCGGATCGTGCGGATGAACGAAAGCTGCACCAGGAACATGCAATCCCATTGCTTCAAGTAGCATCTGGTTACTATTAGCCGTGCCGTAGAAAGTACATGTGCCAGCACCGTGGTAGGCGGCTGACTCAGAGGCCAATAACTCAGGGCGCCCCACCAAGCCTTCAGCAAATTTTTCACGCACTTTAGATTTTTCAGTGTTATCTAAACCAGTGCTCATCGGTCCAGAAGGCACGAATACACAAGGCAGGTGGCCAAATTGCAAAGCACCAATTAACAAACCAGGAACAATCTTATCGCACACACCAAGCAGCAATGCAGCATCAAATACGTCATGTGAAAGAGCAACAGCAGTACTCATTGCAATCACATCGCGCGAGAACAAGCTTAACTCCATGCCTGGCTCGCCCTGTGTAATACCGTCACACATAGCAGGTACGCCACCGGCAACTTGCACTGTAGCGCCATACTTATGAGCCTCAGCACGAATCACTTCAGGAAAATTCACATAAGGCTGATGCGCTGAAAGCATCTCATTGTAGGCAGTCACAATGCCGATATTTGGTGCTTTTTCAGCCACCACTCTTAATTTGTCATTCGCTGGCATCGCCGCAAAAGCGTGGGCAACGTTAGCACAACCCATACGATCAGGGCCACGAGTACGCGAAGCCATTTTCTCAATACGTTGCAAATAAGCATAACGCGTAGGCGCACTGCGCTCACGGATACGTTCGGTCACTTCATTTAGGATTTGTTTCATGGTGTCGCTATAGATGATTGAGTTAGTCTTTGATTATCCCCAATGCGGGGCTTATCGTCAAATCTAGCAACGTAATTTACATACGCTAGAAAACCCATAAAGGGCTTGCAATTTAAGTTAAAATGCGAACTATGAATATAGCGATTATTAGGCGAAAATTTAATCCGTTTGGTGGGGCGGAGCAATTTATACTTCGCGCTACCGAAGGACTTAAGTCTAAAAATATCACGATGTCGATTATTGCTGAATCTTGGGATCAGCAAGGTCAAGAAACTTGTCTAAACAACTGCGAACTCATTCAAGCATCCGCTTCGGGATTCTCCAGAACAAATAAATTCAATAGTTTTTCCAACTCAGTTCATCAGATTCTAAAATTAAAAGCTTTCGATCTAGTGCAATCACACGAACGGATAAGTGGCGTAGACATATATCGACTAGGAGATGGCATTCATGCTTCTTGGGTAAAAAGATATTCTGCGGAGTGCTCTTGGCTAAAAAAAATATGGTTGAAAATTGACCCCTACCATAAAGCCGTGATTAGAACTGAAAAAGGAATGGCGGCAGATCAGCACTTAACTTTTGTTGCAAATAGCACACTGGTTCAAAAGGAAATTAAAGACTGGTATCAAGTGCCAGATCACCGAGTAGTGTTGATTGAGAATGGAATAGACACCCAAAAATTTCAACCCGTCTCAACGTCGCAAAGAAAAAAGAACAAAGCTAATCTAGGCTTAAATCCTGACCTGCCTGTTGTCGTGTTTATAGGTTCGGGCTTTGCTCGCAAAGGCGCTTGGGAGCTTGTTAATGCCGTCAACACCCTTGCTAATTTCCAATTACTAGTCATTGGTCATGATAAAAAATTAGCGGCCTTACAAAATTACGTCAATCAATTACAAGCCAGCCAATACATTCATGTCCTAGGACCTCAGCATGACGTTAAGAAGTATTTAGCGAGCGCTGACATTTTTTGCCTTCCCTCAAGTTACGATAGCTTTCCTAATGCGGCTTTAGAGGCTCTCTGCTATGGCTTGCCCATCATCATTACGGATGCAGTCGGTCTTGCTGACAGAGTCAGATTAGAGCAAGCTGGCGTTGTTTGCGACAAGGATGCTAGTAGCATTGCCTTTGCCATTGAACAGTGCTGGAAGAGTTTGAATGTCTACTCAAAAAATGCACTTCAGCTTTCTAAAAGATACGACATTTCAATCGCCAATGAAAAATGGCTGAGTTTATACAATCAATTACTTGAAGCAAAGAAAGTGAAAGCAATTGCGAATTCTTCACACTGAAGCATCCCTAGGCTGGGGCGGACAAGAGATTAGAGTTTTAACAGAAGCTCAAGTCTTCATGAACCACGGGCATGAGGTTTTTTTAGCTGCGGATTTAAAAAGCCAGATCGCAAAAAAAGCTAACTCTTATGGCGTAAATGTTATTTCGATAAATCTTAACAAGAAACGCTTAAATGACTTATTTGCCCTTCGTAAAGTGATCAAGGATATAAAACCTGATGTGATTAATTGCCACTCAAGCACAGATCATTGGTTAAGCGCTATCGCTAGATTAACACTCAAAGTAAAACCAGCCATTGTTAGAACACGCCACATTAGCACCCATGTTCACAGGAATAAACCCACTAAATGGCTATATAACAACGGCACCGATGCCATCATGACTACGGGTCAATCAATTCGCACACAATTGCTTGATGACAATTTCGTAGATGAAAGAACCATTTTTTCTGTCCCAACTGGAATAGACACAGATCGCTTTTGCCCTGGAGACAAGATAAAGCAAAGGGATCTACTGGGCTTTCATCCTGACCATTTTATATTCGGAATCATCGCCACACTTCGCTCTTGGAAAGGCCATGCGGATTTAATTGCTGCGTTCAATCTTTTAAACAACCCAAATGTTACTTTGGTGATTGTAGGGGATGGGCCTCAGATGGAAAATTGCCAAAAACTTGCAACAACATCTACCTACCCTGAGCACATTAAAATCGTGGGAGAAAAGTCTGATGTTGTTCCATACCTTCAAGCCTTTGATTGTTTTGTTTTACCTAGTTATGCCAATGAAGGTATCCCTCAAGCACTTCTTCAAGCCATGTCCGTTGGGCTTCCTATTATTAGCTGTCCAATTGGCGGCATACCAGAAGCCGTTGAAGGTTATGAGCAAGCAACGTTAGTCGCAACAAAAAATCCAAAGGAGCTTGCAGGCGCGATGACGAAAGAATTAGTGAGGGATAGAAAGAACTCAAAACAAGCACGACAAACGCTTTACTCACTAGAAAGAATGTATCAGTCGGTCTTAGACGTCTTTAATTTAGCTACCGAGAAGGTCGTCAATAGCCGATAAAATCTGCTTAGCTTCAACAGCCATTAGACATTGGCTAACTTTACTGCCTGCACAACCATCCAATCCGCAAGGACGACAAGCAAATGACGGCGAATCGTCCTCACTTAACGCCACTACCTTGTGCGCGACTTGCCAAGGGGACCATATTTTTTCATCAGTTGGCCCAAAAATTGCCACAACTGGGGTTTGGACAGCACTCGCAAGATGTATGGACATCGAATCTATAGAGACCAACAAATCCGACATCTTAATCAGAGCGGCAGACTCCTGAATACTAAAACCATGAACAATTTTGGGTGCACGCTTACACCGTAAGCTTAAGTCTTCATTAAACGCGGCATCACTAGACGCTCCACCTAAAACAACAGCCCACCCTCTTTCATGCAACACATCAATCAGCCCTGCCCATGTGAGGTTAGAGATTCCTTTGAACTTCCATCTTGCCGGCGCATGAATAAGCACTAGCTTTTCAGTCGAGTCCTGGTTGAAATTTAATTTCAACCATTCACCAACCTTAGCATTAACCTCATGTGGAACATCTACAAAATAAGGTGGAGCAGATACTTGATTAAAAAGCCCAACTTTACGTAACAAATCGACATCTTGCTCAGCAGCGGGTCTTGTTGTAACTGTGGTTTTCGCGATCTGCTTAAATGACTTAGACCAAAAACTTGGTCTTTTTTTCGATGCCCGTGCCACACTTAACGGCACATTTAAAAATCGAGCCAAAAATGCACCGCGCCAATCGTCTGAAAACTGCGCTAGAAAGTCATACCGACTAGTGCGCATTGTTTTCAATATCTCTTGGTAATGCCTTAATTTAGCCATACCCTTGAGATGTCGAGGAACAACAAAAACATTCCTCACCATAGGATGCATTTTAAAAATAGCTTCGCTTTCTTTAAAACACAAAACATCAACCATATACTCTTTAGGCAATGCCTCAATAGCTGACGTCAATATAATCGAGTCACCGATATGCTTAGTTTTTAAAAAAAGGGCTAGTTTATTTACCATAAATATCTTAAATGGCTGACAAAAGACGCTGCCAGTTCGCATCTTTTTCAAGCTCACTTGCTAATGCCTTAAAAAAATCAGACTTGGTTTTAAAGTTGTCGTTATAGCTAATACTGCCCATGTGTACCCATTTTTCATCAATAAACTCGACCCTCACCCCATCAGGGAAGTCAGGCAAGTAAACCTTGTTAAAAACTCTAGAGGCAAACTTGATTTTAGTTTGATCAAAAAGAGAGTAGATTGAGTCCCAGTTTCGTCCTCCAGTATCCAAGCCCCTAGAAAAATCATACAAAAAATTAATCTTTTTGTTTCTTAAGAAATCGAAATCAAAAAAACAATACCCCGCCCACAAAGACCAATAGTCAACCATTTGGCCACCTCGCCTACCAAAGAAAGGCTGTGATTCTAGCGCTTTAGAAAAATCCACATGACTCACGGGAATTAAATCATGGTCAATGAAAGCAAACTGCTTAGGCTCAATAGTTGTTATTACATTATCAAATATCCAAGACATCGCCATACCATGGGAACGATTTACATGCTTAGTAGGATTTTCAGGCAAAGAAAAATATAAAACATCATTAGAGATGCATACCGCCTCAATTTCATCACGAAGCGCTGGGTTTCTTGAGTTGTCGAACACTAGAACAGAAGACTCACGAAGGTTTTTCTTAGCCATCTGCAAAAGCCAATTCAATGCCCAAGGCTGCTCAAAGGCAACAATCGCAATCACGCTTTTACTTTTAAGACTTTGTGTCTGCTCAAGGAACTCCTCTAAGCGCTCAGGCTTACGACTTACATAGGCTTCAAGCCAAATATCGTTTCTTATCTGCTTAAAGGCAAAGTTTAATGGCTTAAACTTGAACCAATCAAACACTGAAAAATCTCGGAATCTAAGCAACTTAAAGGCCTTAAAAAAATAAACTACGATCAAAGATAATTGAACTTAGAAGTATATAACAGTTAATCAGCATTAAAATGGAACTGCGCCTTGAAAAATCCAAGCTTGCAAAACCATGTCCGTGTATATAATAGCGCTAAGTAATAGAGTGAATAATTAATGTCAAACGCCAATAAATTATCTGTAGTTATCATTGCTAAAAATGAAGCTGCTTGCATTGATGCTTGCATCAAATCTATATCTTGGGCGGATGAGATTATAGTCGTTGATGCAAATAGCACAGATGAAACGGCTTCAATATCTAAAATGCTTGGCGCTAAAGTATATGTCCAAAAAGAATGGTTGGGATTTGGCCCACAAAAAAACTTAGCACTAAGTTTAGCCTCAAAAGATTGGGTGCTTTCAATAGATGCCGACGAAGTGGTGTCAACTTCACTTAAAGATGAAATACAAGAAGCTATACAATTAAACCAAGCCAGCGTTGCTTTCCGAATTCCTCGCTCATCAAGCTACTGCGGCAAATTCATCAAACATAGTGGTTGGTCCCCAGACTATGTATTAAGATTATTTCCTCGTGAGCATGGTAAATTTAGTGATGATTTAGTGCACGAAAAGGTAATATTTAATGGTGAAATTAAATCTTTAAAAACACCTTTAATACATACAAGCTACGAAAGCTTAGAAGATGTTCTAGATAAAACGAACAGATACTCAACTGCAGGCGCATTAATGATGCATGCAAATGGAAAGGCCAGTTCCTTAAGCAAGGCTGTTTTTAAGGGGCTTTGGGCATTCATTAGAACCTATTTTTTAAGACTTGGTTTTTTGGATGGGCCCATGGGTTTTGTTTTAGCAGTTTCTAATGCAGAAGCAACTTATTACAAATACTTAAAACTTTATCTACTTTCAAAAAATAAATCATTTAAATAAACTCGAATATTCACCTTGCGTATCCTTATAGTCAAAATTTCATCGATGGGCGATGTGATCCATAACCTCCCCATCATTGCAGACATTCATGCAGAATTACCTGACGCCCAAATTGATTGGGTGATTGAGGAGAGCTTTGCTGGGATGCTCAATCTTAATCCCTATATCAACAATGTAATCCCTGTTGCAATCCGTCGCTGGCGCAAAAGCCTATTTAGTCAAAAAACTTGGCAAGAAATTAAAGCGTTTAAAAGCCAATTACAAGCACAGGAATACGATTACATCATTGACACACAAACCCTCCTAAAAAGTGCGTTGATTGCCTGCTTAGCCAAGGGAAAGCGCTATGGGCAAGGCCCAGGCACCGCAAGAGAGTGGCTGGCTGGCTTTTTCTACAACCGTCGCTTTTCAGTGTCTAGGGCTCAACATGCCGTAGATCAAAATCGGCAATTAACTGCTTTAGCGCTTAACTACAGGGCACCGACCAGCCCACCAAACTATGGATTACCGAGAGAAGAGCTACTTAAACAAATCGATATTCAGTTGCCTGAAAAATACGTGATGGTTTTTCATGCAACCAGCCGCGACTCAAAACTATGGCCAATGGGCCACTGGGTTTCGCTAGGTTTACTATTGGCGAAACAAGGTGTGACGCTTTGCTTGCCTTGGGCAAACGAGACAGAGAAAAGCCGAGCTAATATTATTGCCACCCATGTTCCAAAAGCCGTCGTACTTCCAAAATCAACCCTCACCGAATTGGCCCATATTACGGCTGGCGCTCAAGCAGCCGTTGGCGTTGACACAGGGCTTATCCATCTTGCAGTGGCAATGGATGTGCCTTCTATTGCAATCTACACAGACACACACCCCGATCTAAATGGCGCGTATGGTGGACAAAATGCCTTAGCAATTAATTTGGGTGGCAAAGGACGGATGCCCGAGCCTAGCGAAGTGTTTAGTGCATTTGATCGGATAGGGACGTTCTAATGCTGAAGCACAAAATATTGGCTTCCATGCTAAAGCTATTAGCAAAGCTGCCATTATGTGTTGTGCATTTCTTAGGCTCCGCACTGAGCTGGGCAAGTTATTTAAGTTATAAAAAAAACGCTAACTTGATCAACACAAACCTAAAGCTTAGTCAGTTAACAAAAGATAACGTCAGCTTCAAAAAAACTTTACACCGCAACATTGGTGAAACGGGCAAGGCATTGTTAGAAACCTTCGCTATTTGGTTCAAAGACTATTCACAACTTTCTAAATGGTATCAAGGCTGCACGGGCTGGGAGCACGTTGAATCAGCTTTAGCTAAAGGAAAGGGTATTATTTTTCTAACACCGCACCTTGGCTGTTTTGAAATCACTTCGTTGTACTACGGGCAGTTCCAACCCATCACCGTGCTTTTCCGCCCACCGAGACAGAGCTGGCTCATGCCAATGATTAACCAAGGCCGCCAGCGCGGCAATGTAAGCCTTGCCCCAGCGAATGCACAAGGTGTGAAGTTATTACTACAAGCATTAAAACGTGGTGAAGCGATCGGTATATTGCCTGACCAAGCACCACACGAGGGCGAGGGTGAATGGGTGCCATTCTTTGGTCGCCCCGCTTACACGATGACGCTAGCTTCTAAGTTAGCTGAAAAATCAGGCGCGCAAGTCCTGATGGCATTTGGGGAAAGACTGGAAAATGGACGTGGCTACCACATCCATATCAAGCCTATTAAAGAAGGCGGTATCAACTCACCCGAATTGCTCAATCAAGAAATTGAGAAAGCTATTGCACAATGCCCCTCTCAATACATGTGGGTTTACGACCGCTACAAGGTGCGAAATTAAGCAGCAAGCCCTAGCGACTTGCCTTTAATAGATTCAAGAACTCTAATCGGCGCGGTTTCAGGCTTATAAAGCGCATCAGGTGGCAAATGGAAGGTTTGTTCCATCATATATTGCCCAGACATCGCCGCATGAAGCACTTGGTCTGAATATACAATCCATGTCGTGCCTGGCATCAAATCCAAACTTTGCTGTGGCGAATTACATTGATAATCAATGTCCGCCTTCACCAAATCATGTACCTGCAACATCAGTTGGTCATAAGGCGTTCTTTCGCGCTTGGTAATCCCTAGCTTGTGCATCATCCATGCTTGACCAGGAAACATATTTTTAGCTTTTGGAAGATACTTTGCCACCATAGACTCAAAAGGCTCACCCACGCGCCAAACCCTAGGTTTTCCATGCGGATTGACATTATTAAACACGCGTAGCAAGCGCGTTCCTTGCGTTGGATTGGATGGGAACGCATCGGTGTGTAAACGCTTATCATCCTTACGATATGAACTCACGCGCCCTTCCACTTCAAACGGGCGCAGACTAGTATTAGCCGTGACAAGATTAGGTACATAATCAGGAAATAATGCACTCACCAACTGTAAGGACTGGTCTGCATAGCGCTGAATCATCGCTCGCAAAGCCTTTAAATCAGACTCCGAACCTGCCGCGCCTTTTAACCCACCTTGTGGACGTAGTGAAATGTTTTTTGATTTTTGGTCTGACCAGCTTTCAGAGAGAAAACGCTTTTCATCATCACTAAGCACAAAAGGCAAATGTGGCAAACAAATCACATAGCCCCCCTCTAAAGCAGCAATGGCTTGCTGGCTTTTCGCTTTGGTTATCTTTGGATTCCAATTCGTAAAATCAAACTCTTTAATTAGATTCATGTAAGCCCCGCTATCATTTTTAATCATTATCGCAAACAAGGCCATAATCACAAACAAGCTTAAGTATAGCCATTGCGCTAAATCAAACTAGGCTAAAAAAATTATCAAAAAATTTTAACGTTCACTCTTGTAATCATCACCATCATCCCCATTTAGCAAATTATCGTAAAAACAAATCACTAAAAATAAGGGATTTTTATGTCGCAAGAAGACCAAAATCAAACGCCTGAAACCGAAGAAGCTTCTGTAGAAACAGAACAAACACCTGAAGCACGCATTGCAGAATTAGAAGCACAATTAGCTGAGCAACAAGCCGCTGTGCTTTATGCAAAAGCTGAAGGCGAAAACATCCGCAGACGCGCGACCGATGACATCGACAAGGCACGTAAATATGCGCTTGAGAAATTCTCTGGTGAGCTTTTAGCAGTAAAAGATAGCTTGGATGCGGCACTTGGCGTGGCAAATGCAACGGTTGAGAGCTACAAGGATGGCGTTGAGCTGACATCAAAACAACTACTCAGCGTATTTGAAAAATTCAACATCGCTGAAGTTAATCCTGTTGGCGAAAAGTTTGACCCTAACAAACACCAAGCAATTAGCGCAATTGAAGCGGAAGGCGAGCCAAATACTGTTCACAGTGTTTTACAAAAAGGCTACACATTGAATGAACGCGTTTTACGACCAGCACTAGTGATGGTCGTAAAAGCAAAAGGCTAATATTTAAAGTCGGTTTTACAACTAATTTGAATGGGGACTTGAAAGATACAAACATACCCCCATTAACAGTACATAGAATTTTTGAATTAACTAATTATTTAAAGAGGAAATCATCTCATGGGTAAAATTATCGGTATTGACTTAGGCACCACCAACTCTTGTGTTGCCGTAATGGAAGGTGGCAAACCACGCGTGATTGAAAACGCTGAAGGCGGACGCACCACACCATCTATCATCGCTTACCAAGATGACGGCGAAATCTTAACTGGTGCACCTGCTAAGCGCCAAGCAGTGACCAACCCTAAAAACACATTGTTCGCAGTGAAGCGTTTAATCGGTCGCCGTTTTGACGAAAAAGAAGTTCAAAAAGACATCAACCTAATGCCATACACAATTGCTAAAGCTGATAACGGCGATGCATGGGTAGAAGTGCGCGGCAACAAAATGGCACCGCCACAAATCTCTGCTGAAGTTTTACGCAAAATGAAGAAAACTGCAGAAGACTACTTAGGTGAAGAAGTGACAGAGGCTGTGATTACTGTGCCTGCATACTTCAACGACAGCCAACGTCAAGCGACTAAAGATGCTGGCCGTATTGCTGGTCTAGAAGTAAAACGTATCATCAACGAACCAACTGCAGCTGCATTGGCATTTGGTCTGGACAAACAAGAAGGTGACCGCAAAATTGCAGTTTACGACTTGGGTGGCGGTACATTTGACGTTTCTATCATCGAGATTTCAAGCATCGATGGCGAACATCAATTTGAAGTACTTTCAACCAACGGTGATACATTCCTTGGTGGTGAGGACTTTGATAATCGCATGATTGATTTCTTGGCTGACGAATTTAAGAAAGAAAACGGCCTTGATTTACGTAACGACTTGCTTGCTAAGCAACGTCTAAAAGAAGCGGCTGAAAAAGCGAAGATTGAATTATCTTCAGCGCAACAAACTGAAGTGAACTTGCCTTACATCACTGCAGATGCTTCTGGCCCTAAACACTTAGTTGTGAAGATTACACGTACTAAATTTGAATCTTTAGTTGAAGATTTGATTGAACGCACCATTGCACCTTGCCGCACTGCATTGAAAGACGCTGGCGTGAGCATTGATGAAATCGGCGATGTCATTTTGGTGGGCGGTCAAAGCCGCATGCCAAAAGTGCAAGAAAAAGTGAAAGAGATTTTCGGTAAAGAAGCACGTAAAGACGTAAACCCTGATGAAGCTGTGGCAGTTGGCGCTGCAATTCAAGGCGGCGTATTGCAAGGCGACGTAAAAGACGTGTTATTGCTAGACGTATCTCCATTGTCACTAGGTATTGAGACTATGGGCGGCGTGATGACTAAACTCATCAAAAAGAACACAACAATTCCTACTAAGGCATCACAAGTGTTCTCAACAGCTGAAGACAACCAAAACGCCGTGACCATTCAAGTGTTGCAAGGTGAGCGCGAAATGGCGGCTGGCAATAAGAGCTTAGGTCAATTTAACTTGAGCGATATCCCTCCAGCACCACGCGGCATGCCACAAATTGAAGTGACTTTTGATATTGATGCTAACGGCATCTTGCATGTATCTGCAAAAGATAAAGCCACTGGCAAAGAGAACAAAATCACGATTAAGGCAAACTCAGGCTTGTCTGAAGAAGAAATCAAACGCATGGAAGAGGATGCAGCAGCCCATGCCGATGAAGACAAAGCATTGCGTGAATTGGTGGATGCGCGTAACGCAGCAGACGGAATGATTCACAGCGTGAAAAAATCTTTAACAGAGCATGGCGATAAATTAGATGCTGACGAAAAAGCTAAAATTGAAGCAGCAGTTCAAGATGTTGAGGATGTGCTTAAAGATGGTGACAAAGAAACAATTGAAGCTAAAACGAATGCATTAATGGAAGCATCACAAAAGCTAGGCGAGAAAGTTTACGCTGAACAACAAGCCCAACAAGCTGGCGGTGCTGAAGCGCAGCCACAAGGCGAAAAAACAGTCGATGCTGAAGTGGTAGATGCTGAGTTTGAAGAAGTTAAATCTGATAAAAAATAATCTTTTTTATTGGTAAAGATAAGCACATCCTCGTCAAAAGCGCGGGTGTGCTTTCTTGCATTTTTTACAAGCATTTTTAGCCCAACCTTATAAGCGACAGAACAATGGCAAAACGTGATTATTACGAAGTACTTGGCGTCAACCGAGATGCTTCTGAAGAAGAGATTAAAAAGGCCTATCGCAAGCTTGCGATGAAGTATCACCCTGACCGCAATCCAGACAATCCAAAAGCGGAAGAGCAATTCAAAGAAGCAAAAGAAGCTTATGAAATGCTCTCTGACGACCAGAAGCGCGGTGCCTATGACCAGTACGGTCATGCTGGCGTTGATCCAAGTGCAGGTCCAGGCCCTGGTGGTGCTGGCTTTGGCAATTTTAGCGATGCCTTTGGCGATATTTTTGGTGACATCTTTGGTGGCGCTGGCGGTGGCGGCGGTCGACGCGCTAACGTTTATCGCGGCGCTGATTTGCGTTACAACATGGAAATCTCGCTTGAAGATGCGGCACGTGGCACAGAGACAAAAATTCGCATTCCAGTCATGTCTAAATGCTCACCTTGCAATGGCTCAGGTGCTAAGGCGGGCACATCACCCGTCACATGCACTACGTGTCAAGGTCATGGCCAAGTGCGTATGCAACAAGGCTTCTTCTCTGTACAACAAACATGTCCAAAATGTCATGGTAGCGGTCGCATGGTCAAAGACCCTTGCCCAAGCTGTCATGGTGATGGTCGCGTTAAAGAGCACAAAACTTTATCCGTTAAGATTCCAGCCGGCGTGGATGAAGGCGATCGCATTCGCTTAACAGGCGAAGGTGAGGCTGGCGTGAATGGCGGCCCAACTGGCGATTTATATGTCGTTGTGCACTTAAAACAACATGAAATCTTCCAGCGTGAAGGTGGCGATTTGCATTGTGAAATGCCAATTAGCTTCACGACTGCTGCTTTAGGTGGCGAAATTGAAATTCCTACGCTAGATGGTCACGCAAAGATGAAGATCCCTGCAGAGACCCAAACAGGCGCAACATTTAGACTGCGCGGCAAGGGCATCAAACCACTACGTAGCAATCAAAATGGCGACCTAATGTGTCACGTTGTGGTTGAAACGCCAGTGAAGCTCAACGAGAAACAGCGTGAGTTATTGCGTGAACTAGAAGAGATTAACCAGCAAGACTCCGAGAAGCACAGCCCGCGCGCTAAAGGCTGGTTAGATAAAGTGAAAGATTTTTTTGAGTAACACTCACCAATCATATTTGATTGGTATGATTGCATCAGCTCTCTTAAATGAGCTGATGCTTTTTTTTGCCCTATTCTTTAGGAAATTAAGACTTGAACCGCCATATTAAAAAATACTATTTTTATCTCTTAGGGATTTTTTACGACTTTATAAAAAGATATGACGATGCAGTTGATGCCTACTCAAAAGTTTTGCGATATAGATTTTTTTTCGCCAACACTTCAGAAAGATTGGGAAAGGCTTATGCCAAGTGTAACAAAACGAAAAACAATAAAAAAAGCGCACTGATGATTTGTGGCGGTGTTGGAGACTTTCTACAGCACGTCCCTTACATGCTAAACAACAAATCTGATCGCTACGTCATCATCACTCACTTTCCAAAAGCTAAAGATTTTTTCGAAAAAATAGGCGTGAAAGTAGAAAAAATCTATACCTTCACTGATAGAGAAGAGGAAAAAGCAATTGTTGAATCAGTATCTAAAGAAGTAAATCTCTATCGATGCCCCAGAAATTTATTAATGGATACGTCTCCATTCTCACCTGAAACCCCAATCTATAATAATAATTATCCTGTAGTTGGCCTTCATGCTGGCGGCAGTAGCTATGCGGTTAATAAAGAAATAAAAAGTGGTAACGTTCCAAAAACATTACCGAAAAGTTACATCGATGGATTGATTAAAGAGCTAGGAAAACTAGATGTGAATGTCATCTTTTTCGGGATGAAAAGTGAAATCGAATCGTTTGATATATCTGAAAATGAAAAACTAAAATTTTCGTGCCATCAGGACATCACGAAGAGCTTATCCGTTGTAAGCCAGTGCAATGCTTTTGTTGGCAGTGACAGCGCGTTTAAGACGATGTCATCAATGCTAAAAATACCAACAATCGTATTATGTTCTGCCCCAAAAAACAATTTTAGAGACCGAATGTTCATTGATCCTTATATCAAACATCAAATCATGTCGGCATTCAAGTACACCAACTTTTCTGACAAAGAGGTTGAGGCAGCTATCGCCTACACAAAAAGCACATTAATGAAAGCTCTTAATTAGTAAGTCCCTTTTTGGATGAACTCCACTTTGTAGCCATCAGGATCCTCTACAAATGCTATCACTGTGGTTCCGTGCATCATCGGGCCGGCTTCACGCACCACCTTGCCACCCGCTTTCTTCACTTGCTCACAGGTCGCGTAGGCATCATCTACCTCAATCGCTACGTGGCCATAGGCCTTGCCCATCTCATAGCTCTCAACACCGTAGTTATAGGTGAGCTCTAACACGGTGTGATCTTTCTCATCGCCGTAACCTACAAAGGCTAGCGTGAACTTGCCATCAGGAAAGTCATGCTGACGTAGCACCTTCATGCCTAAAATTTCAGTATAGAACTTGATGGATTTCTCTAAGTTACCGACACGTAACATGGTATGCAGCATGCGCATGACTACTTCCTTTCAATTCAGACTATTTGGCCGCCATCAGGCGTTGGTATTTTTCTTGTAACTGGTCTTTGGTTTCAACCATCTCAGGGTTAAACGGGATGCAGTCGATCGGGCAAACTTTTTGGCACTGCGGCTTATCGTAGTGCCCAACACACTCGGTACATAGATTCGGGTCGATCTCGTAGATAGACTCGCCCTGATAAATCGCACCGTTGGGGCACTCTGGCTCACACACATCGCAGTTGATGCACTCATCAGTAATCATTAACGCCATACAATAAACCTAATAACTTTCTTTTACTTTTTTAACTTTGTATCAATACATTTTTGGATGTGAGGCGAAACGAATTGCGTCACATCGCCGCCCAACATCGCCACTTCACGAACTAAGCTAGAAGAGATAAACATAAATTGTTCAGATGGGGTTAAAAATACAGATTCAACTTGCGGATAGAGCTTACGGTTCATGCCCGCCAATTGGAACTCATACTCAAAGTCGGATGCTGCACGAAGCCCACGAATCACGACACGCGCACCTTGGTCTTGTACAAACTGCATCAGCAAGCCTGAAAATCCAATCACTTTGACGTTGGGGCAGTCTTTGAGCACATGGCTCGCCATCTCAACGCGCTCATTCAAATCAAAAAATGGCTTCTTACCCGGATTGCTCGCGACCGCCACAATCACCTCAGAGAAGAGGCTTGCGGCGCGGCGTACGATGTCTTCGTGCCCCATGGTGATCGGGTCAAATGTGCCGGGATAAACAACTTTTAGATTATTTTGCATGGTGTCAGCCAAATTGCGACCAGTGGTACTTGGTCAATCATCCAATTCTAACAGGCTATGCAGCTTTTACTAAATGGCGGCTTTTAATAGATGGTAGAAGACATTGCCGGCCTTACCAGCCTTGTAGACTTGCCAGTCGGCGTTATCCGTTAGCGCAAACTCAGCTTCAACATAGATCAGGCCACCTTCAGATAAGGCAGTTTTGATTAGCGGCAATACCTGATCGAGTAGCCCTTGATGGTACGGCGGGTCAACAAAGATAACGTCAAACACCTGCTGGTTTTGCTTAAGGAACTGCAAGGCATCAAGGTTAAGCACCTGGGCATTCGTCGCCTTCAACGCCGTCTTGTTATCGACTAAGGCCTGATAGGCAGGGCGTGACTTCTCAATGAGCACCGCATTTGTGGCACCGCGAGATAGCGCTTCAAAGCCCATCACGCCAGTGCCCGCAAACAAGTCCAAGCAGCTTAGCCCGTGGAGCTCTTGGCCCAGCCAGTTGAACACGGTCTGGCGAACGCGGTCGGGTGTTGGCCGCAAGCCATCCACATCGGGAAACTTCAGTAAGCGGCTACGCCACTCACCCGCACTAATGCGAACTGTATTATTTGCTTTCTGTGTCGCCACCCACCACCACCGTTACCATGTTGTTAGGGTTGATGCGGCGACTAAACGCATCCTTAATCTGCGCGGTTGTTACATTACTGATGTTTTGGTTAAAGTCATCCAAGTAGGTCAGCGGCAGTTGGTAGAAACCGATCAGCGACAAATAGTCCAATATCTTGCCGTTGCTATCGATGCGCATCGGGAAGCCGCCGACAATATTTTGCTTGGCCGCCTTGAGTTCAGCCTCAGTCACGCCGTCCTTGATAAATTTATCCAAGGTCTCGCGCACCAAGCCCAAGGCCGCATCCGCTTGATCGCGCTTGGTTTGCAGGCCAATCTGGAACTGCCCCAACTCCGCCATCGGCATGAAGTAGCTGTAAACGCTGTAGACCAGGCCACGTTTTTCACGTACCTCTTCAGTGAGGCGAGAAACAAAGCCGCCACCGCCCAGGATGTAGTTACCTACATAGAGCGAGTAGTAATCCGCATCGCCGCGCTTCATGCCAGGATAACCTAACAGGATGTGCGCCTGCGTTGCGGGGTGCGCAATGCGCTGTTCAGAGGGGGCCGCCGGGTAGGCGACCGCTGGCAAAGGCGCTGGCTTGTCTGCCTTAGGCAAGTCCGCAGAGATCTGATTAGCAATCTGCTCAGCCTGTGCACGGCTCATGTCGCCGATCAAGGCGATCACCGCCCCTTTCGCACCGTAATGCAGACGGTAAAACTTCTCCACATCGTAGCGATCAACTTTCTCTACCTGCGCAGGCTCGGTATTGAAGCCATATGGGTGACTACCAAACAGCGCCTTACTATAGGCCTTGTCGGCAATCGTTTCCGGCTGCGTGGCGGCTTCCTTTAAGCCAGCGATCACGCGAGACTTTTCACGCGCCAGCACATCCTCCGGAAAATCTGGCTTCTGCAAGATCTTCATGTACAACGCTAATGCCTTGTCTCGCTCAAGCGCACTGCTTAGTGTCCGCAAGCTCAAGCTAGACTTGTCATCATCAATGCCGCCGCCGAGCTGTGCACCGATGTCCGCCATCTGCTGAGAGATCTTCTCTTCAGACAGTCCCGCAGCGCCCAACGTCATCAGATGTCGGGTAATTGCCGCAACGCCAGGTTTAGCTGCATCATCGCGCGCACTGCCTGCATAGAAGGCGGTGCTGATATCAATGATCGGCAGGTCATGGTTCTCCACAAAATAGACGGATGAGCCGTTGCTGGTTTGCCATTGCTGAATTTTCAAGCCGGCTTGCACTTGTGCTGAAAAAAACACACAAACCAATACCAAGCCACGTATAAGCGATTTAGTGAACATGTGGCTTTCCTTTCGGTGTGTTGTCATTCGGGTCGATCGGCTGCGGATCGAGGGTCGCGACCGTTAGATTGTCTTTGTTGAAGTACTTCTTCGCAACCAACTGCACTTGCTCAGCCGTTACCGCCTGAAGCTTGGCAGGGTAATCCTTCAAAATCCGCCAAGAGAACCCAGCCGTTTCTAGGTTACCGATCTGCATCGCCTGGTAGAACATCGAATCGCGTTGATACACATCCGCCGCAATCACTTGGGCTTTAACACGCTGCAACTCCTCTTCCGTCACGCCGCCTGTTTTAATCTTCTCAACCTCATTCAAAATCGCCACCTCTAGCTCAGCGACTGACCTGCCTTCTGAAGGTGTGCCATCAAGCACAAAGATGGACTGGCGACCACGTTGCACCATATCGTAGCCCGCATCTACATCAATCGCGATCTGGCTCTGACGAACGAGGTTCTGGTTTAGGCGGGCTGACGCGTTGCCATTCAATACCCCCGCCAAGATCTCTAGCGCATATGGGTCAACGTCTTTATCCGCATCTTGGAGCGACGGCACATGGAAGCCCATCAACAGATACGGCAGCTTCGCTTGGGCTTTCACCACCACGCGGCGCTCGCCCTTTTGCTCAGGTTCAACTTGCGGCTTACGTGCTGGCAGTGCATGCGGCTTTAGTGGCCCAAAGTACTGCTTAGCAAGCTTGAGCACATCTTGTGCGTTCACATCGCCCACCACCACCAATGTCGCGTTATTTGGCGCGTACCATGTGTTGTACCACTCACGCGCATCAGCCGCCGTCATGTTTTCTAAGTCATTCATCCACCCGACAACTGGGCGGCCATAAGGGTGCACGTGATAGATGGTTGAGTTGAACTGCTCGTTCACTTTCGATTGTGGCTTATCTTCCGTACGCCAGCGGCGCTCTTCCATCACCACCTTGATCTCTTTTGCGAACTCTTCATCCGTTAAGTTCAAGTTCGCCATGCGGTCCGCCTCGAGCTTGATGGAGAGCGGCAAGTTAGATTTTTCTAGCTGCTGATAATAAGTGGTTTGGTCCTGCGCAGTAAAAGCATTCTCTTTACCGCCAGCCGCTGCAATTAAACGTGAAAACTTGCCAGCAGGAACAGCCTTAGTGCCCTTAAACATCATGTGTTCAAGCACGTGCGCCACGCCTGTTTTGCCATTCACCTCATCAAGTGCGCCGGCACGATACCAGACCTGAGAGACAACAACAGGTGCCCGGTGATCTTCTTGCACCACAATCTTTAAACCGTTATCTAATTTGAACTCTTGAACTTCGGCTGACATCGCCAATGATGAAAAGCACAAACTTGCCAAGATACTCCACCGCAAGCTTTTTAATTTAAACATTCGCACGTTTTAACTCTCCTGTAATGCAGCACATTATAGCTGGCATCGCGCCATTCATTGCGCTGCTCATAGATACTACTTTGAGACTAAAACTTTGCTGATTAAGTTCTGCATCGGCTCACATATTATTTTCAAACGCTTCAATCATTAAAAATATCGCTGTAAGCCATGCTGTATATAGCTTGAAACATAATTGGGTTCGTTTTGGAGATTCGGCATGTTTTTTAGATCTGTCGAACACAAAAATATCGCTGAAAGCCAATAGCAGTCTTCGATTCCAAAGAATTTGGTTTGTTTTTTCTAGGAGGCTATTTTTTGGGTATTTTCCAAATGAGAACGAGTCCGTTTTGTAAATTGATACTTTAAGCGCTGTTGCTACTAAATCAGCCATTAACAGCGCAATAAAGATTATAATTTCAATCGCCCCATACATCGGATCAATACCCTGTGAAGACCACCGCAGAACGCGTTAAATACATGATGGAAACACTAAACATCAAAGAACAAACAGAGTTTGGGCTTTTATGTGGTGCATCTCGTAGCGTTGTTTATCAATGGCTAACTGGAAAAATTAAAAGCATAGATGCCCGCTATGCATTCAAATTGGAAGACTCAACACCCTTTACCGCTCGCTGGATTATGCTCGGTGAAGGCAATCCCAAGAAGTAATTAAAAAAAATCAAACCCTCTAAAAGCCACGCCAGTCGTGGCTTTTTTTGTTTTCGCAATCTCCTCATTCAAAAATATTTAAATATTTTGTGTAGAACACTTGACTGTATATTGTGTAGAGTTCTATACTAAATCCATCAATTAACTTCGATGAACAAGGAGAACAAGATGACTAAGAATCGTGCAAGGAACTATGAGTGGGCGACGGTGGAATATGAACAGGGTTCGTACGATGTATGCGTCTGCATGGTGTTTGAACAAGTAGATGAGATCAGACCGGTCGATAGTGAGATCAATATCATTGAACTGATGGATAGGAAGAGTATTGAGTGGATGTATGAGAAAGCGATGGAAGAGATTAATTCGAATTTGAATGCACCCCATTTTAAAGATATGTCTCGGCTATCGTATTTGATTGATGAGGGGATCGAAGGTCCCGTGATGGATGACAAGGCAGCTTGAGGCGGAGGGAAATAATGATGCATTACACAGAACTGAGAAAGATTAACGTCAATGACTATATCGAACGTAAGAATGGCTTAGCTTACTTGTCATGGTCTTGGGC